>CAMKJS010000073.1 GCA_946413245.1 uncultured Clostridia bacterium
CTCCGGCTGAGAAAACAGCCGGTTTTTTGTTGCCCGGGAAGCTTTGTATATGGTAAGATCACTTGATCTGAATCGACCGTTTGCAGAGATTGCTGATTCGCTGGATTGGATCGCATATGAGAGCTTTGGCAACATGCTGAAGAGGAGCGCATAATCCGGGTAGTAGAAAATTTCTGTTTTACTACTTTTCTACTACTTTTGGCGTCTAAAATACTTAAAATGTACCCCGTAGAATGGACACGGGAATTTAGCCCCATCCCGGGAAGTGGACATACAAAATAGGTATGAACCCGGAATGCGTACCGCGGGGGACAGTTATCCCGGGATGCCGCAGGGGTCGTACCGGGGGGGGACAGTCATCCCGGGATGCCGCGGGGGTCGTACCGGGGGGACAGTCCCCACGGTACGCCCAGACAATCCCATTGGTACGCCGGGCGAAAATGATCTGCGGCTTTTCTTTTTGACGGGAACGGTGTAAGATGAGGCGCGGAGTTACGGTCGGAGGACCGGGAAAACGAGGTTGACGAAAATGGAGAGAGTTTTTCGGACCCATGAAATCCGGAAAAGCCGGGAATGCGCGCCGGTTTGGACTTTTACCGCGCCGGACGCCGGCGGGCTGGAGAAGCCGGAGAAGGTGATTGTGCCCGGGGTGTGGGAGGCGCATCCCGCGCTGAGAAACTACCGGGGACGCGGAATCTATGAGCAGAAAATCATCTGCGGAGGAAACGTGCGGATCTGGCTGGGCGGCGTCAGCTTCCGGGCGGCCGTATACCTGGACGATGCATTGCTGGCGGAGCACTACGGCGCATACACGGGATTCGAGGGGCTGGCGCTGGACGTTCCCCGGGGAGAGCATACCCTGCGGATCGAGGCGGACAACCGGTTTGGGGAGGATTCCGCCCTGCACATTCCCAACGACTATTACGCCTACGGCGGGATTAACCGGCCGGTGCTGGCAGAAGAGCTGGGAGCGGCCTACATCACCCGGTGCCATGTGACGCCGCGGAAGACGGAGCAAGGCTGGGAGGCGGACGCGGAGATCTGCGTCCACAACCTGACGGGAGAAACGCTGCGAGGGACGGTGTCGGTGACTGTCGACGGGCAGACGGCAGAGGCTCGGGCGGAGCTGCCCGAGAATCGGATGACAGCTACGGTTCAGGCGGAGCTGCCCGCCAACAGGACGACTACATTGGCGCTTAGGATTCCATGCGAAAACGCAATGGAATGGACGCCGGATTCGCCTGTGCTTTATACAGTGAAGGCTGTGCTGGAGCTGGACGGGCAGGCGGCGGACGACTGGATCGACCGGATCGGGTTCCGGGAAATCCGGATCCAGGGAAACCGGATCCTGCTGAACGGGAAGCCCCTGCGGCTGAAGGGGTTCAACCGGCATGAGGAATACGGAGCCTTCGGACTGAGCGTGCCGATGGAGGGAATGATGCAGGATCTGCAGCTGATGCGGGCGATGGGGGCCAACTGCGTGCGCACCTGCCATTATCCCAACGATCCCCGGTTCCTGGACCTGTGCGACGAGACTGGAATGCTGGTTTGGGAGGAATCCCATTGCCCGGGGGCTGGACGAGGAACGGATGCGGCATCCCCGATTCATGGACCAGCTGCGGGGAAGCACGGAGGAGATGATCGAGCAGCATTACAACCACCCCTGCATCTTCATCTGGGGCTGCCTGAACGAGTGCGCCGACGACACGGAATACGGCGCGGAATGCTACCGGGAAATCCTCGGGATGATGAAGCGGCTGGACGGCAGCCGGCCGGTGACTGCGGCGCTGCTGGAGCGACCCGGCGGACGCGTTTACGGAGAGATGGACGCGGTCAGCGTGAACCTATATCCCCAGTGGTACCACGACACCCCGGTAAAGGAAGCCCTGGAAAGAAAGCTGACGGAGATCCGGGAGAACGGCGGGGCCGGGAAGCCGGTCATCGTCAGCGAGATCGGCGCGGGCGCCATCTACGGCTTCCATGACCCGCTGGGGGAGACGAAATGGAGCGAGGAGCGGCAGTGCAGGATCCTGAAGGACCAGATACGGGGCGTTCTGGCTGAGACGGAAGTTACCGGGGTTTTCCTGTGGCAGTTCGCGGACGTGCGGGTGGACGGCGAATGGTTTGCCCGGAGGCCGAAGACAGCCAACAACAAGGGTGCGGTGGACGAATACCGGCGGCCGAAGCTGGCCTTCGCGACGGTGCGGGAATGCTTTCAGGAGAAGTGAAACAGAGGAAATGAAAACGGGACGCCCATCGGGCAGGCTTATCCGCGGACGGTGAAGACGCCGAAGCGCCTGATGGTGACGGATTTCGGCGCTGCGGCTGGCGCACTATATGCACAGCGCGGAAATGCTGGACCTGTGCGATGAGATGGGATTCTATGTCTATTCCGAATGCTTTGACAAGTGGCACAGCGGACTGTACGGACGGTATTTTGATCAGGACTGGCGGCAGGATCTGGACGCGATGGTTCTGCGGGACAGAAACCGGCCCTGCATCCTGATCTGGGGCGTGGGCAACGAGGTGGAAAACCAGGGCCAGGCGTCCATGGTGAAGACGCTGGGAATGCTGACGGCAGGGGCAAAGGCTGGCCAGGACAACGGAGAGGTATTCAGGACACACGAAAGCAAAAAAATGTATCGGGAAGGATTCCCCAATGGATTCCGTCTATGCTATAATCGGAAACGGGAAACAAAAACAGGCAGGGCTCTTACCGCTTCGGCTCTGTCTTTTTGCAGGCAGGGATGGCCCTGAAAAGAGTGTAATTCGATGAGAAAATACTGCCGGAGCCGTGGATGCCGGTATATAAGAAAAGGAAGCCTGACGACAATGAGTGAAATGCCTGTCCTGCTGAAATATGGCAATACGAACACATTTCTGATCAACGGTCTCCTCGTTGATACCGATTACGCAGGCACCCTGGGGGCATTCTACAGGGCGCTGAAGCAGCACGGGCTGAAGGTTTCAGACCTGAAATATGTCCTTGCGACGCATTATCACCCGGATCACTGCGGATTGACGGGAGAGCTTCAGCGGCAGGGAGCAAAGCTCGTCATGATGGATACACAGGTTGATTCAGCCCATTTTCCGGACTATATTTTTCAGCGCGACGGGATACCGTATGTGCCGGTGGATGAGACAAGGGCGGAGGTCCTTCGCTGCGCTGAAAGCCGTGAGTTTCTGCTTGGAATCGGTATCCGGGGCGAGATCATCCCGACACCGAGCCACAGCAGGGATAGCGTGACCCTCCTGCTCGATTCCGGCGATTGCTTTGTGGGAGATCTTCAGCGGAGAGAGTACGATCCGGACCTGGAGGACTGGAGGCGCGTGATGGGCTTCAAGCCGAAGCGAATCTACTACGCCCACGGACCGATGGCGGATTGCCGGAAGTGATATGGGATTCGAACAGCCCTCTCAAACAGCCGAATCACGGACCGTGTCGGGAAAACCGTCGCCTTCCGCGCTGAAATTTGTCCGTCCCTGCAGTGAGAAAGCTCAGCCCTGACGGCCGGTGCGGAAGGCGCTGGGCTTCTGGCCGGTGGTGCGCTCAAAGAGCTTGCTGAAATAGTTGGGATCGGTGTAGCCGACCTGCTCGCAGATCTCATATACCTTCAGGTCTGTCTCCCGGAGGAGCACCTCGGCCCGCTTCATCCGCAGATCGGTCAGATATTTCTGATAGGTGGTGCCGGTTTTCTTCTTGAAAAGCTGGCTGAAATAGAAGGGATTGATATAGAAGCGCTCCGCGATGTCGTTCAGGGAGATATTGGCGGCATAATTCTCCTGAATGTAGCTTTTCGCCTCGCTGATCAGATCCCGCTTTTCCCCGGCCTCTCCGCTGTCCAGGATTTCCGCCGCCCCCTTCAGGATGTTGAAGGCCCAGTTTTCCAGCTCCTCCAGGGAAGACATACGGGAAACGCTGCGGGAGGAAAGGACATTCCGGCCCAGATAGTTATTGATGCGAAGGGAAGCATAGGGATATTTCCGGGTTCCGTAAAGCACCAGATTCAGGCAGAGCATATGCAGATTTTCCGGACTCAGCCGCGCCTGATGCTGCCGCAGCACCCGAAACAGCTCGGCTACGGTTTCCCGGAGCCTCTGGGCATCCCGGAGCACCATGGCTTCCTCCAGGGCCTGGAGCAGGGCGTCGGGGAACAGATCGCTCATCTCGGCATAATGTTCGTGGACGGACCATCGGCTCCGGATTTTTTCGATGTCCGCGAAGAGCTCTTCCTCGTCAATGGGCTTGGAGAGGAAGAACTGAACGCCGTATTCCATGGCCTTTTTCGCGTACTCAAAGTCCGCGTAGCCGGAAATCAGAATAAACTCCGTGCTGACCTCGTAGGCCTCGATGTCCCGGATCATATCCAGGCCGCTGGCCTGGGGCATCCGGATGTCCGTGATGATGATGTCCGGGTGCAGCTCAATGGCCCGGTCAAAGCCCTCCATGCCGTCCCTGGCCCGACCCACCACCCGGTAATCCGGGGAGCGGGTGGTGAGCAGCACCTCCAGGCCCTCGGCGATTTCCGGCTCATCGTCCACGATCAGGATTCTGACGTCCATGAGTGCCCTCCTTCTGAAGACGCGGTGCCTTCCGAAACATTCCGGATCCGGATTTCGATACAGGTGCCCGCGTCGCTGCTGTACAGAATTTTCAGATGCGCTTCCGGGCCGTACTGGAGATACAGCCTTTCCGCGATGTTCTCCAGCCCGATGTGCTGCCGCTCCTGGCCCTGGCCGGGCAGGGAGGAGAAATCTCCCTGCCGGATGGACTCCAGCCGGTCGGAGATCGCCATCAGCCGGTCCGGATCCATGCCGGTGCCGTCATCCGTGAACTGAAACAGGATCAGATCGGGATCCGGCGACCGCTCCCCGCGGATGGAAAGATGCAGGGGGCGGCCCGGACCGTAGGAGCCGTGGCTCAGGCTGTTTTCCGCCAGCGGCTGGAACAGAATGACCGGGCAGGATACCTCCATCAGATCCTCCGGTATATCCGTGTCCAGGGTGTTCTTCGTGCGGAAACGCAGATTCTGCAGGGTGAGGAAGGAGCGGACGTATTCCAGCTCATTGCGGACCGTATGCCGCTGGTTGACGTTCTCCAGGGTCATGCGGAACATTTTTCCCAGCAGGCTGGTCATCTCTGCCACATCCCGGTTGCCGGCGATCAGGGCCTTCATCCGGATGGATTCCAGGGTGTTGAACATCATATGGGGATTGATCTGGGTCTGAAGGGCCAGCAGCTGGGCGTCCTTCTTCTGCAGATCCTTCCGGTAAACCTCCCGGATCAGGTATTCAATCTGCTCCGTCATCCGGTTATACTGCCGGATCAGATCTCCGAACTCATCCGGGGGAAAGACGCCCTCCACCGGCGTATACTGCTCCTTTTCCGCCAGCACCATCGCCTGCCGCAGCCGGGAGATGGGCCGGGTAAAGGAACGGCTGAAGCGGGCGGCCACCAGCAGGGAGAGGAGCACGCAGACCAGCACGCTGAGCGCCGTGACCCAGATCAGGTCGTGGCGCAGCAGCACCAGCGTGGCCCGGGGGTAGAGGGTATGCACAGAAATACCGCCGGACTCCACCTGACCGGAATGGACGATGTAACGCGCATCCGGCATTTCAAAACGGAAAAAACCGTCCGCGTCCATGGCGCCGGTCTGCTCCGGGGCGGAATCGTAGATGATCTGATGCTGATCGTTTTCCACCACCACCCGGACGCCCTGCAGGTTTTCCTGCAGGAGGGAGGCCTGGCCCAGATCCACGATGGAGCGGGTTTCCACATCCAGGATAATGACGCCCATATACTGCCGGGAGGGCCCATACAGCTTCTGAACGGCGGAAATCACCCGGCCATGGCCGAAGCGATTCGTGTATTCCGCCTCATGCATGGGAACCACCGTAAAGGTCCGGCTGCCCTCCGTGATTTTCTTCATCCAGCTTTTTTCCATGAGGGAGGAAAGATCTGCCGTTTCCCCGGTGGCGCCGGTCTGGAAGGACTGGCCGCTTTTCAGCACGATGCCTGCGTATACCAGATCCGGCTGCATCTTGATCAGCCGGAAAAGCAGCCGGCTGACCCGGGAATGGTATTCCGCCTGATCGGAGACGGGAACCGCGTTCCGCGTCAGGGCGGAAAGCACATCCGAGTCCACCAGCACCGCCATCATCAGCCCCTGATAGGACTGGATGAAATGCTCCATATTGGACACGACCTGGGCATTCACCTCCCGGGCGAAAATCTCGGTCCGGCGGTTGATGTTTTTCATGGCCACGTAGGATACGCTGATGGCGGACAGGGAGATGGAAACAAAGCTGATCGCCAGAAACGCGGCGATCATTTTTCGGGTGATCTTCTGATTCCCCTCCGTACGTTTCACGGGACCATCCCCTCCTTTTTATTCATCATATGCCATCCGCCGGAAAAGATCAATCCCCCCGGATGAACCGAAGGATGAAAACGCACAGGGCAGGAGGAGCCTGCCCTGTGCGCGGGATCGGATGATTTTGGGAGATTACTTCTTTCCGGCGTACCATTCCCGGACGCGGTCGGTCACGGTCTGGCCGCCGTTCTTGTACCAGCGGTCCACGAATTCGTCGAACTTGTCCAGCTCGAATTCGCCGGTGATGATCTTGGAAACATATTCCACATAAAGGATCCGATTCTGGATGTCCTCGCAGCCATCATAGACGGAGGAGGGCATGCCGTCGCCGGCGATGATCCGGCCGTCCGCCTGGTTGCCGTTCAGCAGGGCTTCCGCCTGGTCGATTTCCCAGTTGGTTTCCTCGGTGCGGATGGCTTCCAGCCGGCTGGTGATGACCTCCACGTTTTCCACCTGGCAGCCGGGGGTCTGGAGAATCAGCAGCTCCTGCACGGCCTTGTTCTCCGGCAGCTTGACCTTTTTGCCGTCCACGACTTCATAGTGCATGCCTTCGACGCCGTATTCCAGATCCCGGAACTCCTCGTTGTACTGGCAGTCCAGCACACGGAAGGCTGCCTTCATGACGGCTTCATCGCTGGCCACGTCGGCGGAAACCATTTTGCCGGAGTTTCCGGTGGGCTTCACGGTGATGAATCCCTGATATCCGTCCGCGCTGATCTGGGGCAGGTTGGCTACCTGGGCCTTCACGGCGCCGCCGGTGTAGTCAAAGATGCCCTGCAGCCGCTGATAGGCAACCCACGGGATGTGATAGTAGATGCCGACAGTGTTGCTGTCAAACTTGCCGGACCAGTCGGCGGAGGTGTTCAGCAGGGTTTCCGGATCCAGCAGGCCTTCCTTGTACAGGGAGGAAATGAAGCCCAGGGCGGCCTTCATGTTGGGGGTCACCGCGGAATAGGTGATTTCGCCGTCGTAGACATCCCATTCCGGATAGCCTTCATACATGGCCACGCCGTACATGGCGAACAGGTAGTCCATCCAGCGGGCTTCCGCGCGGCCGCCGGTCGGGATTTCATCCGCGGCGCCGTTGCCGTTGGGATCCTTCTCCTTGAAGGCCCGCAGAACCTCCACCAGCTCCTCCTGGGTGGTCGGCATCTTCATGCTGACGGCATCCAGCCAGTCCGTGCGGATGTAGGCGCCGTGACGGGTGAAGGAGGTCACGTCCGGAATCATCCAGATGCGGCCCTTGCCGGTGGGATCGTTGGCCTTGACGGATTCCCAGACTTCCGCGGGAATGGCTTCCCAGACGTGGGGCATGTATTCCGGCAGGTAGTCGGTCAGATCCAGCACAGCGCCGTCGAGAATCAGGCTGTTCTCAATGCCGCCGTTGTAGATGAAGATTTCGGGGGTGTCGTTGGCCGCCACCCGCAGCGCCAGCTGCTCGCGGTAGGTCTGGCCGCCGTTCCAGTCCACATAGGGCATGTACACGCCGACGCCGATGGTTTCCTTGGTCAGGTTGTAGTAGGCTCCGCCGACCTCCACGGGCAGGAAGCCTTCGTTGGTGAACCAGTACTCAATGTCCGGATAGCTCTCCGCGCCTTCGGCGGAAGCTGTCAGGACGACGCCGGAGGCAGCGATCATCAGGACTGCGGCCAGCAGCGCGCTCAGGATTCTACGGGTCAGGTTCTTCATGGGTTGTCTCTCCTTTTCCTTATTTTTTATATCGCTCTTCCACGCGGGAAGCGGATAACAGGGGGGAGGAGCGCGGCGGACAGCGGGCTCCCATCGGGTGAGGCGCCCTCGATGCCGCGGCCGGGCAAGACTGGACCGCGGCGGGGACTCAGCCCTTGACGGAGCCCAGCATGGCGCCCTTGGCGAAATACTTCTGGACGAAGGGGTAAATCATCAGCACCGGGATCATGGAGAAGATGACCGCCGCGGCGCCCAGGGTGTCGTTGGTGTAGTTGGCGGTGCTGACCTTGACGGCCGCGGCGATGTCCCCGGAGGCCGCGTTGACCAGCTGGTGAATCTTCAGCTGCAGCGGGAAAAGGGCGGTATCCTGAATCATCATCAGGGGCGTGGCATACTGGTTCCAGGCGCCGACGCCGTAGAAGAGCCCGACCGTGGCGATCACCGCCTTGGAGGAGGGCAGGACGATCTGGAAGAACATCCGGAACTTGCCGCAACCGTCGATCTCGGCGGCTTCCTCGATTTCCCCGGGGAAGGTCTGGAAAAAGCTGCGCATGACCAGCAGGTTATAGGCGGAGATCACCTGGGGGATGACCATGGCCCAGAAGCTGTTGTACAGACCGTAGCTCCGCAGCGCCAGGAAGTAGGGGATGGTCGGCGCCTTGAAAATCATGGTGAAAACCACGATCAGCATCAGCGCCTTCACCGGGGCAAAGTTCCTCTTGGACAGGGGGTAGGCCATCATGGCGTTGATCAGCAGGGAGATGACCACCACCAGCGCCGTGGAGGCGGCGGAGATGGCGAAGGAGGTCCAGAGCCCCGCGTTCTGCAGCATGAACTCCCAGGAGGCGAAGGTGAAGCCCACCGGAAGCAGGCCGATGGATCCGGTCTGGGAGGCAATTTTCGAGCTCAGGGAAACGGCCAACTCCGCGATCATTGGTACCGCCATGATCACGCCGAAAAGGATCAGCAGCGCCAGGATGACGCCTTCAAAGACGCGGTCCCCGGCGGATTCCCGGATACGGTATTTTCTGCTCATTACCACAGCCCCCCATCTTCCGAAACCTTTTTGGAAAGCCGGTTAAAGATCACCACGAGCATCAGGCCGATGACGGACTGGAAGAGCCCCACCGCGGTGGAGAAGCTGTATTTTCCCTGCTGGATGCCGGAGCGGTACACATAGGTATCGAAGATGTCGGCCACATCGTAGGTCATGGGGGTATACAGATTGAACACCTGGTCAAAGCCCAGGTCCAGGAAGCTGCCGATGTTGATCAGGAACAGGGTCACCGCCGTGGGAAGGATCATGGGGAAGGTGATCCGCGTCATCTTCTGGAACCGGGAAGCGCCGTCGATGGACGCGGACTCGTACAGCCCCGGGTCGATGCCGGAGATGGCGGCCAGGTAGACCACGGTGCCCCAGCCGGATTCCTTCCAGATGGAGGTAAGCACATAGACGGGGCGGAACCAGGGGCTTTTCTGCATGGGCAGGATCATCTCCAGCCCCATCAGGCCGCGAATCTGATTGAACAGACCTCCGGCCCCCAGAATATCGAAGGTGAGGCCGCCGACGATGACCCAGGAAATGAAATGGGGAATGGTCACCACTGTCTGGACGCTCTTCTTGATGAGGGCGTTTCGCAGCTCGTTGAGCATCAGCGCCAGCAGAATCGGCACCGGAAAGATCAGGATGGTCTTCAGGGCGCCCAGGATCAGCGTGTTCCGGAACACCCGATGAAAATCGTCATAATTCAGCAGCTTCTGAAAATTCTCCAGCCCCACCCAGGGACTTGCCAGAATCCCCTTGCGCAGGGAAAAGTTCTGGAAGGCGATGACGCTGCCGGCCATGGGAATATATTTGATCAGGATCAGAAAGGTCAGCCCCGGAAGAATCATCACATAATACGGCCAGAATTCCCTGAAATGCCGGGAAATCCGCCCGTTTCTCCGGGAGGGAGCAACGCTCATGATCACGAAACCTCCTTTTCAATGCCGTCACCGCGATTGTATCCGGGTTTTTCCGGAGATACAATCCTGCAGATTTAAGCATTTGGTACGGTAAATTTAAGGAGCTGAAAAAGAAGATGGACGGAGAGAAAAACCTCTGGTAGAATACGGAAAAGATTGATGAAGGAAGCACGGAAATCCGATTTGAATCCGGAAGAGAAACGAATCTGGAAGGGAGAATTTGGAAATGAACGGAACTGTTCGGAGACTGCTGGAAGGGCAGGAGGAGAACCGTGTGCTGCCTTTTTTCTGGCAGCACGGGGAGGATGAGGCGACCCTGCGGAAAATGATGGCGGTCATTCATGGGGCCAACTGCCGGGCGGTCTGCGTGGAAAGCCGGCCCCATCCGGACTTCTGCGGCCCGAAGTGGTGGCAGGACATGGACATCATTCTGGACGAAGCCCGGCGGCGGGGTATGAAGGTCTGGATTCTGGATGACAGCCATTTTCCGACGGGCTTTGCCAACGGCGCCCTGAAGGGAAAGCCGGATTCACTCTGCCGGCAGAGCATCTTTCTGAATACGGCGCCGGTGCCGCCGGAGGCGGGAAGGTTCCGGGTGAACCTGAAGGAGGAAGGCCTGATGAAGGCGCCGGTGAAAAAACCGGCCAATATGATGGAAGCCCGCTGGTTCAGCATTCCCCCGGCCCGGAGCTTTGACGACGACCGGGTGATCCGGGCGGCCTTGCGGCAGAACGGGGAGGACCGGGATCTGACCCCGCTGGTTTCCGGAGAAACGCTGGAATTTGAAAAGCCCGCCGGAGCGGCGGAGCTGCGGATTCTGACTGCCAGCCGGAACGCGGGCTATCACCGGGACTATATCAACATGACGGACCGGGACAGCGTGCGGGTGCTGATCGACGCGGTGTACGAACCGCACTGGCAGCATTACCGGGAGGATTTCGGCCGCACCATCGCCGGCTTCTTTTCCGACGAGCCGGAGCTGGGAAACGGGTTCATGTACGACAAGGAGAATCCCCTGGGAACGCGGCAGGACCTGCCCTGGGGGCGGGAAATGGAGGCGGAGGCGGCGGAGGCCCTCGGCAGGGGATGGAAAGCCCGGCTGGAGCGCCTGTGGGATCTGAATACCGATCCGGAAACCGCCCGGGTGCACTTCCTGTACATGGACTGCCTGACCCGGCTGGTCCGGCGGAATTTCAGCGAGCAGATCGGCGCCTGGTGCCGGGAGCACGGGGTGATGTATATCGGGCATGTGATCGAGGACGACGGGCATCACTGCCGGACGGGATCCAGCCTGGGACACTATTTCCGGGGCCTGGAGGGGCAGGACATGGCCGGCATCGATGATATCGGGGGCCAGGTGCTTCCCCAGGGGGAGGATCAGCCCCTGCTGAACGACGCGAAGCTGCCTCGGAACGGTACCTTCCATCATTACGGGCTGTCCTGCCTGGCCCGGAGCGCCGCGGCGCTGGAACCCCGGAAGGCCGGACGGGCCATGTGTGAGATCTTTGGCAACTACGGCTGGGGCGAGGGCGTCCGGCTGGAGAAATATCTGGCGGATCATTTTCTGGTCCGGGGCATCAACTATTTTGTGCCCCACGCCTTTACCGGTGCTCCCTTCCCGGATCCGGACTGCCCGCCGCATTTCTACGCCGGGGGACATAACCCCCAGTACCGGCACTTCGGCCGGCTGATGGCCTATATGAACCGGGCGGCAGCCCTGACCTCCTCCGGAAGGCATCAGGTTTCCGCGGCGGTGCTTTATCACGGGGAGGCGGAATGGTGCGATCCCGAGGCGATGCCCTTTGAGCAGCCCGTGCGCAAGCTGTATGACGCTCAGGTGGACTGCATGGTGATTCCGGCGGATTTCCTGGCGGATCCGGAAAGAACCCGGATCAACGGGGACGGAACCTTCTCGGTGAATGAACGGATCTTCCGGGTGATGATTGTTCCCGGCAGCGAGAGCGTCTGTGCCGCGGCGGCGGAGACGCTGGACCGGATGGCAGCAGCGGGCGTGCCGGTATTCTTTGCCGGACGGAAGCCCGCTTTTGTCAGCGAGACCGGGAAAGCGCTGCCCGATGCGCTGGAGGGACGTCCCGTTCTCAGGCTGGAGGAGCTGGCGGAGACGGTGCGGGGGCTCGGCTTCCCGCTGCCGGAAATCAGCCCGGCAGACAATCGGATCCGGCTGCTGGAGATCCGGGGCGAGACCCCGGTCCTGATGATTGTCAATGAGGGAACGGAGCCCTGGAAGGGCCGCGTTCAGCCTTCTCTTCCCATGGAGGGCGGGTTCCTGTATGACGCGTATGAAAACCGGTGTCGACCCCTGTCCTGGGGCCCGTCGGGCGCGGAAATCGAGATACATCCGCTGAAGAGCCTTTTCCTGATTGGCGGAGTCTGCGACGCTCTCCTGGGGGAAGAAAACCGGACCGGGGAGGAAATCCCCCTGGCGGGATGGCGCCGGAGCCTGTGCGAAGGGGCGGAGTACCCGCGCTTCTCCGCCCCGGAAGAAACCTGCGTTCCCGACGGCGGGAAGCTGGCGGAGGAAAAGCCGGAATTCTCGGGCTTTGTCCGGTATGAATGCGAATTTGACCTGCCGGAGAGGATGCCGCTGGCGCTCCGCGTGGAGGACGCGGAGGAGGGCCTGGAGGTTTTTCTGAACGGGGAAAGCGCCGGCCTGCAGATCGTGCCGCCCTTTGAATACGCCCTGCAGGGAGCGTCGGGGCGGAACCGGCTCCGGATCGAGGTGGCGACCACCCTGGAGCGGGAATGTTATC
The DNA here is from genome assembly GCA_946413245.1 of uncultured Clostridia bacterium. Classification (GTDB taxonomy): domain Bacteria; phylum Bacillota; class Clostridia; order Christensenellales; family Aristaeellaceae; genus Aristaeella. The sequence goes on from CAMKJS010000073.1 coordinate 12,800, forward strand.
CCCTGCTGCAGGGACACCGGAAGCTGCTGGCGGATCCGCCCGCCCGGGGCAGCGGGTTGACGGGAAGGGTGCGGCTGTACCGGCGTCTTTAAGACCCGTGAACTGCAAACACCCTGCCGGCGGCATTGGGGCCGCACAGGATGAAAAAAATAGGCCGCCCGGAGCTCCGGGCGATTCTGCTGTACGCCCGCCATGGGCAATAGCTTGGTGGTGAAAGTCCACTACACGCTTGGTAGTAGGAAGTGTTAGCCGAACGGCAAGGGTGTCCATCGTGAGGTGGAATCTGAAGGAAGCCGCAGGCAAAGTTCCGAGCCGACGAACAGAAATCGCATACGAAGGCGGGACAGAGCGGACGAGACTGCAACACAAGTCGAAGTCCCATACTACCCGGACTCTGTCAACGTAAATGCGGCGGCTACATGGAATGAAGGCTATTGCACCTTATGCGGGGGAGGTCTGTGGGGAACGCACCGTAAGGTGTAACCCATGCTGCAAGGCATGGCTGAACCCACAGAAGTCAGTCTGGGCCATAGTACCTGAGAAACTGGTGAAAGCCAGTGGAGGGAAGGGCCCGGCGGTTACTGGTAATGCAGCATGTCAGGAATCGGGCGTGTTGAAAGCAGTTGCTCGAGAGAGGATGTCTGCCTGAGGATAGGTGAGCGACCGAAGGTAGGGCAGAATCGCTGAGCGCAACGATTTCCGACCAAACGTGCTGCCTTGTGCCAGTAACTGAACCGCCGCTTGCGGGACCGCATGAGCGGTGGTGTGGGAGGACGGGGGTTAGCCACCCCCTCCTACCCGATTTCTCATTTTTGCCGTGTCGCTGCCTTACCGCAGAATCAGATAAGAATATGGAATAAGGAACACGGGATAAGGAATACGGACTGAAAGCAGGGACGGCTCTTCGGAAGGGCCGTCCCCGTGTGCGCAGCGGAACTCGATCTGTAGAAAATGCGTAAAAGGAATAATACGGAACGAAAAAGGCCGTCCCTCCTTTCCGCTACAGATATCCATTCGGTTTTCCGAACCCTTGATCCATAACGGATCAGGGGCTTTCTTTTTTTGCGTCCCTCACGCTTTTATGCACTCTATGCAGTGAAAAAAAGTTTGAGAAATCGCTAAAAAGTACTTGACAAACCCGCAAAAATCTGCGGTCGCCTTCGGCGACCAATCGAGAAGAGATGTGGCCCGCGCCCCGGGACATCTACTAACTCGATTGGAGGCCTTAGGCTATGAAACCCGTAATCGTCCCACACAACGACTACAGAAGTTTCCTGAATCACATGGGAGAACGGTACAGGATCAATTGGAGATCCAAGCCACCAAATCTCCGGGAACTCTACCTTCGTATCCGCGATCTCGATCTTTCTCCTGTGGATCGTATCATGCAGCCTCTTTACTCTGGTCGTGGCCTCGAAGCTCGCCAGCCTTCCTGTATGATGCGTTCCCTGCTTGTTATGGTTGCTACCAAGTGTCTTTCAATTCCTTCCTGGTCAGAAACCCTTCGCACATCTAATTTCCATGCTGTCCTCAGTGGGTTCCATCCTTGGGATGTTCCTGGCGTCGGAACCTTCTATGATTTCATCGATAGACTTTGGAACCTCGCCACGCCGAATCTTTCTTCCCATCTTAAGCCACCTGTTAAGCAGAAGGTTAAGAAGCCTAAGGAGAAGGGGCAAAAAGCAGCATCGGTAGAGAAGGAATCCGTTGCAGAGCTTATTGCTACTGCAAATACTATGAGGTCGTTTACATTCTTTTTAATACTGGGATGCGGATCAGTGAATTCTGCGGTTTGACCATGAAGGACATCGACTTTGAAAACCATCTCATCAACGTTGATCACCAGCTGATCCGGACACCGGACATGGTTCTGCATGTTCAGGAAACCAAAACCAGTGCCGGGAAAAGGAAGCTGCCCATGACGAAGGAAGTGGAGGACTGCTTCCGGGCGATTGTGGATGACAGGAATGCCGAAAAACCTGTTGCTGAAGGCGATGTTGTTCAGATGGAAAAGGCTGTGGACGGTTATCGGGGATTCCTTTTTCTGGACGATGCGGGCCTGCCGCTGGTGGCTATGCACTGGGAGCACCGTTTCAACAACATGGTGAACCGGTACAATGCGATCTACAAGGAGCAGATGCCGAACATTACCCCGCACGTGTGTCGCCACACCTACTGCAGCAACATGGCGAAGGCTGGAATGAATCCGAAGACGCTGCAGTATCTGATGGGCCATTCGGACATTACGGTCACCTTGGACACCTACACGCACCTTGGGCTGGAGGACGCAGCAGAGGAGCTGAAAAGGCTGGCAGAGGTTGAACAGGCACGGAAAGAGCAGGAAAAGCTGAATCAGAACAGGGATGACGATGAAGCCGGAACCATTGTGGCAATTTGATAAGGAAACGATCGGCGCTTCATGCCTCACAGGAGGTGGAAGCGCCGGTCTTTCTGTTTTTGGCTGGAACGCTGATTTCTTGGGCGTTAGGGGTTTGTCTCTGTGGAAAAAACTGCTCGGATATGGTAAAATTCTGGAACGATGGCAGGTAGCTGTCATCGTAGAATAGATGGGAAAAGGAATGTGCCATGAAGAAGAGGTGCATGCGCGATGTCACGGCAGGACGTTTTTGAAATGCCGTTTGAAAAGGTTTATCAGTGCCTTGTCCAGAAGGCTGAACGGAAAGGTCGGACACAGGAAGAAGTGGATCAGGTTATCAAATGGCTGACTGGTTATGTCAGTATGGATATCCTGAACGGGTTGACCTACGGACAGTTTCTATCCCTGGCTCCGATGTGGAATCCTCGATCTGACCTGATCACCGGTTCCATCTGCGGGGTTAAGGTTGAGGAAATTGATGATCCTATGACAAAGAAGATGCGGCAGCTGGATAAACTAATCGACGAACTGGCAACAGGAAAACCGATGGAGAAGGTGCTGAGATGACGATTGATGAATATATAGCTGCACAACCGGAAAAGCTCCAGCCACTTCTTATGTCAGTACGGGAAACCATTTGTACTGTACTTCCTGATGCCGAAGAGCGGATCAGCTATAAAATGCCAACGTTCTGGAAGCGGCACAATCTGATCCACTTTGCAGCCATGAAGAATCACCTGGGGATTTATCCGGGGGATGGCGGCGTGAATGCGTTCAAAGACGAAATTGAGGAACGTGGTCTGAAATATAGCAAAGGAGCAATCCAATTTCCATATGAGAAGGTCGATCTGGAATTGATCGGACGAATTGCCGAGTGGTGCGGGATGAATAATCGATGATCGTATGGTAAACTTTCAAAGGCGGTTTTACTCCGCCGATGACCGCTGAATTTTGCAGGGTAGTAGAACCTCTGAATTTCTACTACCATTTGACTACCATCCATTGCCGCGATTTGCCGCGATTTGCCGGGTTAGCCCGGATTTTCGGCAGAAATGTACGATTT
>CAMKJS010000074.1 GCA_946413245.1 uncultured Clostridia bacterium
CTGAGCGTGCTGTGGAACTTTACCTTCAACCGGAAGTATACCTTCCGCAGCGACGCGGACGTGAAGCGCAGCATGCTGCTGGTGGCCCTGTTCTATGTGGTGTTCACGCCTCTGTCCACCTGGTGGACGGCGGCCCTGACCGGTGCCAATCCCTTCACCAATGCCCAGGCCTCCTCGGAGCCGCTGGTGAATAACTATATCGTGGAAGCCGGCACGATGCTGATCAATTTCGTCACCGAATTCCTTTACCAGAAATTCGTGGTCTACCGCGGTACTATCGACACAAACGAATTAGCAAAGAAAAAGGCAAAGGCAGACGAGTAGAAGCAATTTGATCGTTCAGCCCCATTCTCCCTGAAGAAAGAAAGCAGGGCCAGGGGGCGCAGCCCCCTTTCTCATATTATTCCCCTTCCCCCCATAGGGGGAAAAGGGGTTAGGGGTAAAGGGGGGAGCGAGGGGAGCGTCAGCACAGTGTGCTGTCCGGCAAGGCCGGAAGCGACCTGAACGAGTCACCCGAAACGAGCAATGCGACCGCTCCAAGGGAGCAGTGTGACGATTGAGGGTGCGGGAGGTAGGTAGTAAGTAAACTATGAATGAATACTTATCCATTCAGGGGGCGCGCGAGCACAACCTGAAAAACATCAGCGTAAAGATCCCCCGGGACAAGCTGACGGTGATCACCGGCCTCAGCGGCAGCGGCAAAAGCTCCCTGGCCTTCGACACCATCTACGCCGAGGGCCAGCGCCGCTATGTGGAAAGCCTGAGCAGCTACGCCCGGCAGTTCCTGGGCCAGATGGACAAGCCGGACGTGGACCGGATCGACGGCCTGAGCCCGGCCATCTCCATCGACCAGAAAACCACGGGGCGCAATCCCCGTTCCACCGTGGGCACGGTGACGGAGATCCATGACTATCTGCGCGTGCTGTGGGCGCGGATCGGCATTCCTCACTGCCCGAACTGCGGCCGGGAAATCCGCCAGCAGACCGTGGACGAGATGGCGGACGCCATCGACGGCTATCCGGAGGGAACCCGGATGCAGATCCTGTCTCCCCTGGTGCGGGCCAGGAAGGGAGAACACCGGGATATTCTGGAAAACGCCCGGAAAAGCGGCTACGTCCGGGTACGGATCGACGGCACCCTGTACGATCTGGAGGATACGCTGGACCTGGACAAAAAGAAAAAGCACACGGTGGAGATCGTGGTGGACCGGCTGATCCGCCGGGATACGAAGGAGTTCCGCCAGCGGCTGACAGACGACCTGGAGACCGCCGCCGGAAAATCCGGCGGCCTGGTGATCGTGGACGCCGGCGAGCTGGGGGAAACCCTGTTCAGCATGAACTACGCCTGTCCGGACTGCGGAATCTCCATCGAGGAGCTGACGCCCCGGATGTTTTCCTTCAACAGCCCCTTCGGCGCCTGTCCGACCTGTGACGGCCTGGGCATGCTGATGAAGATCAGCCGGGACGCGATCTTTCCGGACGAGCGGCTGAGCCTGCGGGAAGGCGCCATGAACGTGATGGGCTTCAACACCGGCGACGACAACGGGATCGCGGCGCAGTACCTGGCTGCCATGGGCAATCGCTACGGCTTTACGATGGATACCCCGGTGGGTGAGATCGGGGAGGAGGGCATGCACGCCATCCTCTACGGAACCGGGGACGAGAAGGTCACCATTTCCTATCAGGGAGCCCGGGGGCTTATGGAATACGCCACGACCTTCGAGGGGGTCATCCCCACACTGGAGCGGCGGTACCGGGAAACCTCCTCCGACGCCATGAAGCAGCAGTATGAGGAATACATGGCGGAAGAAGTCTGCCCCGACTGCGGGGGGCAGCGCCTGAAGGCGGAATCCCGGGCGGTGACCGTGGGCGGAAAGAGCCTGCCCGAGGTCAGCGACATGAGCATTACCGAGGCGCGGAGCTTTTTCGCCGGCCTGGAGCTGGAAGGAAAGCGCCGGATGATCGCGGACCAGCTGCTGAAGGAAATCGACGCCCGGCTGGGCTTTCTGGCGGACGTGGGTCTGGGTTACCTGACCCTGAGCCGGGCGGCGGGAACCCTTTCCGGCGGGGAGGCGCAGCGCATCCGGCTGGCAACCCAGATCGGCAGCGCCCTGATGGGCGTGCTGTATATCCTGGACGAGCCCTCCATCGGGCTGCACCAGCGGGACAACGCCAAGCTGATTCAGACCCTGCGGCGGATGCGGGATCTGGGCAACACCGTGATCGTGGTGGAGCACGACGAGGAAACGATGTACGCCGCGGACTGGATCGTGGACGTGGGTCCCGGCGCCGGGCTGCACGGCGGGCACATCGTGGCCGAGGGTACGGCGGAGGACCTGAAAAAATGCCCGGAGAGCCTGACGGGGCAGTACCTGAGCGGCGCGAAGCGCATTCCCGTGCCGAAAAAGCGGACGAAGCCCACGGGCTGGCTGACGGTGCGGGACGCCTGGGAGCATAACCTGAAACACATCGACGTGCGGGTGCCCCTGGGGGTGCTCAGCTGTGTCACCGGCGTCAGCGGCAGCGGCAAGAGCAGCCTGGTGAACGAGGTGATTTACAAGCATCTGGCCAGGAAGCTGAACCGGGCCCGGACCCGGGCGGGACACTTCGAGAGCATGGAGGGACTGGAGCAGCTGGACAAGATCATCATGATCGACCAGAGCCCTATCGGGCGGAGTCCCCGGAGCAACCCGGCCACCTATACCGGCCTCTTCGACATGATCCGTAAGCTGTTTGCCATGAGCCCCGAGGCGAAGGCCAGGGGATACCGGGAGAACCGGTTCTCCTTCAACGTGAAGGGCGGACGCTGCGAAGCCTGCCAGGGCGACGGGGTGCAGAAGATCGAGATGCACTTCCTGCCGGACCTGTACGTACCCTGCGACGTATGCCACGGCCGCCGGTACAACCGGGAAACCCTGGAGGTGACCTGGCACGGCAAAAACATCTATGAAGTGCTGGAGATGACGGTCGAGGAAGGGCTCAGCTTCTTCGAAAACCATCCTTCCATCCTGCGGAAGCTGGAAACCCTGTACGACGTGGGCCTGGGCTATATGAAGCTGGGCCAGCCCTCCACCACCCTGTCCGGCGGCGAGGCCCAGCGGGTGAAGCTGGCCACGGAGCTGAGCCGCAGGGCCACCGGCAAGACGATTTATCTGCTGGACGAGCCCACCACCGGCCTGCATATGGCGGACGTGGACAAGCTGATCCACGTGCTGCACCGGCTGAAGGAGGCCGGAAACACGGTGCTGGTGATCGAACATAACCTGGACGTGATCAAGGTGGCGGACTGGGTGATCGACCTGGGTCCCGAGGGCGGGGACGGCGGCGGCCGCATCGTGGCGGAGGGTACGCCGGAGCAGGTGGCGCAGCATCCGGAATCCTTCACGGGGCAGTATCTGGCGGAAGCACTGAAAAAACCGTCGAACGCTTGACGCGGGAAAAAAACGGATGATATAATACTCCCGCTTTCTTTCCGGCATGAACGAATCCGGACCCCCGGTTCGTTATGAAGAATCATCTATGTTTTATTTCTGGGAGGGATACGATGTCAGGTCATTCCAAGTGGCATAATATTCAGGCGAAAAAGGGCAAGGCGGACGCGCAGCGCGGCGCTGTTTTCACCAAGATCGGCCGGGAAATCGCCATCGCGGTGCGTGAGGGCGGCGCGAACCCCGAATCCAACGGCAAACTGCGGGACGTGATTGCCAAGGCCAAGGCCAACAACATGCCCAACGACAATATCCAGCGCTCCATCAAGAAGGCCAGCGGCGAGCTGAGCAACGTGGTCTATGAAGAGATCATCTATGAGGGATACGCCCCCGGTGGCGTGGCCGTGATTGTGGATACGATTTCGGACAACCGGAACCGCACGGCCAGCGATATCCGCCACTGCTTCGCCAAGTACGGCGGCAACCTGGGAACGACGGGTTCCGTAGGTTTCATGTTCGACGAGCGCGGCGTGCTGGTGGTGGAACGGGAACCCGGCATGAGCGAGGATGACATGATGATGATGGCGCTGGACGCCGGAGCGGAAGACGTGAAGGTGGAAGAGGAAGTCTTCGAGATCCTCACCGCCCCCAACGATTTCAGCGCCGTGCGGGAAGCCCTGGAGAAGCAGGGACTGACCTTCCTTTCCGCCGAAGTGCAGAAGATTCCGCAGAACACCGTGGCGGTGACCGATCCGGATACGGTGCTGAAGATTCAGAAGATGCTGGATCTGCTGGAAGAGAGCGACGACGTGCAGAACGTGTACCATAACGCGGATCTGCCCGAAGAGGACGAGGAAGACTGAAGACCTGCGACTGAGAAAACCGAAGCTGAACGAGCCGGACAAGCGCCTGGAGATCAGGCACCCTACCGATGCCTGGAACCCGGGCATCGGTTTTGTTGACATCGGAGCATAAGCCCGGAGGGGGAGAAACCCATGACGATGCTGGAGATCATTACGAAAAAAAAGCTGCGCCAGGCGCTGACGGCGGAGGAAATCCGCTTTTTCGCGAAGGCGGCCGCGGAGAAGTCCGTGCCGGATTATCAGCTGGCTGCCATGCTGATGGCGATCCGGCTGAACGGAATGACGGACCGGGAAACCATGGAGCTGACCCTGGCCATGCGGGACACCGGGGACATCGCCGATCTTTCTTCCATCCCCGGGATCAAGGTGGACAAGCATTCCACCGGCGGAGTGGGAGACACCACCACGCTGGTGCTGGCGCCCCTGGTGGCAGCCTGCGGCGCGCCGGTGGCCAAGATGAGCGGCCGGGGGCTGGGGCATACCGGCGGAACGCTGGATAAGCTGGAGTCCGTTCCGGGCCTGTCCGTCACCCTGAGTGAGAAGGCTTTTCTCCGGCAGGTGCGGGAAATCGGCGTGGCCGTGATCGGGCAGAGCGGGCATCTGGCGCCGGCGGACAAGACGCTGTACGCCCTGCGGGACGTGACCTCCACGGTGGATTCTCTTCCCCTGATCGTCTCATCGATCCTGAGCAAGAAACTGGCTTCCGGCTCCGATGCCATCGTGCTGGACGTGAAGACCGGCTCCGGCGCGATCATGCAGCGCCTGGAGGACAGCATCGCCCTGGCGGAATGCATGGTCCGGGTAGGCCAGCTGGCGGGGAAACCCATGGCGGCAGTCATCACCGGCATGGATCAGCCCCTGGGAACCCATGTGGGCAACGCGCTGGAAGTGAAGGAAGCCATCGACGTGCTGGCGGGCCGCGCGGAGGGAGACCTGCTGGAGGTTTCCCTGATGCTGGGCGCCGTCATGCTGCACCTGGCGGGAAAGGCGGAAACCACGAAAGACGGGGAGACCCTGATGCGGGAGGCGATCCGCAGCGGTGCCGGGCTGCGGAAGCTGAAGGAGATGATCGCGGCCCAGGGCGGAGACCCACGGGTGTGCGACGATACGGCCTTGCTGCCGCAGGCGCCGGTGATCCGGCAAATCCGCTGCGGAAAATCCGGATACGTGCGTCGCATGGATACCATGGAGCTGGGGCTGACGGCCCAGGCCATGGGAGCCGGGCGGCAGCGGAAAGAGGACGATATCGATCCCGCCGTGGGCTTTGTGCTGCCGGTGCGGATTGGCGACAAAGTGGGAAAGGACGACGTTCTTTGCACGCTGTATGCCAATTCTGTGGAGAGCGCCGATTCTGCTGAGCGCAGAATTCGCCTTGCGGTGGAAATCGGAGTATTGCCGTGTCCCCGGGTGCCGAACTTCTACGCGATCGTGACGAAGGACGGAACCCGGATGCTGGGGGCGAAAGCATGAGCGCGCTTTTCCGGCAGGGAATCCGGCACGGGATTCCCATTGCCCTGGGGTATCTGAGCGTTTCCTTCACCTTCGGCATGAAGGCGGTGGGGGACGGGCTGACCGTATTTCAGGCGGTGCTGATTTCCATGACCAATCTGACCAGCGCAGGCCAGTTCGCGGCGCTGCCGCTGATGCTGGCCGGCGGCTCGCTGACGGAGATGGCGCTGACCCAGCTGACCATCAACCTGCGGTATGCCCTGATGAGCCTGAGCCTGGGCCGGAAGCTGGATGGGAGCATGAAAACCCTGCAGCGGATGATTTTTTCCTTCGCCAATACGGACGAGATTTTCGCGGTGGCGTCTTCCCAGCCAGGGAAGGTGGGCAAGGCGTACCTCTACGGCCTGATGATCACCCCCTGGATCGGCTGGAGCGCGGGAACGCTGCTGGGCGCCGCCGCGGGAACGCTGCTGCCGGAGTTCGTCCGCACGGCGCTGGGCATCGCGATTTACGGCATGTTCCTGGCGATTATCCTGCCGCCCTGCCGGACGCAGAAGCCGGTGCGGGCGGTGACGGCGGTGGCGATCGCGCTGAGCCTCTGCTTCCGGTATGTTCCCGGGCTGAACAGCGTCTCCTCCGGGTTTGCGATCATCATCTGCGCGGTTGCCGCGGCGGCGGTCGGAGCCATAATCTATCCGGCAGAGGAGGAATCCGCATGAACTGGAGCGTTTTTCTGCCCTATCTGGCGGTGACCGCCGGCGTGACCTACCTGATCCGGATGCTGCCGCTGACCGTTTTCCGGAAGGAAATCAAAAGCCGGTTCGTCCGTTCCTTTCTGACCTATATCCCCTACGCGGTGCTGGGGGCGATGACCTTTCCGGACGTGTTTATCTCCACGGGGGATCTTCGCACCGCCGTCTGCGGCACGGCGGTGGCGGTGGCGCTGGCCTGGCGGGGCCGGAGCCTGCTGACCGTGGCGGTGGCGGCGGTCTGCGCGGTAGCGCTGGCCCAGGCCGTGCTGCTTCTGGTCTGACCGCGCAAAGATGTCTTGCAGGGGCCTGCCGGGTCGGATATAATACGGATACGATATTCGCTGTCATATTGACTTGCCAAAGGCAAATCGATAAAATCCCATGATGCTTGTCCGGCAAAAACGAACCCGGCAATCCGGTTCGTTATCGAGTATATCTTACAGGGGAGAGTCACATATATGTCGCTCAGGGAATATTGCTTTGACGGAGAACGAAAGCTGGATCTGGACGCCATGCCCACAGGCGCCGGGGACCGGAAGGCGGAAAAGGGAGCGCTGAAGGCGCAGACGGAAGAGAACCTGCTGCGCGCGGCGGAGCTGCAGGAGCGGATGTACGCGGAAAAGCGGGAAGGCCTGGTGATCGCCCTGCAGGCCCGGGACGCAGCGGGGAAGGACAGCCTGATCAAGAAGGTCTTCTCTCAGCTGAATCCCGCCGCGCTGAAGGTGACCTCCTTCAAGACGCCGACTTCCACAGATCTGGCCCACGACTATATGTGGCGGATCCATCAGGCGCTGCCGGAGCGGGGATGCATCGGGATCTTCAACCGCAGTCATTATGAGGACGTGCTGGTGGTGAAAGTGCATCAGCTGCACAAGGGATACAGGCTGGCGGAACGCTGCCTGACGGACGACTTTTTTGAGCGCCGGTACCGCCAGATCAGCAGCTGGGAGCAGTATCTCTGGGAAAACGGATACCGGATGGTGAAGGTGTTCCTGCATATTTCCCGGGAAGAACAGAAGCAGCGCTTCCTGGACCGGATGGAGCTGAGCGAAAAATACTGGAAGCTGTCCGTGGGGGATATGAAGGAGCGGGCGCTCTGGAAGGAATATGACGAGGCTTACGAAAAAAGCATCAACGCCACGGCGACCCGAAACGCACCCTGGTATGTGCTGCCGGCGGACGACAAGTGGTACACCCGGTATCTGATGAGCGAGATCCTGGTGAAGACCCTGGAGGATATGGATCCGCAGTATCCGCCGCTGGACCCGGACGAGGCGGCGAAAATCCCCGCCGCCATGCAGGAGCTGGAGACGGAATGAACTGAAAAGAAGGAGCCGGAATCACCATGGAACGAATCGCGAGCTTTCAGATCGATCACGACAAGCTGACGCCCGGGCTATATATTTCCCGGGTGGACGGGGACTGCGTAACCTATGACCTGCGTATGAAAACGCCGAACCGGGGCGACTATGTGACGCCGAAGGCGATTCACACCCTGGAGCATCTGCTGGCCACCGCGCTGCGGAACAGCGCCCGGAGCAGCGAGGCGGTATACATCGGGCCCATGGGCTGTCGGACCGGGATGTATGTGGTTTTCCGGGATTCCGTGTCCCCGGAGGAGGCTCTGGCCCTGATCCGGGAAGCCTTTGCCTGGGCGGCGGCGTATACGGGACCGATTCCCGGAGCCACGCCGAAGGAATGCGGGAACGCCGCGGAGCATGATCCGGAAGGCGCCCGGCAGGAGGCGGAGGCATATCTGAAGGTGCTGGAGCGGTGCTCGAAAGATACTTTCGGGTATCCGGAATAACTTATCCCTTCAGCCGGCAAAGCCGGCAGCTCCCCTTGCAACAAGGGGAGCCTTTATTGTACGATGCCTCTTTTATGCGAAAGGGAGTGTTCTGGGCGAGAAAAAAGCCTCCCCTTATTGTAAGGGGAGGTGGCCCGAAGGGTCGGAGGGGATAATAATCGTTACGGCTGAGTCAGATCCAGGCCGAAGTAGCGGAGGGAAATCTCCGCCAGGGAGCCGTCCTGCCGGGCAGCTTCCAGGATCTCGTTGATGGCGGCCGCAAGGCTTTCCTCGCCCTTGCGCACCGGATAGGCGACAGGCTCGGCGTCCAGCATCTGGACGATTTTGATCTGGGCGTCCGGATGCTCCCGCAGATAATCCTCGATGGACACCTGCGCGTTGATGGTGGCGTCCACCCGGCCCTGCACCAGCAGCTGAATGGTTTCGCCCAGCGTGTTCACGTAGGTCACGGTGGCGCCCATCTCTTCCGCCAGCTGCGCGTAGGTGGAGGAGGCGGAATTGGCGGTGGTGCGGCCCTTCAGATCCTCTATGGTTTTGATTTCCTCGTTGTCAGCGGCCACGACCAGCACCTTGTGGGTATACACATAGGGCGAGGTGAAGGTGTATTTTTCCGCCCGGGCCTCGGTGTAGCCCACGCCGTTGCAGGCGATGTCGAATCGCCCGGTGTCCACCCCGGCGAGAATGGAGTCCCAGTCCGTCTCCATGAACTCGGGCTCCACGCCCAGGCCGTGGGCGATCAGGGTGCCGATTTCCACATCCAGGCCCACCAGCTTGCCTTCTTCGTCATGATAGGTCCAGGGGGACCAGTTTCCTTCCGTGGCGATGATCAGGGTGCCGCGCGCCTTGATGTCTTCCAGCAGGTCCGCCTGCGCCGCGGCGCAGATCCCCGTCAGCAGGGCCAGAATCAGCATCACAGAGAACAGTTTTCTCACGGTGTTTTTCTTCATTTGACAAAGCGCTCCTTTCAGACGTTTTGTTTTTTGTAACATTCCTTTTGCGTTTTGTCAACCATGATTTTCCGTCAGCGTTTCTTTTTGCGGCCGGACGGCCGTTCTGAATCGGTTTATGCGCATATTTACGGAACGGGGTTGAAAACAACAAGGGATTTATCGGAAACGTATAGAATTTGTTTCCGGGTTGTCTTATGATTTTGATTATTCCGAACAGGAGGGCCCGTGATGTCCGCGAAACCCATGCTGATTTTTGATCTGGATGGCACCCTGTGGGATTCCGCCACCCGGGTGGCGGAAAGCTGGAATTTGATTTTTGCCCGGGAGAATCTGGATTTTACGCCGCTGACGGAGGACGATATCCATAGCGTGATGGGCATGACCATGGATGAAATCCGGTACGTCCTGCCCGTGAAGGTGCCGGAGGACCGCCGGGAAGCGATTTTCCGCGAATGCGCCGCCTTCGAGGTGGAATACCTGCGGACGCATGCCGGTACGCCGTATCCGCAGCTGCGCCCGGTGATGGAAACGCTGAAAAGCCGGGGATATTCCCTCGCTATCGTCAGCAACTGCCAGCTGGGCTATATTGACGCCTTTCTGGTTTCCTGCGGGGTTGAGGATCTGTTTCAGGATCAGGAGGAATGGGAGCGCACCGGCCTGACCAAGGGTGAAAACATCCGTCTGGTCATGGAACGGAACGGGTTCAGCCGCGCGGTTTACATCGGCGATACCCGGAAGGATCAGGAAGCCGCCCGGGCCGCCGGAATCCCCTTCATTCACGCCGCCTACGGCTTCGGTGAAGCGGAGCGTCCGGAAGGCGTGATCCACAGCCTCGCCGAGCTTCCCGAGTTACTGGAAGAATCGGGTTTCTGATCTCCGCTCTTAACTCTTCACTCTTCACTCTCCACTCTCCACTCTTCACTCTCCACTCTTAACTCTTAACTCTCACACCGTGGCCAGGATATGCAGGTTTCGGATTCCGCCGTCCCGGATCCCGTCGTTCACGGAGTAAGCGTGCTTTTCCAGATCGCCGCACACGGCTTCCGAAAGGTCCTGCTCCTGCAGCGCGCTGATGACGTAGGCCGCCGTCTCCTCGATGACTGCTGTTTTGATTTCCGCTTCACGCGGCGTATTGCTTCCGGTCAGCAGCTGCTCCAGCTTCGCGGCGGCGGTTTCGCCCTCCGGAAGCTCCCGCAGGGCCCGGAAGCTCCATTTGTAATACGGCTTATATCTCCCATTCAGCAGGAAAAGAACCGACAGCGTATGGGTCACATATTCTCCGGCTGCCAGCTGGGCTGCCGCCGTCTCGCCGTGGGAGAGGCAGCGGCTGTAATTATACTGCCCGCTCTGGGCCATCATCAGGAGATGCCCGGCCAGCCGCTTCCGCCGCACGTCCTCCGGCATCCGCCGCAGCAGGGCCCTGCAGTCTGTCAGGAGCCCCGCGTCGTCCCGGAACACCTCGCCGTTGACCGCTTCCGCCAGGGCTTCTTCCGGCAGGCGCAGCCAGGCCTCCGGCGTCAGCTGCTCCGGCGGGCAACCGATCCGGTCGGTGAAATACTCGTCCAGCCGAAACACCCCGTGGCGGCTTCCGCCCACCGGGCTCAGCCGCTGCCGGCGGAAGCCCATGAACTCCTGGGGCAGCTTCGCGTACGCCCGCTCCAGCAGGAAAGCGGTGCGCCGGTTGATGACATCCTCTCCGGGCAGGAACAGGCAGAAGCCGGGCTCGAAATCATGGTCCCGGGAAACTTCGTCGTCGTAGCCGTAGCACTCGGATCCCGGCCCCGTCAGGGCGGCCGCGATGATTTCCGCGTATTCCGGAAACTGTTCCCGGATCATGGGAGCACCGAAGGTTTCGTAATAAGCCCTGGCCAGCTCAAGCCCTTTCATGGATCTCCTTCACCCTCCTCTGCAGCTCCGCTTCCTCCGCAAAGTATCCGTAGTGGCCGAATACCGGCGCGCATTTTTCACAGACGAAGGCATAAGCGGCGTTCCGCGGCAGATCCTCCGTGTCCAGCAGGGCCGCGGCGGTATCCAGATACTGTCCGACGACCGGTTCCGCTTCCTCCGGCCCCAGCTCCGCCTCCGCGGCGTCCGCCATGTTCAGCCAGGTGATGGCCTGTTCCGGTTCTCCGCCCGGCTGGGACGCCATCACGGCCAGCGCTTTCCGGAAGAGCGCCTCGGCTTCCCGGTAGCGCTCCAGGGCGGTCAGCGCCAGGGCCATGTTGTTGTAGAGGCCGCCCAGCCGGGCGTCCTCCGGAGGCAGGTTCCGCTCATAGTTTTCCCGGGCCTTTTCGAAACACAGCAGCCCCGCGGCGGGATCTCCGAAGGCTTCCCGCACTGTGCCCGCGTTGACCCAGGTGGTTCCCGCGGTGATCGTTTCCTCCATGCCCAGTTTTTGCACCAGTTCCATGGCACGCTCCGCGTGGGCGAGGGCCGGCGCACGGCTGCCCCGTATGCGGTAGTGGCCCATCAGCTCGTTGTTCAGCGTCAGCTGGGCCCGCTCGTCCTGGTTCTGTTCCGCTTCAGCCAGCCAGTATTGCAGGTGCCGCTCCGCCCCGCCCCGGTCGTTCTTTTCTTCGTAGGCCGCCAGCTTCTCCAGAACTCTGCCCATGGGCACCGGCTGCACCGTTTCCGGCTCTCCGGGCTTTCCGCAAAGCACGCATTCCGGATCCAGATAATCTTCCCGCTCCATCTTTTCCTCCCGCTTTCCTGTATACTATCCTGCATAACAAATTGGTTTCCGGATTTGTTTATCATCAGGACAGTATATATGGACTTGATTGGTTTGCCTGCGGCAAATCTATGTGATCCTGTGTATACAAACAGTGTATCGGGCAGAATACCGGATGTCAACGGGAGAAAAATTATCTTTTGTAAAATATTTTGCAAAAGATATTGACAATAAAATTATATTTGATAAAATATAAATGAACACAGACCGGCGAAAGCCGAAGGGAGGACGAAGGTCATGGACCGGGCGGACATCGCGATTATCGGCACAGGTCCCGGGGGGATTTCGGCGGCCATCACAGCCGTGATCCGGAACAAGAAGGTTCTGCTGCTGGGCAGAGCGGAGCTGAGCGGGAAGATTGCCCAGGCGCACGAGATCCGGAACTATCCCGGCCTTCCGGCGGTATCCGGCGCGGACCTGGCCAAAGCCCTCCGGGAGCATCTGCGGCAGATGGGGATCCCCATCACGGAGAAGCGCGTCGGCGCGGTGTACGCCATGGGGGACTACTTCGCCCTGCAGGCGGGGGAGGACATGCTGGAGGCGAAGGCGGTTATCCTGGCCTGCGGCGTGGTGCAGGGGAAGCCCATTCCCGGCGAGGAGGAGCTGCTGGGCCGCGGCGTCAGCGCCTGCGCGACTTGCGACGCGGCGCTGTACCGGGGCAAAACGGTGCTGGTGATCGGTTACAGTCCCCGGGAAGAGGCGGAGGCCGCTTTCCTGAGCGAGGTCTGCGGAAAGGTGACCTACATCCCCGTGTACGCGGCGGAGCCGCATCTTCCGGCAGCGGTGGAGGTGCTCCGCACGAAGGCGCTGGGCATCCGCCGGGAGGGAGCGAAGCTGCTGACGGAAACGGAGAGCGGCACCCTGACAACGGACGGAGTCTTCGTGCTGCGGGAAGCCGTGGCACCGGGGCAGCTGGTGCCGGGGCTGGAAACCGAAGGGGCCCATGTGAAGGTGAACCGGCGCATGGAGACCAATCTGCCGGGTGTGTTTGCCTGCGGGGATATTACGGGCACCCCGTATCAATATATCAAGGCGGCCGGGGAAGGCAACGTCGCGGCGCTCAGCGCCGTCTCCTTCCTGGACCAGCAGAAAGCACAGAGCAAATAAGGAGGAAACAACGATGGTAACCAAGATTCAAAGCAAGGATTTCGAAGCAAAAGTTCAGGCCAGCCCTGTGGCTGTCGTCGATTTCAGCGCCACCTGGTGCGGCCCCTGCCGCATGCTGGCCCCCGTCCTGGAAGACGTTTCCGAAAAACTTTCCGGAAAAGTCGACTTCTACAACGTCGACGTGGACGAAGCCCCCGATCTGGCAGCGGCCTTCCGCGTGAACTCCGTGCCCTGCCTGGTGCTGCTGAAGAACGGCGCCTTCGCGGATCAGTCCGTCGGTTTCCGGCCGGCACCCCAGATCACCGCGTGGATCGAATCCAACCTGTAATCTTGTATTCCCACTTCCCGGCAGCGGCCAGACGGGCTGCTGCCGGTTCATGCACTGTAAACCAGGAGGGAAATCCCCATGAGCGAATATCCCCATCTTCTGCTGGGAAAACAGATCTGTTTTCCGCTGTATGCCGCCGCCAGGAAGGTTGTGAACGCCTATACGCCGTATCTGAAGCCCATCGGCATGACCTATACCCAGTATATCGTCTGCCTTACCCTGTGGGAGAACGGAAAGATGACGGTGGGAGACCTGTGCAGGCGGCTGTATCTGGACTGCGGAACCCTGACCCCCGTGCTGAAGAAAATGGAGGAGGCCGGATGGATCACCCGCTGCCGCTGCAAGACGGACGAGCGGGTGGTGACGGTGGCGGTGACGGAGAAGGGCCTGGAGCTGCGGGAGCTGGCCAGCGGTATTCCGGAGCAGGTGGGCAGCTGTGTTTCCTTCCCGGCGGAGGATGCAGAGAAGCTGTACGAGCTGCTGTACAGGCTGCTGGAAGGGATGGATTAAGCCCATGAACGAACGGCTGTGGAATATTCTGACAGACTCCTTTCCGAAGCTGCTGGATTACGGAATCCGGGTAACCATTCCCCTGACGGTGCTGTCCTTTGCGCTGGCGCTGGTGGTGGCTCTGCTGGTCGCCCTGGTGCAGTATGCCAACGTCCGGGGCCTGCGCCAGTTCTGCCGGTTCTATATCTGGATCATGCGGGGCACGCCGCTGCTGGTGCAGCTGTATATCGTGTTTTACGGGCTGCCCAGCATCGGCATCGTCATGGACGCCTTCCCGGCTGCCGTAGTGGTACTGGGCCTGAACGAAGGCGCCTACATGGCGGAAACCCTGCGGGGCGCCCTGGAAAGCGTTTCCCGGGGACAGCTGGAGGCGGGCCTCTGCGTAGGGCTTTCCTTCCCGAAAATCATGTGGCATGTGGTGCTGCCCCAGGCCTTCCGCACCGCGTTCCCGGCCCTGTCCAACTCCATGATTTCCATGCTGAAGGAGACATCCATGGCGGCGACGATCACCGTGATGGAGATGTTCCGGCAGGCGCAGGTCATCAACGGCCGGGTATACGAATCCCTGGGCCTGTATCTGGAGGTAGCCCTGATTTATCTGATGTTCTGCACCATTCTGACCTGGCTGCAGCATCGGGGAGAGAAGAGGCTGGCAAGCTATGGAGGGACACGGAAATGATGCTGGAAATCCGGGACGTAAAAAAGAAATTTGAGGATCAGCCCGTGCTGGAGGGCATCAGCCTGGATGTGGAAAAGGGCGACGTGGTGGCGATCCTGGGCCCCAGCGGCTCCGGAAAAACCACCTTTCTCCGCTGCCTGAACTTTCTGGAGCGGGCGGACGCCGGCACCATGGTGTTCGACGGGGACCGGGTGGACCTGCACACGGCTACCCGGCAGGAAGTGGTCCGTGTGCGCCGGAAAACGGCCTTCGTGTTCCAGAACTATAACCTGTTCCTGAACAAGACCGTGCTGCAGAACGTGACCCTGGGCCTGACCGCCGGCGCCGGCATGCGGAAGGCGGAGGCGGAGGATATCGCCGTGAAAGCCCTGCGGAAGGTGGGCATGGCGGAGCGGCTCAGGAGCTATCCCAGCCAGCTTTCCGGCGGCCAGCAGCAGCGGGTGGCTATCGCCCGGGCCATCGCCTCGGATCCGGAGATCATTTATTTCGACGAGCCCACCAGCGCGCTGGACCCGGAGCTGATCGGCGAGGTGCTGACCGTCATGCGCCGCCTGGCGGAGGAGGGCATGACTATGCTGATCGTCACCCACGAGATGGACTTTGCCCGGAACGTCTCCAACAAAGTTCTCTTCATGGAAGGCGGCAGGGTGATCGAATCCGGCTCCTCCCGGGACTTCTTCGAGAATCCCCGGACCGACCGCTCCAAAGAGTTCATCCGGGCCATCCGTACCCGGGACGCACAGGGGAAATAATGGGAAATTCTTTCCCGGGTGATTGGGGGCGAAGCCCCCAATCACCCTTTTTTTCTCCCCCTTCCCCTTTCAGGGGAAGGGGGGACAGGGGGGATAGGGTCTCTGAAAAAACACAACAAACACAATGATTTCATTGACATGGGCGGTTTTCCGGCGGTAAAATACCGCCCGTAAAAAACGTCAGTCACCCCCAGGCAAGAAGGAGGAAGAGAACATGTCATACGTGGATGAGGTCATTGAACGGGTCATTCGTGAAAATCCCAACGAGCCGGAATTCCATCAGGCCGTGAAGGAAGTGCTGAACTCCCTGCGCCCCGTGGTGGACGCCAATGAGGAGAAATACCGGAAAGACGCGCTGCTGGAGCGCATCGTGAATCCGGAAAGGCAGATCAAGTTCCGGGTGCCGTGGATCGATGACAAGGGTCAGGTTCAGGTCAACACCGGTTACCGCGTTCAGTTCAACAGCGCCATCGGCCCGTACAAGGGCGGGCTGCGCCTGCATCCTTCCGTCAACCTGGGGATCATCAAGTTCCTGGGCTTCGAGCAGATCTTCAAGAACTCCCTGACCGGCCTGCCTATCGGCGGCGGCAAGGGCGGCTCCGACTTTGATCCCAAGGGCAAGTCCGACCGTGAGGTCATGGCCTTCTGCCAGAGCTTCATGACGGAGCTGTGCAAATACATCGGCGCGGACACGGACGTGCCCGCCGGCGATATCGGCACCGGCGCCCGTGA
>CAMKJS010000075.1 GCA_946413245.1 uncultured Clostridia bacterium
TTTCGTCACTGACGATCATCGGCCAGTTTCCCGCATCCTCAATAGTCGCAACTCCTCACAGAGGAGCTTGCTCCTTTTCGGATGAGAAACCGCCCGGTGAAATTCCCGTCACTGACGGTCACCGGCCAGTTTCCCAGACCTCCAGTGCTTGCGGCACAGGGAGACGTAGGATTCGTTTCCGCCCAGCACGATCTGCTCCCCTTCCCGCACGACGCGGCCGTCCGCCACCCGGGCGTTGCAGGTCGCCTTCTTGCCGCACCAGCAGATGGTTTTGACTTCCTCGATAGTGTCCGCCCAGGCCATCAGCCACTTGCTTCCCTCGAAGAAATTGCCCATGAAGTCCGCCCGCAGGCCGTAGGCGATCACCGGAATGCCCAGGTCGTCCACGATGTGCACCAGGGTTTCCACCTGTTCCTTCGTCAGGAACTGGGCTTCGTCCACGATCACGCAGTCGTAACCGGTCAGGTCCAGATCTCCGATCTCTTCCATATACACGCACTCGGTGGACAGGCCGCAGCGGGATCTGATGGTCCGCGCCCCGTCCCGGTTATCCAGCCGGGGCTTGACCATCAGCACCTTCTGATGCCGCTCCCCGTAGTTGTACTGCACCATAATGGCGTTGGCCGTCTTGCTGGAGCCCATGGCGCCGTACCGAAAATACAGTTTAGCCAACCGGTTCCTCCTCCTTTTCCGAGGGCTCGCTTTCGTCCCGGGAAACCGGCCGGGAAACCACTTGCCCATCCTCTACCGTCAGGTTTACCTGCTGCCCCAGGGCAATCCGGCCCGTCAGCAGCTCCTCGCTCAGGGTGTCCTCCACCGTGCGCTGAATCAGGCGGCGCAGCGGCCGGGCCCCGTAGGTTGGATCGTAGCCGTCCTCCGCCAGCTTGTTCGTGACCGATTCGTCCCAGGTCAGGCGGATTTCCTGCTCCTCCAGCCGTTTGGCCACCTGCCGGAGCATCATATCCGTAATCTTCCGGATCTCCTCCGCCGTCAGGGCGTGGAACACGATCAGCTCGTCCACCCGGTTCAGGAATTCCGGTCGGAACAGGTCCTTCACTTCCTTCATCACGGAATCCTTCATGGCCTCGTAGTTCCGCGCGCCGACTCTCTCCGAGGCTCCGAAGCCCATGGACCGGCCGTTTCCGATCACGTGGGCGCCGGCGTTGGAGGTCATGACCACGATCGTGTTCTTGAAGCTGACCACCCGCCCGGTGTTGTCCGTCAGCCGGCCGTCCTCCAGGATCTGCAGCAGAATGTTGAACACGTCCGGGTGCGCCTTTTCCACCTCGTCCAGCAGAACCACGCTGTAGGGCTTGCGCCGCACAGCCTCCGTCAGCTGTCCGCCCTCTTCGAATCCCACGTAGCCGGGGGGAGATCCCACCAGCCGCGACACCGTATGCTTCTCCATGAATTCGCTCATATCCACCCGGATCACGGCGTCCTCATCCCCGAACATAGCCTCTCCCAGGGCCCGGCACAGCTCGGTTTTGCCCACGCCGGTGGGGCCCAGGAAGATAAAGCTGCCCACAGGCCGCTTCGGATCCTTCAGGCCTGCGCGGGCCCGGCGGATCGCCCGGGCTACCACGTTCACCGCTTCCTCCTGGCCTACCAGGCGGCTGTGCAGGGTTTCCTCCAGATGCATCAGCCGCTGGGCTTCCTGCTCCGTCATCTTGTTCACGGGGATTCCGGTCCACTGGGATACCACCTGGGCGATATCCTCCTCGGTGACCACGTCCCGCGCGGTGCTCTGGGCCCGGTTCCATTCCGCCCGCTTTTCCTGGATCTCCCGGTTCAGGTTCCGTTCCTGATCCCGCAGCGCCGCGGCTTTTTCAAAGTCCTGGTGCGAGATGGCTTCCTTCTTTTCGATGACCACCGCTTCCAGGCGCTTCTCCTGCTCCCGCATATCCGGCGGGGTCGTGCAGGCCTGAATCCGCACCCGGCTGGCCGCCTCGTCCATCAGGTCGATGGCCTTGTCCGGCAGGAAGCGGTCCGGAATATACCGGTCCGACAGCTTCACCGCCGCCGCCAGGGCTTCGTCGGTGATCCGCACCTTGTGATGCGCCTCATACCGGTCCCGCAGGCCATAGAGAATGGACAGGGTTTCCTCCGCCGTGGGCTCGCCCACGGTCACCGGCTGGAACCGGCGCTCCAGCGCCGCGTCCTTCTCGATGTGCTTGCGGTACTCGTCCAGCGTGGTCGCGCCGATGCACTGCAGCTCGCCCCGGCTCAGGGCGGGCTTCAGAATGTTGGCGGCGTCCAGGCTGCCCTCGGCGCTGCCCGCGCCGATGATGGTATGGATTTCATCGATGAACAGCAGCACGTTCCCGGCCTTGCGCAGCTCGTCCATCACGTTCTTCATGCGTTCCTCGAACTCGCCGCGGTATTTGGTTCCCGCCACCATGCTGCCCAGGTCCAGGCTCAGCACCCGCTTCCCCGCCAGCATTTCCGGCACGTTGCCCTGAGCAATCCGCTGCGCCAGGCCTTCCGCCACGGCGCTCTTGCCAACGCCGGGCTCGCCGATGAGCACCGGGTTGTTCTTCGTCCTCCGGATCAGGATCTGAATAATCCGCTGGATTTCATTCTCGCGGCCGATGACCGGATCCAGCTCGTTCTTTTCCGCCGCGGCGGTCAGATCCCGGCTGAAGCGGTCCAGCAGGCTCTTTTCCTTTCCTCCGTTCCGGGGCGTGAACAGCGGCGGCATCCCCGGCCCGCGGCGTACGGGCTCCTCGTTCCCCGCGTTTTCCCGCATCTGGGTCAGAATCTGTTCCCGCGCGGCGGAAAGATCCACGCCGGCCCGCCGCAGCAGGCCTCCGGCGACGCCGTCGTCGTTCCCGAGCAGCGCCAGCCAGATATGCTCCGCGGTCACATAGTTCTGCCCCAGCTTGTGGGACTCCAGTACGCTGGTCTCCAGGGTTTTCTTGGCACGGGGGCTCAGCTCAATCCGCCCGTTGGCCGGCAGGGTCCGGTCTTCCGGGGGCATGGTCTTCAGATGCTGCCGGATTTCCTCCATCACGGATTCAAAATTCATCCTGGAGGACACGGCCTGGGGCACGGACATATCGGCCTTCAGCAGCGCCAGCAGCAGATGCTCCGTACCCACATAGGGCTGCTGCAGCTCCGCCGCGGTCTTCTGCGCTTCGGTCATCACCTGCTGCGCCCGCTGGGTAAAACGGCCGAATATCGGCATGGAAAACTGTTTCCGGTTCTCGCCGGTCTGCGCCTGAATGGCGTTCAGCACGGTGCTCAGCAGACTCCGCACGTTGCCTTTCATCAGGTCCGAATTCATCCGGCTCATGCAGTCGGCGCACAGATGGCGCACGGAGGTCTCCTCCCCCGTCACCACGGATACGGTAAAATTCGCCTCCTTGGCGTGGCATTCTTCACAAAGCATTCGGTCTCCTCCTTCTTCGCGGACTTACGCCCGGTTCCGGGCCGCGATACTCATCAGCATGGATTTCATCATCCGGGCCCGCAGGGCGTCCTTCAGGCTGTCCGGCACCGGCACGCCCATAGCCCTGGAGCTCAGGGCGGCCGCCATCAGGGCGGCTTCGTCCGCCGTCACGATACGCTGCTCCTTCAGCTGGCTGATCAGGCGCAGGGTTTCCTCCTCCGTCAGCGAATCCCCGATCCGTTCGTTTACCAGGTACATCAGCCGCTGCGCGCCGCTCTGCACCACCCGGACGATCCGGATATATCCGCCGCCGCCCCGCCGGGACTCCGTCAGATACCCGTGATCCGGGGAAAACCGGGTAGCCAGCACATAGTTGATCTGGCTCGGGGCGCAGCCGAAATATTCGGCCAGCTCGTTCCGCTTCAGCTCCACCTCCGTGGCGTCCTCGTTCATCAGGGTTTTAATAAAGCTTTCTATCGAGTCGCTGAGCCGCATTCCGATCCCTCCAATCGCCGCGGTTTCCCGCGTTTTTTGGCTCGTCGCAGAAAACTGACTTTCTTTGACCATTTAAGTATAACACACTTTTCCCGAGGACACAATCCTTTTTTCAGGTTTTCTTACGCCTCCGTCACATCCGCGAAGCGGAACCGCACCAGGCCCTGCAGATCCTTCGGGGATACCTCGATCTGGAAGCCCACCTTCCCGGCGCTGACGAAAATCCGCTCCTGCTGTTCCGCCGTCCGGTGCACAAAGGTGGGAAAAGGCTTCTTCATGCCCACCGGCGAACAGCCACCGTGAACGTATCCCGTCAGCGGCAGCAGCTCCTTCTGCGGAATCATGCTCACGGACTTTTCCCCCGCGGCCCGGGCTGCCTTTTTCAGGTCCAGCTCCTGCCCCACCGGAATCACAAACACGTAGTTGCGGTTGGTTTTCCCCACGGTAACCAGCGTTTTATACACGCAGGCGGAATCCTCCCCGAGAATCTCCGCGATCTCTTCTCCGGAGAGGGACGGATCCGGATCGTAGGTATGGGCGGTATACGGGATCTTTTTCGCTTCCAGCAGCCGCATTACGTTGGTTTTCTCGTCGTTCTTCATGGCTGATCTCCTCCGCCTTCCATCATATACCCTTTCCTCCGCGGGAAGTCAACCAAAAAAATTTTCGTCGGGCAGTTCCCATGCCCGCCGGAATCCTGTAAAATAAGAGGAGAAAACAGGAAGAAACAGACAGGGGGAGTTTCGGTATGAAAAAATGCCTTACCGTTCGTCCGGGAGACAGCGCGTCCTTCCGGAATCTGACCCGTTTCTGCGTGGGCACCGGCCGGGTGGACCTGGCTCTGCACCGGGAATATCAGGAGCAGCTGAAGGCGGTGCAGGAGCTGTGCGGCTTCCGCTATATCCGGGGCCACGGGCTTTTCAGCGATCAGATGGGAATTTATCAGGAATGGGGCCCGCCCTTCGCGGAAAAGGAACAGTGGTACTGCTTCACCTATCTGGACAGGGTGGTGGACGCGTGGCTGGAAAGCGGCCTGGAGCCTTTCCTGGAGCTGGGCTTCATGCCGGGAGGGCTCGCCTCCTCTCCGCAGACGCTGTTTTACTGGAAAGCGCACACCGTGCCGCCCCGGGACATGGAGGAGTGGTGCCGCCTGGTCCGGGAAACGCTGAAGCATCTGAAACACCGCTACGGGGAAAAACGGGTGGAAACCTGGCCCTGCGAAATCTGGAACGAGCCGAACCTTCCGGGCTTCTGGGAGAAGGCGGACAAGGCGAAATACCTGGAACTGTACGCCGCTACCGTCTCAGCAGTAAAAGAAGCGGTGCCGAACATGCGGGTCGGCGGCCCGGCCATCTGCGGCGGAGAGGGCAGCCAGCAGTGGATCGCGGATTTCCTGGCCTATTGCCGGGATCAGAAGATCCCCGTGGATTTCGTCACCCGGCACGCTTACCTGGGCCAGACTCCGGAACATAAGCACCGGTATCTCTATCACCGGATGAACGCCCCGGAGGTTCTGATCGCGGAGATGCAGGAATCCCGGGATATCATCGATTCCTTTCCCGAATACCGGGGCATCCCGATGTATATCACGGAGTTCAACACCAGCTACAATCCCTTCTGCCCGATTCACGACACGCATGAGAACGCCGCGCTCTGCGCCGCGCTGCTTTCTCGCCTGGGGGACGTGGCGGACGGATACAGCTACTGGACCTTCGGCGATGTGTTCGAGGAACAGGGCATTCCGAACCGTCCCTTCCACGGCGGCTTCGGCATGATGGCAAACGGCCTGATTCCCAAGCCGACCCTCTGGGCCTTCTCCTTTTTCAGCGGACTCACCGGCCCCTGCGTGCTGCGGGACGACTGCGCGGTCGTCGTCTGCCGGGAGGACGGCGGATACGAGGCGGTGCTCTGGAACTGGTGCGGAGAAGAGAAACAGCCCCTGGAGCTGGAACTGACCCTGCCGGCCGGCGGGGACGCCACTGTCCTGCTGGAAGCGGTGGAAGAGGAACACTGCAATCCCCTGGCCTGCTGGCATGCTATGGGAGAACCGGCGGATCTGACGGAGGAGCAGCTGCGCTTCCTGCGGGGAGCCGCGGAACCCCGCCGCGCGGTTCTGCCCCTGGAGAATACGCCGGAGGGCCGGAAGGTGTCCGTAACCCTCTCCCCCAACGCCGTCACGCGGCTGAAGGTGACCCCGGTCAACCGCAGCTCGGATCCCGGCTACGACTACTCCTGGTACTGCGGCTCATAACCCGCAGATATACCCGATTACGAATCCCGGTTCGCCGGGAACAAAACGCACCCGGTAGAGAGAATGACGCAGGAGGATCTTTCCGATGACCGAATACCGTTTTGCCCGTCCCGAAGAGGAAGCGGACGTGCTGGACCTGATCAACGCCGTGTTCAGCCAGGCTGTCTGTCCCCACGATTTTGCATCCCTGATTCCAAAGGTATACGCCCGTCCGGGCTTTTCCGCCCTGCATGCGCTGGCGCTGGAGAACGGACGCCCTGCGGCCACCGTCGCCATGCTGCCGGAAACGCTGCGCATGGGAAACCCTTCCCGCACACTGGAGCTGGGTTTCATCGGTTCCGTGTCCGTACATCCCCGGTACCGGAGCCACGGGCATATGAAAGCCCTGATGAAAATGCAGATCGACGAGGCCCGGCGCAGGGGGCTTGATTTCCTGGTGCTGGGCGGCCAGCGGCAGCGCTACGGTTATTTCGGCTTTGAATGCTGCGGGGAGCAGTGGCGCTTTTCGTTCAACCGCGCCAACGCGCGCCATGCGCTGCCGGCGGACACCTCCTTCGTATTCCGGGAGTTCAGCGGTCCGGAGGATCCGGCGGTCGGCGCGGCGGCCGCCCTGCATGCGGCCCTCCCCTGTTCCTGCGTCCGGCCCCGGGAACTGTTTTACGATACCCTGCGCACCTATCACGCCGAAACCAAAGTCATCTGGAACAGTCATACGGACTCTTTCGCCGGCTATCTGACCATGCTGGAGAACAGCGTCAGAGAGCTCTGCCTTGTCCGGGAAGCGGACCTGCCCGCCGTGATCGCATCCTGGCTGAAGGACCGGCCTGAATTCGTCATCAGCTGCCCCCTCTGGCAGCGGGAGCGCGTGCTCGCTCTCGGCGCGTTCGCGGAAGGGTACGACGTGGAGGAAACCTTCCTGGTCAGCGTGCTGAACTGGGAGCGCGTGCTGTCCGCCGCGCTGGCGTTCCGGGCGGAGATTTCCCCGATGCCGGACGGCGCCTGTATCCTGCAGGTGAAGGACACGGGAACCTGGCGCCTGGCAGTCGAAGGCGGCAGCGCTTCGGTATCGCCTTCCGCGGAAACGCCGGATCTGGTTCTGGAGGAAAAAGAAGCGATCAAAGCTTTATTCACGCCCTTCGGCCTGTATGCCTGCCAAAACCCGCTCCTCCGTGCCTGGCTGCCCCTGCCCCTGAGCATCCCCGTCCCGGATCATTTCTGATTTTTTCCCCATGCATCGCTTCGGAAAGGTGGTTCTGAAATATGATTACCAACGATAAAGGTATCGTCGAACTCAAACATCATGTGCTGCGCGAAGTGTGCCGCCTGGCCTGGGAAGACAACCTGACCCCGGACAGCACGGAGCAGCTCGTCCATGAGATTATTCCGGGCCCGAAGCCCCAGTACCGCTGCTGTATCTATAAGGAGCGGGAAATCGTCCGGGGACGGGTGCGCCAGGCCATGGGCCTCAGCCCGGATCCGGGCAACCTGTCGAAGAACGTGGTTGCCGTCATCCCGGCCGCCTGCGACGACTGTCCCATTCAGGAATATCTGGTCACGGACATCTGCCGCTTCTGTCTGGGCAAAGCCTGTCTGAACTCCTGCCGTTTCGGAGCCATCTCCCCCGGCGACACCCGGATGCACATCGATCCGAACAAGTGCAAATCCTGCGGGCTCTGTGCCAAAGCCTGCCCCTACGGCGCCATCCTGCACATGGAGCGTCCCTGCCGCAAGGCCTGCCCGGTAGACGCCATCTCCTACGGGGAAAACGGCCTCTGCTATATCGACGACGAAAAATGCATCCACTGCGGCCACTGCATTCACAGCTGTCCTTTCGGTGCCATCGGCTCCAGGATTTTCGCCGTGGGCGTGATCCGGAAGATCAAGGAAGGCAAACGGGTCGTCGCCATGTGCGCGCCGGCCACGGAGGGACAGTTCGGCGGAAACATCACCATGGCTGCCATCCGCTCCGCCCTAAAAAAGTTCGGTTTCGCTGAAATGGTGGAGGTAGGCCTCGGCGGGGACATGACCGCCGCCTATGAAGCCCTGGAGTGGATCGAAGCCCGGAAGGAAGGGCGGAAAATGACCACCTCCTGCTGCCCGGCATTCATCTCCATGCTCCGGCATCACTTCCCGAAGGAGTACGAACTGTATAAATCCAATACCGTCAGCCCCATGGTAGCCGTCTCCCGGTACCTGAAGTCTCTGGATCCGGACTGCGTCACCGTCTTCATCGGACCCTGCATCGCCAAGAAGGGCGAAACCCTGAACGAGTTTATCGCGGACCGGCCGGACTTCGCCCTGACCTACGGAGAAATCGTCGCTATGCTGGATTCCCGGAACATCGTCGTCGAGCCGGTGGAGGAGAGCTATCAGGAATCCTCCCTCTTCGGAAAGCGCTTCGCCGGCAGCGGCGGCGTGGCGGAAGCCGTGCTGCAGGCCATGAAGGAAATGGGCGAGGATCCATCCGGCATTAAGCTGCTGCAGTGTTCCGGCGGAGCGGAGTGCAAAAAGGCCCTGACGCTGCTGAAGGCCGGAAAGCTGCAGGAGGATTTTGTGGAGGGCATGATGTGCCCCGGCGGCTGTGTCGGCGGCCCCTCCAAGCATCAGGCGGAAGCCCAGGTGCTGCGGGACCGGAAAGCCCTGCTGGATCAGGCGGACGGCCGCTGCATCCTGGAAAACCTGAAAAACTATCCCATGGATCAGTTCTCCATGTTCCGGGACGGGCATATCGATCCCTCGGTCTCCCCGCTCGCGCGGGCTGTTCCCCCGGAAAAGGAATGATCCGTCATTACAGACAAACTTTTTAAACAGCCACTTCGTTGCATCATCCCGTCCCCGATACGGCAAATGGAACTGCTGCAGAAAAATGAATCCTGATTCCCCGAAAGATGTCAATCCATCTATCCGGCAGTACCTGCAGGATCATAAACCCTGTCCCATGCTCTGAAAATTCTCTGAAAAATCGTTTGTAAGATTTCCGCGGGTCGTGCGTCTAACAGAATGAAAGGGGGTGAGCGACCGGTGCGGGACGATTTTGATCAGATCTATCAAACTTACTTCGATCCGGTATACCGGTATGTTCTCTCTCTTTCCGAAAACCCGGCCGCCGCTGAAGAGATCACCCAGGAAACCTTTTTCAAAGCCTTGCGGTCCCTGGATCAGTTCCGGGGAGACAGCAGCCTGAAAAGCTGGCTCTGCGCGATCGCCAAAAACCTCTGGATCTCAGAGCAGCGCAAAAAGAAGGAGCAGCCAATTGACGCGGCGGAATCTCTTGCCGACCCCACTGTCGGTCCGGAAGAATCCATTCTGCGTCAGGATGAAAGCATGCGCATCCATCGGCTGCTCCATCACCTGGATGAGCCGTACCGGGAAGTGTTCACCCTGCGGACGTTGGGACAGCTCAGCTTCCGGGATATCGGCGAGCTCTTCGGCAAATCGGAGAACTGGGCCTGTGTCATTTACCACAGAGCCCGGGCAAAGATCAAAGAGAAAATGGAGGAACAGATATGAATCTTCCCTGTTCGGTAACCCGTGATCTGCTGCCTTTATACGCGGAGAAGATGGTGGAGCAGGAAACAGAAAAACTCGTTGAAGAGCATCTGGCCAGCTGCGCGGAATGCCGTCAGAAACTGTCGGAAATCGAAGCCGGAACAACTCCTTCCGTCGATACGTCAAAGCCGCTGAATGCGCTGAAAAAGGAGATCAGGAATCGCCGCTGGCGTGCAGCCCTGATTGCCGCGCTGTGCGTCTTTGTCCTGGTGTTCACATATTTCTATCACGAAACCGATATGAAACCCGTCCCCTGGGAAGACGGGCTGGTTGAAGTGCAGGGCATCGAGACGAGGCCTTATGAGGATGTATTTGAAGACGCCGATTCTTCCGAAACGCATGACCCAACTGTAGACGTGCTGCTCGTTCATATAGACAGCCGGGTCAACGGATTACAGACGACGACGTTCGTGGATGACGACGGCACCAGGACAGAACTCCTGCAGGGATGGAGTTCCAATCCCGACAACCGCAAAGCGGCCAGGGACTATACCGAAAGTATATCTTATCCTGTGCCGGACCGGCTGATTTACAGCGACGGCAGTCAGCAGAAGCTGCTGTGGGGAGAGCCGCTCAACGGCGGCGTAGAGGTTCTGCCGCGGCTGGCCCTGACCTACTACTTGCTGATTGCCGCGACCCTGGCGGGATTGTTTGGGCTGCTCTGGTTCATCTTCAGGAATAAGACTTTCAGCTGGATCGTGCGTCAGCTGTTCTTTGCCCCCGTATCCTATCTTTTCGCGCACTTCCTGCTGAAAGGAACGCATACGGCGAGCTTCTTTATGGAGCGCGACTTTGTGAGCATTCTCCTCGTCACGGCAGCAATCTACGGCATCCTTTCCCTGGCCTGGCAAATGTGGCTGCAGCGGAGAAAAGAGTCCTGATTTTCCCGGAAAATCCTCCCGCAAAAGCATTCCGCCGGTCCTTCACAGGCCGGCGGTCTTTTTATGCAATTGGCGCATAGCATGGAACAGATCTATTCCGCCGCGGTCGCTCAGGCCGGCAGCGGATCGGTATGGCTCTGTGTTTTTACAGCTTTCGTTCCTTGTAAAACACACCGACCAATGCGCCGACACCGTCATCCGGAGAAACCACCTGCTGCAGTTCCCATCCCTGATCCGTCATCTCATTGATCTTCTCCTCAGCCTTAACCAGATCCTTTTCCCGTGACGCGCTGAAGCCTTTGTTCAGGTAAACCAGTTTGTACTCTTTCATTGCGTTTCCTCCATCATGCATTATTCGGTTATGCTTCCGGCCAGGCCTGCCCGTTCAGGCCCTGACAAGCGTCCTGATTATACCCTCTGAGCCTCCTGTCTTGCAAGAAAATGATGATGGATAACTGCATTCTGCACCGTTTGAATTCATGTTAGCCCTGTTTTCTTTGCTGTTATTTTGCTGTTATTTTGCTGTTTTTTTGCGTCTTTTGTTGATTTGATGGTATTTTTATGATATATTTATGCCACATTACAGAGCAGGAGACGATGAGCGTGACGATTCAGGAAATGAAGGAGATTAAAAGGGAATTCGGAATTTCCAACCAGGAGATCGCCCGGAAAGCTGCGCTTCCCGTCAGCACCCTGCAGCGGATTTTTTCAGGAACGACAAAGGCTCCCCGCCGGGAAACGCTTCAGGCGCTGGAGCAGGCTCTGATTACCTGGTCCTCCGCCCGGCCCGCGGGCAGTCAGGAGGCGGTATCGCTGCGGGAGTCCGCTGTTCCTTATGAAGCCAAAAGGCAGGGTGAATACACCGTCGAAGACTATTACGCGATCCCGGACGAGCGCCGTGTGGAGCTGATCGACGGCGTAATCTATGACATGGCTGCCCCTTCCCTTCTCCATCAGAAAATTCTGGGCCAGCTGTATCTGCAGTTTCAGGCCTGCGCGGACGCGCATGGCGAAGGATGCGAAGTATATCTTTCTCCCTGTGACGTTCAGCTGGATATGGACAACCGGACCATGCTCCAGCCGGATCTTTTCGTAATCTGCCGGGATTATGACCGGAAAGCCCGGGCTCTTTCTGGGGCGCCGGATCTCATTGTCGAGATTCTCTCTCCCTCTTCCCGCTGGAAGGATATGATGCTTAAGCTGAACAAGTATTATCAGGCAGGCGTGCGGGAATACTGGATCATCGATCCGGATCATAAGGAAATCCATGTTTATGATTTCTCCGTCCCGGATTTCAGGCTGGAAACGTATTCCTTCGACGCCCGGATCCCGATTCATCTTTCCGGTGACACGTGCAGTATCGACTTCGCGAAGATCCATCAGAAGATCGCGCCTCATTATTGAGCCCCCGCCGGCGATATGATCGGAACTGATATAAGGGATACGGAGAGACGAAAATGGATTATACCCATCATTACGATTCCCCTCTGGGCGGCATTACCATGGCCGGCGACGGGAGCGCGCTGACCGGCCTCTGGTTTGACGGACAGAAGTATTTCGCCGATACGCTTTCCGCCGAGCATACAGAGCGGCATTTGCCCGTGTTTGACGAAGCGGACCGCTGGCTGGACGTCTATTTCAGCGGAAAAGCGCCGGATTTCACCCCGGCGCTGCATATGAGAACCACCGCGTTCCGTAAGGCCGTGTGGGAAATTCTGCTGACGATCCCGTACGGTCGGACGATGACCTACGGGCAGATCGCGGAGAGGATCGCCGCCGAAAAAGGCCTTCGCCGGATGTCCGCGCAGGCAGTCGGCTGCGCGGTCGCACACAATGCGATCTCGCTGATCATTCCCTGCCACAGGGTGATCGCGGCCGACGGAAGCCTGACGGGCTATGCCGGCGGAATTGATAAAAAAGCAAAGCTGCTTCAGATGGAAGAAGCAGCAAAGCAGCCGGTCTCTAAAAACCCTGTGCGTTAAGAGATCGGAAGAGAAACCGTCAGTTGAAAGCCGGTCACGAAAAAACCCCGTAAAACCCGATTTTGCGAGCTCTGCGGGGCTGACATCAGCGGATTATCTGTCCTCCGCGAAGGCGAGGGCTTCCACCTGCGTCAGGACGATTCCGTTTTCATGTACGTAGGTGATGATATCCTTGCTCATGGAATCCCTGAAGATAAATGTGCTGTGCGCGCCAAGGCTGTTCATACCCAGTGATTCCGTACTCAGATAATAGATGATTCCGTTCGCGTCCTCCACCGCGTGAATCACGGTAATATGGGCAATCGGCTTGTCGTAGGGATTGGTGATGGTCGTCGTAATCTGCGGATTGTCCTCGTTCGTCGTGTCGAATACGGTCTCGTTGACTTCGAGCACGTAGTCCTCTCCGGTATAGTACTTTTCCACCGGAATAATCTCGACCGTGTGGTCCTTGACTTCAGCGCCTTCCGGTATTTTGCACTCGATACTGAGGAAGGTGATCTCGCCGGGAGCCAGATATTTGGATCCAAGCTTCGTGAAATACTTGTTGCTTGCTATTTCATTCCCATCCGCATCCTTCAGGGTGAGCGTGCCGGTGGTGATGTAGTATCCTTCACCGGTATTGTTCTGTACTTTGGCCAGATACACGGCCTTCATGTCGCTGTAACCCTTGTACTCAATATAGTTTTCGCTCAGGTAAGTCACTTCCATGCCGTCCGCGAAAGCGGAACCGGCAGCTGCCAGAAACATGCCCAGAACCAGAAGCACCGCAAGAATTCTCTTCATGTCGCACCCTCCTCTGCATTGTTCATCTGTAAAATGTACCGGAAATAGTATAGCATATTTCCGGTACGCTGTCATTTGCTTTGCTACCATACCGCGGAAAAATCAAACCGTCAGGTTTGGCTGATTCAGAATCTTCATGAATTCCTCGCCGGTGATGGTCTCCTTCTCCAGCAGGTATTCAGCCAGCTCGTGCAGCTTGTCCTCGTTCTCCCGCAGGATCCGGTCCGCCTTCTCCCGGGCCTGACCCACCAGAGCCACAACCTGATCGTCTATCTTCTCGGCATAGGCCGCACTGCAGGTCAGACTGGTATCCTGCCCCAGATACTGGCTGTTCAGCGTTTCCAATGCCACCATGCCGAACTGGTCGCTCATGCCGTAACGCGTAATCATGGCCCGGGCCAGTTTGGTCGCCTTTTCGATGTCGTTGGAAGCCCCGGTGGTCACGGATCCGAAGATCAGCTTTTCCGCCGCCTGTCCGCCGGTCAGGGTGGTAATTTTGTTTTCCAGCTCTTCCCGGCTCATCAGGTTATGGTCTTCCTCGTCGATCTGCATGGTATAGCCCAGGGCTCCGCTGGTCCGCGGCACGATGGTGATCTTCGTCACCGGCGCGGAATTGGTCTGCTTCGCCGCCACCAGGGCGTGGCCGATCTCGTGGTAGGATACGATGCGCCGTTCCTGCTCGGAAAGCACGGCGTTCTTGCGCTGGTAACCGGCGATCACGGTTTCCACGCTTTCCATCAGATCTTCCTGCCGTACAGTATCCCGGCCTTCGCGCACGGCCCGCAGAGCCGCTTCATTCACGATGTTGGCCAGCTCCGCGCCGGAAGCGCCGCTGGTCGCCCTTGCGATCTCGTTCATGTTGATGTCCCCGGCCAGCCGGATGTGCGCAGCATGTACCTTCAGGATGGCTTCCCGCCCCTGCAGGTCCGGCAGCTCCACAGGAATGCGCCGGTCGAAACGGCCCGGCCTCAGCAGTGCGGGATCCAGGGATTCCGGCCGGTTGGTCGCCGCCAGGATCACTACGCCCTTCTTGCCGTCAAAGCCGTCCATCTCCGTCAGCAGCTGATTCAGCGTCTGCTCCCGTTCGTCGTTGCCGCCGAAACCGGCACCGGTATCCCGTTTCTTGCCGATCGTATCGATTTCGTCAATAAACACGATGCACGGCGCCTTCTCGTTGGCCTGCTTGAACAGGTCCCGGACCTTCGCCGCACCCATGCCCACGAACATTTCCACAAATTCAGACCCGGATATGGAGAAAAACGGCACCTTCGCCTCTCCCGCCACCGCTTTGGCCAACAGCGTCTTGCCGGTACCGGGAGGGCCCACCAGCAGGGCGCCTTTGGGCAGCTTCGCCCCGATGGACGCGTATTTCCCGGGCCGTTCCAGAAAGTCCACAATTTCCTTCAGGGCGTCCTTGGCTTCCTCCTCCCCTGCCACGTCGGCGAAGGTTACGCCGGTTTCCTCCGAGGCGACGATCTTCGCGCCGGATTTACCGAAACTCAGGGCGTTCAGGCCGCCTTTCTTCGTCATCTGGTTCACAAGCACGCGTCCCAGAATGGTGAACATGGCGATCGGCAGAATCCAGCTGATGATAAAGCTCAGCAGCGGGCTGTTCTGTGTGGCGATCTGCGCGCTGAAAGTGACTCCCGCCGACTCCAGCCGAGCCCGCAGGCTGTCGTCCGGAAAAACGGCGGTCTTATATATTGCTTCATTTCCGGCCTCGTCTTTCCCCAGGAAAATCAGCTGCTCGCCGGACGAATCCAGCTGCACCTCAAGGACCCGGCCCCCGTCCACCATCTTCAGAAAATCGCTGTATCCCACGCTCTCGACCTGGCGCTGCAGCAGTGCCGGGAATACGAAGGCGTTCAAAAGCATAATAATTCCCGCCGCGATAAGAATATAGTACATAATCGGTTTCCGGGCGGGATTCGGATTGTTTTCAAACATGTTTCTTCCCCCTCCGCGGTAGTACTATTGTTTTGTGTGATGGCGAATCCA
Source organism: uncultured Clostridia bacterium (assembly GCA_946413245.1). GTDB lineage: Bacteria > Bacillota > Clostridia > Christensenellales > Aristaeellaceae > Aristaeella. Next base: position 15,331 of record CAMKJS010000075.1, read on the forward strand.
TGATTGTTGATGGAGGTCCAGCATCTTCTTCTAGCTTTCTTTATTCTTTTATACGTGAAACACTTTTGCTTACACACATGGATTATATGATCGCAACACATCCTCATGAGGATCATATTGGTGGTTTGCCAGCGGTTTTGAATGCAGTTCCCGTTGATTTGATCCTTTCTCCTGTTACTGAATGGGATACGAAACGTTTTGAAGCAATTACTCGATTTGCGCTGGAACAAGGCTCGACAATAGTAGTGCCAAATGATGGTGATGTTTTACAGTTGGGAGGAGCTACTATTACGATTCTCCATTGCTGGCCTGAAGCCTGGACAGTCAATGATATGTCTATTGTGGTACGAATTGATTATGGGGATAATGCATTCATTCTTACAGGTGATGCAGAATATACATCTGAGTATATTCCAGGTTATCATCTGTTCCTCAGAAAAGAACATGTTAATTACTGAAATACTTTCGCCATGAGAAACGGTCACAAAATATGAAATGTTTTTCATAGAAAGCAGAAAATCGGCCGATGATCCAGCCATTGATCAAAGAACACAGGATGGTTCCCCACTTTACGCCTTCAAAGCGCCATAAGCCGAAAATGAGAAAGCTCATCAGGACACCTGTCAGGCAGCTT
>CAMKJS010000076.1 GCA_946413245.1 uncultured Clostridia bacterium
TGGTCATACTGATGGCTGAGCATCTTCAGAATGACCTTTTGACCCTAACATCATAATATAGAATTAAAACAACTATCACTGGATATGGGGAAAACGGAATATGATATGCTGCAGGAGATTCCTGAAGTAGAGAACGGTTTTACGAACCCGGCATATAACCTGTCCTATGACGAGTATAAAGAGTGGTTGCGGATAACGGATAATAATTCCATAGGCATTGATTTGCCGGAAGGGTGGATTCCATATACTACATATGTTTTATATGTTGACGGTATTCCTGTCGGTTACGGCAGAGTCAGGCATTCGTCATCCGAGTATCTGGAAACGGTTGTCGGCGCAGGAAATCTGGGGTACGGTATCGCAAAGGAATATAGAGGAAAAGGATACGGAAGTATTTTATTCAAAGAATTATTGAAAAAGTGCAAAGAGATTGGATATACAGAAATTAAGCTGTTCCCGATGAAAAGCAACGAGCCTACCGTAAAAATCATGTTGAAAAACGGCGGCCAGATTATTGGGGATTTCAAGAATCAGAAACATATCATCCGCATACCATTGGAATGAGGCGATGATATTCACAACAAACTCCCGTAAGTCGGGATATTGCCGCTTTTGATTTTTCATGCTAGCGGAGGCGAATTGTATCATGAAACTTGATTTCAGACGGGCGACTATGGATGACGCCGGGCTTCTGGTCGATCTGTATAACGCTTCCTTTTTCTGCGATTATCAACGGTTCGGAGCATGCCCGGGATATGGAAAAACAATCGAAATGATGGAAGAATCCATACGCTTATATCCGAAACATATCATCCTGTGTGACAATAAACCGGTCGGTTGTGTTTCATGCCATTTGAATGCTCCACAAGAATATGAAATCAGATGTCTGTGCGTAATCCCAGAGTACCAAGGAAAGGGAATTGGTACACAGGCTGTCAGGTTTGTGCAGGACTATTATAATGACTGGAAGCGTTTAACTTTGGTAACTCCCCTTTATAAGCGTGAAAATATCAGATTCTATACGGAGAAATGCGGATTTCAAATCATCAGTACAGAAAAAGACGGGAATGTTGAACTTGCAAGATTTTTGATGGAGAGATGAATAATCGGAGGAAAGTCAAACCATGAAACTTGACCGATTGATTGCTATCCTTTCCGTCCTGTTGAATCAGGAACAGACAACTGCACCGGAATTGGCAAAGCGTTTTGAGGTCTCCCGTAGAACAATCAACAGAGATATTGAAGCGCTAAACCAGGCTGGGATTCCCATTGTGGCGCAGCAAGGAGCAGGCGGTGGAATCCGGATCATGGACGGATTCCGGATGGATCGCACAGCCCTGACGTCTGCCGATATGCAGGCGATCCTCGCAGGTCTGAGAAGCCTGGACAGCGTCAGCGGAACCAACCAGTACCGGCAGCTGATGGAAAAGATCAGTCCTGGTTCTTCAGATCTGCTGTCCGGGGATCAGTATATCATGATCGACCTTGCTTCCTGGCATAAGGCATCCTTGTCTGAAAAAATAGAATTGCTTCATGGAGCAATCGAACTGCATCGGTTGGTCTCTTTCCATTATTATTCTCCGAACGGGGAAAGCGACAGGACTGTAGAACCGTATCTGCTGGTTTTCCAATGGAGCAGCTGGTATCTGTGGGCCTGGTGCCGGGAGAAAGACGCGCCTCGTCTTTTCAAACTGGATCGGATGGATTCCCTGCAAATCGGTGAATCTTTCTCGCCTCGGCAAATGGAGATGCCTGACCTTCTGAGTGACCGCGCCTTTCCGAACCGGTATCAGGCAGTTGTCCGGATCAATCCAAAATACAAATGGCGGCTGGTGGAGGAATACGGTCCCGATTGCTATGACCTAACTCCGGAAGGCGACTGCCTGTTTTCTGCTGGGTTCGCGGATCGGGACCACCTGCTTAGTTGGGTCCTCTCTTTCGAAGGAGAAGCAGAGCTGCTGGAACCAACTGAATTACGGGATGAACTGTCACGGATCGGGGAAAAAATTAAGCAGCACCATCGTACATGACATGATGTTGTCATGTTTGCAGTGCTATCCTGTTTTTGAGAACGCTAAGGAGGATCAGACTGTGAAGTATCCCTGGGTCGATGAATACCTGATGGCCAAACGCGGCGTGACCAAAGACCTGCAGCCGGAATGGAACTGGATCAGATATCATATCGGTGGAAAAATGTTTGCTGCCATCCTGCTGAAAAAGGACATGGTCCGGGAGGAAAACCATGGATACTTTTGTTGATGAAAGAGATTTCTCACTGCTGGAGCACGACAGGTATACATTCTTTGTACTTCACCGAATCATCGGAGGCAGCTGCCGCACGCTTCTGTCGAATCATGAAAACCTGATTATCTGTTATACAGGCGAGCCTTATCCGGTATGGATCTGGACTGCCGACGGCGCGCCGACTGAGATCATGGAGAAAGCGTACAGGCTGGCTTCGGAGAACGGCTTTGTTCATAACAGTCAGCGCTTTAACATGAAGTATGATCTCGCTGAATACATAATTCACAGATCTGCGGAGGATGGCAAAGAATTATCTGTATCTACCAACATGTTTGCCTATGACTGTCCGGAACCCGTTACTCCTTCCCTGAAAGCAGACGGTGATATTCACCGCTGTACTGCAGAAGATCTGGACGAACTGGCAGAGTTCCTGGATGTGTTCCATCAGGAGATTGGGATTGATCAGAAAGATGCAGCCGGGTATCATGCGGATGCGCAGGCTTTTATTGATAGTGGGAACATGTTTCTGTGGAAGAATGCGCAGGGAATCAGTGTCGCAAGCTGCAAATATGCTCCCAGCGGTATGATGGCTTCGATTAATCTGGTATTTACGAAGAAGGCATACCGGAGAAAGCATTATGCAGAAAACCTGGTATATCGGGTAACCACGATCGTAAAAGAAGCGGGTTTCACCTCTATGCTTTATACAGACGCAGATTACACGGCATCCAATGCCTGCTATGAGAAGATCGGTTATATCCTGCGTGGGAGACTGTGCACAGTAACAGTGAAATGTTAACATGGGGAAAGAAAACGGAACTCATGGCTTCACCAAAAACTATTTAATGAAGTACGGAGGAGTAAGCGCATGGATCTTAGTATAGATTACTTTGTCAGAATCATTCTTATCTGGCTTCTTTGTCTCTTATCTGTTTTACTCCATGAATTGGGCCATGCATTGGGATACCGGATTTCCGGAGGAAAAGCGGAATGGAAGGTCATTGTGGGATCCGGACCCAAGTTGATCAGCGTTTCCAGGTTTACCTTCGGTCTTATCCCGGCAGGCGGTAATTTCGTTCCCGCGGAAGTACCCGAAACGGATAAGGGACAGATCATCATGTTCGCCGGCGGGCCCTTCGTTTCTTTGCTGCAGGCCGTTCTGTACTGGATCATTTATTTCTGCATTTCAGGGGGTATTCAGCCCGGGAGCAGTCTTCGTGAACTACTCCTCCCGGTATCCAGCTTCCTTTTTTATTTCAACCTCTTTCAATTCCTCTTTACTATCATTCCCATGCGCTACAGGATCGTATGCAGAGGATTCGAAAGCGACGGTTTGCAGATCATTCATATCCTGAAACAAAATGTGTGATTACCATAGATTGACCGTCCCTGATCCGATCATTTCTTTCAGATCTTTCTCCTCACGTTCTGAAACAAAATGTCCCCTTCCCTTTATCCGGCTGTTTCAACCGCCGGCAGGGCTTTGATATATTCCACTATGATCTTTGTGGTCTCTTCCTCGCTTTGCGCTTCGTTGTTGATAAACAGCTGATACTTTCCCCGGTTTCTCCCGATCCATTGATTATATTCGATGTGCGGCCGGATCGCTTCGTCCGAAGTGAATCCCCGTTCCTTCGGCCTGGCGCGCAGGCGTTGTTCGATTACCCCGTCCGGCGCCCACAGCGCGATGCAGTACGTTGCCTTCAGCTCCTCCGGCACGGTCGTTTTTGTCATGTAATCCTGCGGCACCATGCAGGTGACAAAAACAAGGTCCCTTCCGCCGGCCATCCGGAATGCTTCCTTCAGGGTGTCTGCGCCGTACTGAGTTTCATGGTCTGTACCCGCGTAATCCCACCAGTTCAGTCCGGTCTCGTCTGAATCCACACACGCGTACCGTTCCGGGTCGAGCATAGCCGACAGCTGATCCTTGATGGTTGATTTTCCGGCCCCGCAGGTGCCGGTGATGATAAATAACTTCATATTGCTTTCACCGCCTTATCTTCGGATGACCCTGCAGTCTTTGACATACCCGCCGTATTTTTCCATGAAGTCATCCAGTTCTTCCTTCTCCGTAATCCAGATGATCACCCAGGCCTTTTCGATCCCCAGATTCTCATATGCCTTATGACGATGGTTCCCGTCGTTCAGTTCAAATTCTCCGTCCGCATAGTGGACAATAAGCGGAGGCAGCTCATCGTCTTTAGCAATGACTTTCTCCAGTTCCGTAATCCGATGCTCCCACCAGCCTTTGTCGATCCGGTATTTCATCTCCGGCTCCGGCCCGGTGCATCGTTTGAAGAAACGGATGGGAAACAGTGCCGGACTGATATAATACCGGTCAAACAGTTTCAGGCCGTCAGAGAAAGGAATATTCCGCCCTTCCTCATTCAGGTACAGATGGATCCAGGCGTCCAGTTTTCCCGCTTCGGCATAGGCTTTCGCGGCGGACAGTGTTGCGCTGTATTTCAGCATTGCGGTCTCCTTCCTGTTGTAGACGATCCGTTTGATCGAATCGTAGGAGAGCGCGTATTTGTCCATCAGTTCCTCAATCGTCAGACCATCGGCAAAGCCCGCGCGGATTTCCTCGTTTCTTTCCCGGATATAGCGCTGGTATCCGGATGTTTCACCCCAGGCTTTCCGCTCGTCCCCGGCCGGAATATAAATCGTCTCGCCGGCCACATACCGCTGGATCTGTCTCAGGAGCCCTTCCGGGAAAATATCCTGCGCGTTTCGGTATCCCATGGGCACACCCTCCTTTCGGAAGGATCATATGATATCCCTGGCTGTAAAGATATACCACAATCCTCTGTAATTGTTCTTGACACATTCAGATGAAAAGCTGAAAAACCGCTCGGAATCCGTGCTCTGATTCCCTTACAGAATATCATATTGAGCCCCTTACGGGCAACAAAAAACCGGCTGAATCTGCCTCATGCTGTGCGCAGAAGCGACTACGTCGCGCTGCTGCGCCGGATTCGTCTCAGCAGCCGCCTCTCCCGGCCCCGGATGCTTTCTTCAAAACTGAGGCTTGTATTCAGGAACATCTTCATGTATACTTTTATCAGAATCAGGGAAAGGACCGTAAACCAATGAACAGCATGAAGGATATCCGCTGATAAGCTGAATACAGGTACATGGCAGACAGAGGAGTACGATCCTCTTGTTCAGTGTACCGTTTTTGAGTAACTTCTGATCGTGGAAACCGCAGGATGCAGCCACCGAAAGGAGCTGCTTCACTGCGGTATTATTATGTTCCCGAAGCAAAAGGAGGAGAAACCGAATGGTATTGAGGCAGTAAAACCATCAGGGAATTCACGTTGATCGGAACAGTCGGATCATCCATCACACACAGACATTTTTATGGAGGGAGTTTTTTATGAAGTTTTCAGAAATGCCTTATGTAAGACCCGATCCCGATAAGATCAGGAAATGGACCGCGGAGTATACCGAAAAGCTGAAAAACGCGCAGAGCTATGAGGAAGCGCGCGCGATATTCCTTGCGTATCAGGAGGAATACAAGAAGGATGACACGATGATCGTGCTCGTCTACATCCGCCAGTCGATCGACACAAGGGATGAGTTCTATAACGCGGAAAAAGATTTCTGGGATGAGAACCTGCCCGAGATCGAGGAATACGAGCAGGAATGGATCAAGGCGCTCGTTGAAAGCCCCTTCCGCAAGGATTTTGAGGCGGAATACGGCGATCTTCTGTTCGTCAAGGCTGAGATGGAAAAGAAAACCTTCTCACCCGAGATCATCGAAGATTTGCAAAGGGAGAATGAGCTCACCAGCGAGTACGACGATCTCATCGCCTCTGCGCAGATTCCCTTTGAGGGCGGAGTATATACGCTTTCGCAGATGGTACCTTTTCAGGATGATCTTGACGATGAGCGCCGCCTGGCTGCGTGGAAGGCGAAGGGGCTGTGGTTTAAGGACAATCAGGAGAAGCTTGACAGCATCTATGACGAGCTTGTAAAACTGCGTGATTCGATGGGTAAAAAGCTCGGATACGGCGGATATACACAGCTTGGCTATTACCGCATGGAACGTAACTGCTATACCAGGGAAGATGTGGAAAAGTTCCGCGCCGCCGTTCAGAAGTACCTGGTTCCCCTTGCGGATTCCATCATGCGTGAACAGGCAAAGCGGATCGGCAGGCCTTATCCGCTCTCGTATGCGGATCAGGCGGTCGAATTCCGCAGCGGCAATCCGCGCCCGGTTGGTACGGCACAGGATATCCTTGAGCAGGGCAAAAAATTCTACGACGAGCTCTCTCCGGAGACAAGCGAGTTTTTCCGCACCATGCTGGATGAAGAACTGATGGACGTGCTTACCACCGAGGGTAAGCAGGCGGGCGGATACGAAAACAGCCTTGCCTATTATGAGCGTCCGTTCATTTTTGCCAACTTCAACGGCACACAGGGAGACGTTGAGGTTGTTACACATGAGGCAGGCCATGCCTTCGCTTATTGGATGAACCGGAAGCGCGTGCCGGTCGAGTACTGCGAGCCTTCGAGCGAGGCCTGCGAGGTGCATTCGATGAGTATGGAATTCTTTGGCTGGAGGAATGCCGAGGGCTTTTTCGGACCGGACGCAAACAAGTTCAAATACAGCCACCTTGCTGCCGCGCTGACATTTATCCCCTATGGCACCATGGTGGATCATTTCCAGCACATTGTTTATGAAAAGCCGGATATGACCCCTGCGGAACGCCATGCCGAATGGAAGCGACTGACAGGGATCTATATGCCCTGGCTGAGACTAGACGGTGAGATTCCATTCTACTCAGAAGGCAAGCGCTGGCAGGCGCAGGGCCATATCTATGAGATGCCGTTTTACTATATCGACTATTGCCTTGCGCAAACGGTTTCCCTTGAATTCTGGGCGATGATTCAGAAGGATGAGTCGGAAGCGTGGAAGCATTATATGGCTTACACGAAGCAGGGAGGCAGCCGCACCTTTACGGAGCTTTTGAAACATGCTGACCTGAAGACCCCCTTTGAAGAGGACTGTTTAAAGACTGTCTGTGAAACCGCAAAGAAATGGCTGGATGAATTCGATCTGACCGGTATTGCATGAAACAATTGGAGGAAACAGCAAATGAGTATATCACTGAAACCCATCGACGAAACCAACCGGGAAGCCGTTCTGGCCCTTTCCGTTCGGGAGGATCAGCCCTTTGTCGCACCGAACGACGTTTCTTTAAGGCAGGCTGACGAAACACTGGACGAAATCGCCTGCGAGATTTATAAGAACGCAAAAGATTAAATGAAACGGTACTTCCGGAACGCCTGTGATAAGCATAGCCGGAAATGGGGATTTTCAACCGGATTGTCAGAAAAAAACCTTCTGGCAATCTTTTTTTATTTTGGGTATTGACAATTATATCGGGGCGCGATATAATCACATCACGATATATCGAGTAACGATATATCGAGTAACGATGGAGGTTACAGATATGCCAGGAACGCCTGCATTAACGGAAGCTACGTATTATATCCTGCTTTCCCTGTATAAGCCGCGTCATGGATACGGCATTATGCAGCAGACGGAGGAACTGTCCGGCGGTCGGGTGAGGCTTGCAGCCGGAACGCTGTACGGCGCGCTGAATACCCTTTGCGATAAAGGATGGATCGTCCTGAAAACCGTGGATGAGGACAGCCGCCGGAAAGAATATCTGCTGACAGATAAAGGGAGAGAAGTCCTGATCAATGAGGTAAAGCGCCTGAAGGAGCTGGCGCGAAACGGCGAAAAGATTCTCGGGGAGGAATTGTAAGATGGAAAGAAAGACAATGACCAGATGGTTCTGGGTCTGGCAGTTTGAAAAGGAAGAAGAATGGCTGAATGAGATGGCTGCCAACGGATGGGTACTGGAATCTGTCGGATTCTGCAGATATACCTTCGTCCGGTGCGATCCCGGAGAATACACCGTTCGGACAGAAATGCATCCCTATGACGACAGCTACATCACATTCATGGAAGAAACCGATGCGGAATACGTCGGACGGATGATGATGTGGATCTATTTCCGCAAGAAGACGGAGGACGGGGTTTTTGACCTGTATTCCGACATCGACTCCAAAATCTCCCATCTCGACAGGATCGGCAAGGCGTTGACCTGCATTGGCGGAGCAAATCTGATCATCGGTGTGGTCAACTCATGGAATCCCGGTGCCCGCCTCGGCTGGATCAATCTGTTGTGTGCCACGCTCCTGATGTATGGCCTCGGGCGGATTCACGGCAAGAAAGAAGCACTGGAAAAAGAACGGGAACTGCATGAATAATCGATCGGAAGAGAAAGGTTCCAGGAAAAATCAGCGCTGCCAGCGCAGCCGGCAGAACAGCAGCAGCGCTCCAGTCATTCCGCTAAATATACCAGGCGATGAATGCACCGGGAAAAGCTGCAATTGTCCTGCAGAACCAATAGCGATCGTACGTGAAAAGCTGAATCCCGGGCTGGGAAAAGGTCCCTGCACCAGACAGACCGGCGGCTGGGAAATCAGGAAATAAACAATCGTCTCAGCGCCTTCCCTGTTCCCCTGTCCGGTTCAGCTCGTATTTACGGAGAATCCGGTTGTAGACAATCATCAATGCAATCGAAATCACGGGCACGCCGGCAATAGACAACAGGAAGCCCAGCACATTCTTCTTCAGGAAGAGGAACGGGAGCCCCAGCAGCTCGAACAATCCTGCGTAAACAAACCACAGGACAGCCACTGAACGATTATATTTGCGGACATCCGTAACCTCCGGAGGCTCTGTTCCGGTATAAAAGCCAACTGCTTTACCGGACTTCCAGGCCCAGATCCCAATTCCCAGAAGCACTAGGAACACGATGCTCCATATCACAAATCCGATGATCATATCTATTTCTTTATTCCCCCGTAAACACGATGGTGGTGACCGAACGGGGCGTCAGCGTAAAAGCGGTATTGCTGACCCGCTCCGTGGTTTTCGCCAGATCCCGGCCTGCGGAGGTTTCATAGGCGACGATGGATTCGTAATCCATGAAACGGCCGTTCAGCCGGACAGCCTGTTCCTCCGTACTCTCGTTGATGAGCACCACAACCAGCTTCCGTTTCCCGTATTCTTCGCCGGTGAAAGCCACGGCACTGTAGGCTTCCCCGCCTTCCACGTTCACCCGCGTGAAACCGGGGCGAATATATCGGCTGTAGTTGCCGAAAGCCCACAGGCGCTTGAGGGGCACGATGGAAATCTGATCCCGGCCGTCCTTCGCCGCATGGATCAGGCCGTCGTGGTAGCCTCCGGGCGACACGCCTACCCAGCAGGACCAGGAAACCGCGTTGAGCACCGTCAGGTCCTCCGCCAGCGTCCTGGCCAGGACGATCGCGGAGTCCATGCCCGTGTCCGTTCCGCTCACCATTTCGCACCATTCGCTCATGCGGATTTTTTTATCCGAGCCGTGGGTCTTCATCCAGTTCATGAAGGAAACCTTGCTCCGGGTATCGCTCCAGTATGAATGGCAGTCGATGGCGGAAAAGTGTTCCCGCAGAGCCGGGGTGTTCAGAATAGCGCTGACGTACTGGATGGTCTTCCCGCCCCATTCGCCGCTTTCCGGTCCGCTGAGCTCGACGCCCGCCAGGGCGGGACGCCGGTTCAGTTCCTCCAGGAAGGCCTTGTATACACCGGCGATCCGGGTGGGTTCGTAGTGGCAGCCCTCCTGGTTCCCCGAATACCAGTCCCACTGCGGCTCGTTGATCGGAGAAATCAATTTGACCGGTATGCCCATCTCCAGAAAATGCTCCGCCACGTCACAGCAGTAAACCGCCCAGGCAGCGTAGTTTTCCGGGTCGATGTTGCTGTTCCCTTCTCCTTTGATCATCTGGGCCGTGCCGTTCCGGGTCAGGCGCTCCAGGGGACTGTTGCAGAACAGCACCACTTCCCGGGCGCCGAGCCGGGTAACCTCATTCAGGAACCATACGGCTCCTTCGTCCCTGCTCCAGTCGTATTCTCCTGGAGCCGTTTCAAAGCTCTGGGCCCGGCGGTGGATATCGGCATATTCGCCGTTGCCGCTGTCCGCGCTGCCGGCGCCCAGGTTGAATCGGTAACCGGTCAGGCCGATCCCGAAGTTCCGGTCATAGAGCAGCGTAGCCAGCTGTTCCCGGGCAGTTTTGCCCCCGTTGCCCCACGGCTCGTCCCACAGGCCCATATACTGGCTCCACCAGCATCCGCTGGCCCCGAAGGATTCCAGAGTCTGGAATACAGTCTTTTCATCAACGGTCATTTGCGTTTCCTCCGCAAAAGCCGGGAGGATGGGCAGGAGAAAGCCCATCATCCCCAGCAGAATCCATAAAGCTGTTTTTTTCATGCAGTTTATCCCACCAGTCCGGAAGATTCCAGATTTTCCACCAGCCAGCGCTGAGCAAAGAGATACAGCACCAGCAGCGGAGCCAGGAAGATCAGGATGCCCGCCTGCTTGAGGGCATCGAAGGTCATGTCGCTGGTGACAGGCACACCATACCAAACCCGCACCCGCTCCAGCAGCGTCACCTTATTCGCGTCAATGAAGGTTGTCGCCAGTTTGGACGCCATGTAGGGGCCGGTCGGGTCAAAGTACCGGGTATAGTAGGTATCACCGTAGTTCCATACGAAGGCCAGGATGGCCACCGTCACGATAGCGGGCACGGCATTGGGCAGCATGATGCGGAAATACGTCCGGTAAAAACCGCAGCCGTCGATCAGCGCCGCTTCCTCCAGTTCCCTGGGGATGTTCTTGAAGAACTGGCTGAAAATCAGCACGAACAGGCTCTGGTTCACGCCGAACCCCAGCAGGGCCATCATGTAGAGGGTGGCGGGCTGGTTGATCAGGTTCCACTCCACGCCGAAGATACGAAGAATGCCCAGCGCGTCGAAATGGTTGAAATAGATGTACTGGGCCAGCAGCAGGGACTGGCGCGGCACCAGGAAGCACAGGGCCACCAGCACGAACAGAAGCCCGCTGAACCGGTATTTCACCCGGGCCATCGTATAGCCCGTCATGGTGGAAATGAACACCTGGATCGCCATGATGACCAGGGCGAAACCCAGGGATTTCACCATGGTCATGATCCCTTCGGGCATGGTCATGCGGGCCGCCGCCTGGAACGATACCGTGGAAAACTTTTCAGGAATCCAGATCACGTTGGGATTGCCCAGATCCTCGACGGCGGAGAGCACAGTGGGCACCAGCTGGATAAAGGGATACAGAATCACGAAACACAGCCCGATGATGAGCAGGAACGTGATCAGGTTCATGCCGAAGGAGGCCGTCTGGCGTTTGGCCAGGTAAATCTTCTGATCCGGAGACAGGCGGGCCTGCAGGGCGCGCTTTTTCCTGGCCAGCGCGGCGGGAGACAGGGCCTGATTGACTGTTTTACTTGCCATGCTTGGACACCGCCTTTCTCGTCAGCAGCAGGAAGAGACCCAGAACCAGCAGCACATTCAGGATGTATACCACAGACAGGGCGGACCCGATGCCGATCTTGTTCTTTTCAAAGGCGAAGGAGTAGGCCTCCTGAGCGATCTGGGATGTGAGGAACAGATCCACGATGGTGTAAATGACCACGAAAAGCAGGATGTGCAGGATGGAAGGGATGGTCACCTTCCAGAAAGTCTCGTAGGCGGTCGCTCCTTCGATCTTCGCCACTTCATACATGCTGGGGCTGATGGACTGCAGCGCCGCCAGGAACACCAGGGTCTGGACGCCGGACCGGGAAATGATGGAGAAAATGTTTTCCACAAACTGGATGATGGGCGTCAGATACATGGTCGGTATGGAAGTGTAGCGCACCAGCAGCCGGACCACCAGGCTCTGGGCGAACAGGCCGCCCCCCGCCACCACACCTTCGCTGCCGGTGGTGAGCGTCAGCATGTCCGTCACCACGTCCAGGCCCAAGATGATGGGCAGGAAGAAAATCATGCGCACGATGGACCGGCCTCTGAACTGGCGGTTGGCAAGCAGGGCCAGGAACAGGGAGAACAGGGTGATCAGCGGCATGTTCACCAGCATGTTGGTGTTTTCATCCACCAGCACCCGCAAAATCTGCTGGCTCTGGGTGGACACTTCCACGGTAAACAGGTCGATATAGTTCTGCACCCCCACCGGATCCAGCTTCATCACGCCCATATCGTCCACCGTGATGAAGTTGAAGGAGTAGACAACAGTGTTGACCAGGGGCAGGGCGAAGAACATCAGGAAGCCCAGGAGGAACGGGATCAGGAAGGTAAAGCCCAGCAGCTTGCGCTGGGTGGAATAGCCGATACGGATTGGTTTCACGGGTTATCTCCTCCTTCCCCGGCCATCAGGAAGCCATGGGCTTCCACGGTCCCCGCTTCTGTTTCATAAGGTTCGCCGGAGTAATTCACGATCACCTTCACACCGCCTTCATAGGTGGTTTCAAACACCTTCGGGGAAAGCATCCGGTGATTCAGGATGGCTCTGCCGCCAATCTGCTCCCGCAGGGCGGTAGTATGCTCGATGGCCCGGCTGATTTCCGCCTGCCAGTCAGCCCAGTTGACGGCGTAGAGATATTCGAAGTGGCTCCTCTTGAGGGAATAGGGATTGCCGGCTGTCACCGTGTATTTCACGGAGGTCCCCAGTTCGGCGGCTTCCAGCAGATAATCCTGAAGGTTCCGGGAGGACAGGTTCACATCCTCCCCCGCCAGGTTTGTCAGGCCGGAAAGCGCCAGCTGTTTGAAGGGAACGGTAGCATAGAAGGAAGCGTATTCGCTGCTGTCCCGGCTCACGTCCACGGCCCAGTCTCCCAGGGGCGCCAGGTCGGCGGCGGGGTCATGGAGGCTCAGCGGACGGCCGGACAGGGTGCCGAGGGCCTGTTTCACAAGGGTGCGGGCCTGCACCGGGTTGATAATGGCCTGGTACCGGTAATCCACGAAGTAATCATGAGCCAGGTCGCCGATGGCGAGGGCCGTATTCCATCCCGCTTCCCCGTTCACTTTTTCCGCCAGTTCGGGCAGGTATCGCGGAGATACCCTGGTATATTTCCGGATGGGATCCCATCGGCCGTTGAAGATGGCGGAAGCCGCGGAATAGCTGTAAATCTCCGCCGCCTGATTGGAGAAATCCCGCAGGGCGTGGAAATAGGGAACGTAGCTTCTGCCGTTATTGTATACCCGGCTCAGGTTCACCTGCCGGAACAGAGGCAGCTTTTTGTTCTCGGCCATCTTGGTCAGGGCGGCTTCCACGTCGCTGCCGCCGTTTTCCCGCACCAGTCTGGCGCCGTCGTTCAGCCCGCTGAGGATGCCGCCGTTGTAAACCCCGTCATACTGCACGGCCACGCTGCCGTCCGGCAGCTCGTTCAGGATATGCAGCAGTTCCTGAACCGTGGTCATGGAGGTGATTTTTTCATAGGGCACTCCCAGGAAACGCTCGGCCAGGGTCACGCCACCGATGAATTCCAGATAGGTCCTCGGGCCTTCCGGCGCGGCGATTTCCCGGCCTGTCTGCTTCGACAGATAATCCCGGTAATCCATCGCCAGGTCGAAGTAGGTCACGCCCGTTCCGTAGGGCCGGAACCGCAGGCAGTAATCCGCTTCGATGTGGCCGGAGGAGGAAAGATAGGTGGCGCTGTTTTCCGAATAGGCGCCGTAGATCTTCACCCGGCTGTAATCCATCACGTCGAAGGACACATAGGCGCGGTTTGTGCCGCTGCCGCTGGTACTGGCCAGGGTCACGTGCATGTTGGCGGTTTCGACACCGCCCTCCACGATGCCCATCAGCCCCTTGTCCGGGTTTTCGCCCCCGTTCAGGATGCCGAATACCGGGGCCATCAGTTCCTGGCTGTATTCCGGCATGTAGTAGTAGTCGCTGTAATAATCGTTGTCCAGGAAGGGCCGGGTGTATTCCGGCACGGTGGCGGCGTAGGTGTTGAAGCGCATCAGCGCCCCTGCCCCGTCGGGCACCAGGAAGAAGCCGTCCCCTTCTTTGTCATAGGCTTCCGAGCCCAGGGAAGGCAGCACCGCCACCCGGTAGAGCTCATAGAAATCGTTGCCCGTTTTCATTTCGTCCCCGGGCAGGCTCACCAGCAGGTCGCCCCCCTCCAGGGTGGCTTCCAGCGCGATATCGAACTGGGCCGGCTCATGGAAATCGGGCACCGCGCCATAGGCTGCGCAGTCCTCGATCAGCATATCCCGGTCGTAGCCCACGATTTTGGTCATGGCGATCAGCTGGTTGGATGCACTGATCGACGGGGCGCCGGAGGTGGTGAGTACGTAGCAGTTTTCGGCGTTGTTCTTTTTGTAGACCATTTTCAGCGCGCGTTCGTATTTTTTGAAGTCCGCCTCCTCAATGGTTCCGTCGTCCAGCTTCGCCTGAAGCGTGGGGAGAAGGAATTCTTCGTACCGGGCCGTGGGAATGCGCTGAGGCAGATATTCAAAGAACTGCGAGGATTCGCCCTCGTTCACATCCATCTCAATGCGCACGCCGTTTTCAATCCGGAACAGGCTGTAGGTGCCGAAGGCCACGCAGTTGTCATAGGAGTTCCACTCGGTCAGCGCGTTGTCGTCGCCCAGGAATGTGATCTGCAGCAGGGCCATGTCCTTTCCTTCCCTGGCGCCCGGCAGGGCGGAAACCCATGTTTTCCCGGTGGCGTCGTCGGTGAGGGTCAGGATCAGTTCCTCGGTGTCCAGGGC
>CAMKJS010000077.1 GCA_946413245.1 uncultured Clostridia bacterium
TTTCTCCCATCTCGCTGTCATGGAAGCTGCCAGTAAAAGCTCCGTTTTCTCCGACAGTCAGTTCGGTGCTCCATGCGCCCACACCGCTGCAAAACTCAAACATCTGTCCATTTAACTGAGATAACAGATCATCCGCCGCGTTTTCAGCCCCCGCATATACAGTCCCAAACAACATGATTTCTGCTGCTAACAATACTGCAAGTTTCTTCATAATCGATTCTCCTTCTTTCAGTTACGCTCTTTATTCAGAAACGCGTGTTTATTTCTCTCGTGCTCCGCAGATATAGGCGATAGGCAGTTCATTTCCACCAATTTCCTGCACTTCGCATTGAAGCATTACACCATCTATCACACAGAAGGGTGACAAAGAGCGCATGTCCTCCCATGTACCGTGTCCACCTGTGATGGCGGAAAGGAGTGGCTGCATATCTTCGTTCGGTCTTGCGATGGCATTGTATAGTGGAAACAGGTGCATGCAGGCACTGACGGTTTCACCGCTCATGCTGGTCAGGGTGGCACTGCGCAGGTATGTTCCATTGCCATCGGTATACAACAGCAATGCGCAATCATCCCACACGATTTGATACATTCGTCCATTCATCGCGCTCTGCCATGTTTCAGGCAATACCGGAACAGAGATATAACCTTTCATGGGGCCGGTTTCCGCCGCTCCTTTGAGCTTTTCCAGCAAATCATCCACAGTGCGTTCCGATTGGATGTTTTCCAGGCCTTCCGGATCGAAAGGAACATATCCGCCTTCTGTAGGCAGTTCCTCCGCATAGGTGATCCTCCCGTAGGGGCAATCCATTTCATTGCGACCATAGGTAAGCTGATAGCCGTTTTCCACCCAGACAGGCAAAGGTTCTTTTGTAAACCAATCTGCACTGTGGTCTTCCATGAATACGATCTGCATGGTGTATTTTCCGTAATCTCCATACTGCGCCGCTGCCCAATAAGCAGCTCCTGTGAGCACCTGCACATCAGGGGTACATTCCTTTTGAATCCCGGTCAGGGTAATCTCACGTATCAACCCATCCAAAGTGTTGTTTGTGGTATATATCCGCATTATCACAGATCCCAAATCCACCAAGTGCAGCCACTGCCCATTGGACCAGAGCGCATCGGAAAAGACCACGTCGACGTTCCAGTTCTTTTTTACGAAACTCGTGAACACGTCGGAAAAGTCTTTCCATCGGCGTTGCTGCGGGTCACTTTCAACGCCAAGAATACCAACTGCCCGATCACTCTCCAGCGAACGAATCTGTAAGGCGGTTGTCACGCCTTCTTCCGCTTCGATCAGGGTTTGTTTTTGTTCCTCTGCTATCCCTATGGAAAACGCAAAGCAAAGAGCCAGCAAGAGTGATAGCATCTTCTTCAGCATGTTCAGTTCCTCCTTTTTCAACTGCATCCTGTCACATTTCTGCATTTATCAGTTTAAGACGCAAACAATGCAAATAGTTTCTTTTGTATTGCAATTTATCCGAGCAGTCAGACCGCTCATAGTATGAAACGAATCAGAAGCGGTTTATATTCCGCTGCGAATGTGATACTGACCGATGCGCTTAAGCTGTTTCGCCGTTTTGTCTGCGGCTTCCATTCTGATTCATCGCCTTTCTGTCCGGATAGATGAATGGCTGCCTTCAGCCGTAGCGGTATTTCTTTCTTTTGCCAATCATAAATCCGAAAGAAACAAAGAATGCCAATACTTCACTTGCGACAAGGGAATACCATACGCTATCCAGCTTCCAGATCATCGGCATCACAATGATACATACCGTTGGCAGAACCAGGGAGCGCATAAAGGAAATGGCCGCTGATACTGCTCCGTCGTTGAGCGCCGTAAAGAAGTTTGATGTATAGATGTTGAACCACATCAGCAGGAATGGCACTGCACAGATCACGAAAGCGCGCACTGTCAGATCCAGCAGTTCAGGATCATAACCGACAAAAACAGCCGAGAGGGGGCGCGCAAGCAGGATCGCCAGCGCAGTCAGCACGACGGCGGAAGCCGCCAGCAGGATCATGCTCCTTTTCAGGATGTTCTTCATTTCCGGATGATTCTGCGCTCCGTAATGATATCCCATGATCGGGGAGCAACCCTGCGAATAGCCCATGAATTATATTTGGGTATTGGTGCGTTGCGGTTATCTTTCATCATCGTACTGTTTTATCAAAAAGCTAAGCATATCAAAAAGCTCTATGGCGATCAGCGCGACGAAGAACTCGATGACGAAGAAACAGACGATAACTCTGCTGCCATTTGAAAGTGAGGTATATCCGGTTTTTCCGGATATACCTCACTTACTGCTCTATTATTCCCGGGGTCCCGTTTCATCAGCGGCTCGACAAACTGGAATTTCCGCTCATGTCCTGCGCATCTCAAACGCAAACAGCGCATTCCCCGGAAAACGGTATGTGAAATCGCACACATAGCCCCGAAGCCAAAGATTGCCGTCCACCTTCCGGAGATACAGTCCTTTGGGAAAAGCGTCATCCTGTTCGATGATCTCAGACAGAACCGTAACTGCCTGATCCGGTGAACGATGCGTTCCGGTGAGAATGGAATTCCCGCTCTGCGGCTGATCTGTCCACGCAAGGCGGAGGAAAAAACCTGTGTCCGGAGGACAGGGGCTGAAGGGTGTTTTCCGAATATACCGGAACAGTTCATCAAGAGAAGCACCGTTTTCCAGACCCAATTCCTCCAGCGAGGTGACAGCAGCCGTCATCTCTCCCGGCTGCCCGGCAGAAAAGCGCGGATGTGAAATATACTGCTCTGCATAATGATTGATCTGAATGCCGTGCTCCTCCAGCCTGTGCAGAATCTGATCCGCCGGCAATGGCGCCCTGTTCAGCGAAAAAGTCAGCATCTTTCCCGAACCTCACGAATCCCGATTTGCAAGCCTGTAAAACAAACATCAGCCAGATCGGATACTCTCTCCGGATAGCCGCCCGTAAGCCAAGACAGAGTCCATGATTCTGATTTCCCCTTCCTGTCCGGTATTCAGATAAGAAGATACCCTCTGAATCCACGCACTGAATAGTAGGAATCTGCCCCGTTGTGAAAAGTGAACACAGTATTGTAGCGCCGTTCGCAGAACAGCGCACCGCCTTGGCTGCGGATATCATCCGGCGTTGCGATCCAGCTTGACGTTTTCAGATCAAATGAACCAAGACTCTGCAGTCTGCGATAGAGTTCCTCCGTCATCATCGAAACGCCGATCTCTTTCGCTTTTCGTTCGGCGCTGCCGGACGGCGGATTTTTGGCGCGCTCTTGCAAAGCTTTTTCGTCATAACACAGGCTTCTGCGCCCGGCGGGCGATTCCTTTGCGCAGTCACAGAAAATGAGTTTTCCTGTCTCTGCGTCATAGCCGATGGTGTCCGGCTCACCGCCGCTTTCTTCCATCCTTTGCAAAACCGCGATGGCAGCGGGAACCTCGCGTAGCCGACGCTCCACCTCGGACCATTCCAAATCCGGGTGCAGTTCCTTATGCTCTGAAAATCTCGTTTTAAGTATTGCTAGCATCATGTTCACCTCCGCAAATCCCGGTTTGTCGGGCAGACTGCCCATTAAGAGTATACCATATTCCTCGATCCAATTCCATCATGAACCCCTGATTACTTCAATCGCCAAGGATTTCAAAGGTAGCATAAACGCCAGGTTTATGCTATCTTGCTTCGACAGACTTGCCAGTTCGTTTCATACTACTAGAATATGACGACCGGGGCTTTTTGATTATCTGAACGGAGGTGCGAAAATGCCCCAAAAGCCTAAAAGGCCCTGCCGCTACCCGGGGTGTCCCAGGTTCTGCGACCAGGGCCAGGTGTTCTGTAAGGATCACCGAATGTACAGTGATGACCGTAAACGCGGCGGTGCCTCCGCCCGTGGGTATGATGCCCGCTGGCGTGAAGCCCGGGCATTATTCCTGAAGCAGCATCCGCTCTGTGCTTTCTGTCAGGCGGAGGGAAAGATTGTCCCGGCGACGGTTGTGGATCATATCATTCCTCACCGAGGAGACCAGCGGCTGTTCTGGAATCAGACAAACTGGGAAAGTCTTTGCAAGGAATGCCACGATAAGAAAACCGGAAGCGGGCTGTGATGCCTTCTACACGAAAAAGAATTATGGCGGCAATCACCGCAATATGAGCGTGGAAGAGGAAGAAGATATTCTGCAGCAGTTTCGGGAACGCGCAGAAGCCGGGCAGGTAGTCGGCGCGAAAGAGATCAAGCAAGCCTTCGATGAGAAGCTCGGGCGGGATACTGGGCGAGGGTATATTTACATGGTCCTGGACAGGCACAAATGGCGGAAAGTCATGCCGAGATCCCGGCACCCAAAAAAGGCCGACGATGAGGAAATCACGGCCACAAAAAATTAAAGGCGTAGTACAGAAGCATTGTATACAGAATCCAAAGAAGAAAGTACGGCTCATGTTCCAGGATGAGGCAGGATTCGGACGGGTCAACAAACCCAAGTATTGCTGGTGTTCGCCCGGTGTCCGACCAGAAGTCCCATGTCACCATATCCGAGAGTATCGATATACCTATGGTGCAGTTGAGCCGATGACAGGAGAAGGCTTCTTCCTGGTCCTGCCCTATTGCAATACAGAATGGATGAACGTCTTCCTTAGTGAGCTTTCCAAGCAGTATTCGAATGACGATATTCTGTTGGTCTGCGATGGGGCGACCTGGCACAAGTCTAATTCTATGGAAGTTCCCGAAAACATAACACTGCTCAACATTCCACCCTATACTCCTGAAATGAATCCCATCGAACAGATCTGGCGAGAGTTGAGAACCCAGGGCTTCCGAAATGAAGTATTCCCCACATTGGAAAAGGTTGTCGATCGTCTCTGTCAGACCATCAACAACCTTTCTCGAAAGACAATCATGAGTATTACGAAACGGGATTGGATATGTAAAATATTTAATTGAGATTAGTATGAGAACAGTATCCGTTCAGAATGAGTATTACATCAGTTTGCGGAACATGGCTTCGAAATCGGCCAGGGAAGCCGCTCTCGGGTTGCCCGGGGCGCAGGCGTCCGCGGCGGCGGACTCGCACAGGAACGGCAGGTCCTCCTCCTTCAGCTTCTCCAGCTTGGTGGGGATGCCCACGTCCACGGAGAGCTGCCGCACCGCGTCGATGGCGGCCTTGCGGTACTCGTCCGCGCTCATGCCCTTCGTATCCACTCCGAAGGCCTCGGCGATGTCCCTGAACTTCTCGCCGGTGTACTCCTGGTTGTACTCCATCACGATGGGCAGCATCATCGCGCAGGCCACGCCGTGGGGCGTGTCGTACACGGCGCCCAGCGTGTGCGCCATGGAGTGCGCGATGCCCAGTCCCACGTTGGAGTAGGCCATGGCGGTCACATACTGCGCCAGTGCCATGCCCTCGCGGCCGTCCGGATCATTCTGCACGGCCTTGCGCAGGTTCTTCGCGATCAGCTTGATCGCCTCCAGGTCCAGACAGTCGGCCAGCGCCCAGGCAGCCTTCGTGGTGTAGCCCTCGATGGCGTGGGTCAGGGCGTCCATGCCGGTGGAGGCGGTTAGGCCCTTGGGCATGCTGGACATCATGTCCGGATCAACCACGGCCACGTCAGGGATGTCGTTGGGGTCCACGCAGACGAACTTGCGCTTCTTCTCCACGTCGGTGATGACGTAGTTGATGGTGGATTCCGCGCCGGTGCCGCCCGTGGTCGGAACCGCGAAATTGGCCGCGTCCTCCTTCGTGTAGAGGGTGCCCAGATCGTCGATCGGCACAAGACCGGTCACCATATGGTCGAAGAACATGTCGCCAGGCTTCCGGAAGGGCTCCGTCGTGAAGATCACGGTGCAGTTTTTCATCTCGCCGTTGATATCAAAGGCGGCGTAGGAGTTGTGGTGTTCCACGTCCGGGTTGCTGATAATATAGAAGGTAAAAATGGTATGCAAGGAGGTCTATTCTATTGATGTCTATCGGTACAGATTCAGAGACTGCTTGTAAGCGCGTGCTGTTTTCGGACTGAAATTTCGTTGAATAAGCAGATGCTCTGTCAAAAAAAACAAACACATTTCTGTTACCGAAAGGGAAACCGAAGCGGAAACAGCGGAAAACAAAGAGAAAAATCAGATGAAACGTTACTGAAACTTCAGGTTAACAGGCTCACCGTCATATTCCAGTGTGCGGGTTTCGCTGAGACCGTCCGGACGGATCAGGCGGATCTGCAGCCGGGCACGGGCCGGAAGAGTTCCCTCTGCTTTTCCGGCCATGAGGGTTCCGGTGCCTTCTTCCCAGCGGAAGGGGATCTTCAGGTATGCCCCGTGGAGATAATCCATGCCGTCGCCCTCATCGTCGTAAAGGGTAAAAGCACCGTCAGCACCGCTGAAGACCAGCAGCTCGTCCGCGGGGGCTTTCAGGCCCGCCGCGCAGCATGCGTCCCCGGAAACCGGCAGGATACTGCCCGCACGGATGAAAACGGGGAAGCGGTCCAGGGGTGTTTCGACGGTCACGCTGCTGCCGCCGGGTTGATAGGATTTTGTGAAGAGGTCGTACCAGCCCCCTTCAGGCAGGATGGCTTCTGTAGTTCCTCCGCCGTTCTTCAGGGAACGGGTGACCGGTTTTACCAGCAGGGCATCGCCCAGCATGTACTGGTCCGACAGATCACGAACCAGGTCGTTTCCGCTGAAGGCGGTGAACATGGCCCGGATCAGGGGCAGGCCTGTTTCGCAGCTGCGGGCAGCCTCCGAATACAGCCAGGGAAGCAGGCGGTAACGCAGGCGGATGATGTTCCGCAGGCAGGCATATTCCGGGCTGCCCTCATCCCCGAAGGCCCAGGGTTCCCGGGGCGTATCTGTGCCGTGGGAACGGAAAACGGGCAGCATGGCTCCGAACTGGAACCAGCGGATATACAGCTCCCGGTACGCCGGATCCTGAACGCCGGCAGGGTAGTCTCCCCGCCAGAACCAGGGATCCTTGCGGTCCACAAAGAAGGCGCCGATGTCCAGCGTCCACCAGGGGATGCCGCTGCAGGAGACCCGGACGGCCTCCGTGACCTGTTTTTCCAGCACGTCCCAGCGGGCAGCGATATCACCGGACCAAAGAATGGCTCCCAGGCTGCCGGAGTCCAGACTGCCGCTGCGGGAGAGCAGCACGGGGCGTTTGCCGGGAAGATCCCGGAGCCAGTGTTCCCGAAGACCCCTCAGATGGCAGGAGGCATAGAAGTTCATGCTGACAGGATCCATCCGAAGAGCTGAAGCATCCGTAATGAGACGGTATCTGTCCTCCGGATCACGCTTCTCATTACCGCACCAGTCCGGATCCGTGATCGGTTCGCAGCTGTCACACCAGAGGGCATCTGTGCCGCCGCTCATCCAGTAACGCATGCACTGCTGCCAGTACAGGTTCCGGGCTTCGGGGGAAAACGCGTCATAGATCCGGCTGGAGGGCAAGAACAGCCCGGCCTGCGCAAATTCGTCGCAGTCCCGGCCGCTGCCGGCGTTCGGCCAGACGGAGACCATAAAATGCACGTTTATGGCATGCAGGGCGTCCGTCAGGGCGCGGATGTCCGGGAAACGGGACGGATCGGGTGTCTTGTCACCCCAGCAGCCGTCGCTCCAGGTCATCCAGTCCTGGACGATGCAGTCCAGCCCCAGCCCCCGGCGCCGGAATTCCCGGGCCACGGAGAGCACCTCGTCCGCGGACCGGTACCGCTCCCTGCTCTGCATATAACCGAAGGCCCACTTCGGCAGCATGGCCGGTTTTCCGACGACTCCGGCCAGCTTTTTCAGCACATCCGCGCAGTCCTGTCCCCTGAAGACCAGAAAGGAAAGCCGGTTGACTGCGTCCAGCTCAAAGGTGAAAGCGTTCCGCTCTCCCCGGTACCGCATGGCGCATCCAGCCTCGATCAGGATGCCCCAGCCGTCGCTGCTCAGCAGGAAGGGGATCGGGATCTTCATGTTATGTTCATAGAGCAGTTCAGACCGGCCGGCATAGTCGAAAATGCCGTCCTCATGGGCACCGAGGCCGGTCAGGACCGGGGCACCCGGATAAGTGAAACGCAGCACGGCGGAATAAGCGATCCCGGCCTGTACGCGTTCCCCGGAGTCAAAGGAGACGACCTCGCCGTTTGCGGTCTGTTTTACTTCACCGCTTTCCCCCTGGCCGGTGAGACGCCAGACAGGCCGCGGGCTGAAAGTGCACGCGGCCAGTTGCAGGTAATCGCTTCCTTCGTCCCGGAAAACGACGGGGGTGAACGTTTCGGTGCTTTCCGGATTCAGCAGGACGCGGGTGATACCGGGGGCAACGGTGATCTGATGCATAGGCAGGATCCTTTCACGCCCAGAATGGCGCCGACTTTTTTCCAAGGGCTTTGCCCTCGGAATTTCCGCAACCTCAATCGTCGCGACTGCCCACAGGGCAGATCGCTCGTTTCAGTTGAATTCACCTCTGACGAAATATCCGCCACTGGCGGTCGTCAGAGGTTCTCCCGCAACCTCAATGGTCGTGACTCTCCACTGGAGAGATCACTCCCTTTCGGTTGAATTCACCTCTGACGAAATATCCGCCACTGGCGGTCGTCAGAGGTTCATCCTTTGACTGCCCCGGCGGTCATGCCGGAAACGATGTATTTCTGGCCGAGCAGGTAGATGATGATGACCGGCAGGCTGGTCAGCACGATGTCCGCGCAGACCAGGTTCCAGTCCTTGAAATACATCCCGAAGAAATTATACACCGCCAGGGTCATGGGCCATTTGTCTGTGCTGCCGAGGAAATACAGCGGCATCACAAACTCGCTCCAGGTATTCAGAAAGGTGAGCACCATCACGGTGACCAGTACCGGCTTCATCAGCGGCATCACGATCCGGAAGAAAAGGGAAAGGGGCGACGCACCGTCAATGACGGCAGCCTCGTCAATCTCCGGAGAGATCTTACTGACGAAACTGTGGATCAGGAAAACGTTGAAAGGGATCTGGGTGGCGGTATAGAGCAGAATGATCCCTGCCCGGGTGTTCATCAGCTTCAGGGTCTGCATGACCTTGATCAGCGGAATGTAATTAATCGGAATGGCGATGCCCAGGACCACGAAGAGATACAGGAAATTGTGCAGTTTCCGGCGGTTCCGGGACAGCACATAGGCGGCCATGGTACACAGCAGGGTACACAGGAGCACGCTGCAGACCGAATAGAGCATACTGTTCAGGAAAGTGGTCCCCAACTTTCCTTTCTCGATGACAAGGGCATAGTTGGACCATTCCAGGGAGGCGGGGAGCGTCAGACTCATATCCGCTGCGGCCTTGCGGGTCTTGAAGCTGTTGAACAGGATCAGCAGAAGGGGTGCCAGCAGGATCAGGGAAAGCACCCAGGCCAGGACGTTGATTCCGACTGCGGCGAACAGTTTCCTGCGTTTCATATTTCCTGTCCATCTCCCTTCACCATGTGCTTGATCATGAAGTAACCGGCGACCAGCATGACCAGGGTCATGACGGTGGAGAGCGTCGTACCCACGGCGTAACGCCCCAGGCCAAACTCTTTGTAAACGCCTGTATACATGACTTCCGTGGCGAATCCGGGGCCGCCGTTGGTCAGGGAGTAAACCATATCGAACACCTTCAGACCGTAGATCACGTTGAGCACGGTGGTCACGGTCAGCGTCGGCACAAGCAGCGGCAGCGTGATATGCCGGAAACATTGCCAGGCGTTTCCGCCGTCGATGGAGGCGGCCTCATAATACGTCTGGGGGATGGACATAATGCCGGCAATCAGGATGGTCATAATATACCCCATGCCCTTCCAGATGTCCACCGCCATGACGGAACGGAAGGCGATCTTTGAGTCCGTTAGCCAGTTGCTGGCCAGGAAACCCAGGCCGATCCGGCGCAGGAAGGTGTTCAGCAGGCCGATTTTCGGATTCAGGACGGACTTAAAGATCATGCCGACGATCAGCGCGGAGAGTACGCAGGGCAGGTACATCACCGCCCGGTGGAAATTCAGCAGTTTCACTTTCTTGGTCAGCAGAACCGCCAGCGCCAGGCCTACCGCATTTTTCACCACCGTGGTGACCAGGGTGAACCGGATCGTGTTGGCCAGCATCCGGGTGTAGTTGTAATCCGACGAAAACACGGTGGCGAAGTTTTCCAGGCCGATAAAATGGATTTCATCGGAATAAACGGACCAGTCGGTGAAAGAGTATCCGAGACCTGTCAGGGACGGCAGCACAAACAGCACGGTATACAGCAGCAGCGCGCCGAAGACGAAATAGGTCGGATAGATCCGGTTCTTATTCATGTTTATCCTCCAGGAGGGTTCTTTCCGCCATCGGAAAAGACGGTCTTTTGAAAAGCGGAGGAAACCGGGATACCGGTTTCCTCCGCCTGTGGTCCGGGAATCAGGTCAGTTCCAGGCAGGATCCTGGGCAGCTTTCGCCTGGCTCTCACGGTTGAGGTCAATATACTTCAGCATGCCCTCGGCGGTGGAGTCGCCCTGGAGCACTTCAACCAGGAATTTGCCGATTTCCATCCACTGGGGATTGACATAGTTGACAGCGGTCTGGTAGACGGTGCCATGCTCCGGATAGGCCGCATAGAAGGCGGAGATATCATCGGAATAAGCATCCTTGGCGGTGGTGAAGGGCAGGGTATTGAACTTGCCGACCTTCTCGATCTGGTACTGGATATTTTCCGGCTCAGCAAGGAAGGCCAGGTACTGCTTCGCGGCGTCGATGTTCTTGGAACCGGAGTAGATAAAGCGGGTCGGACCGACGGGATTCATGTTCAGCACCTGGTTGTCGCACAGAGGCATGACGAAGAATCCGATGTCCTCGGCCGGGAATTCGGGATAGGCGGCGTTCAGGTCCGTCGGGAAGCCCTGGTTCGCAACAGTCATGGCGCACTCGCCTTCGGCGATGGCTCTGGCGGCGTCAGCATATTCGTTGGCCATGTAGTTGTCTCCCCAGTAACCAAGGTCCACCATTTCCTTGATCTGCTCGATCAGCTTTTTCGCGGTGGCGCTGTCGGCAAACTTCATGGCGTTGCTGTTCAGCTTATCGGCGGTGCCGGGCTCATCATGCTCAATGGCGACGCCCAGTTCGCAGAACCACAGCTGATGATGCCAGCCATCGGCAACCGCTTCGTAGATCGGGATCATGCCGTCCGCCTTGATGGCTTCGCACACGGCTTTGAACTCTTCATAATTGGTGGGGACCTTCAGGTTCAGCTTCTCAAAAACCTTCTTGTTGTAAGCAATGGCCCAGACAGCGGAAACGTCCTGAGCGGGCTGGCCGTACAGCTTGCCGTTCACGGAGGTCTCGGCGGCGGCCAGGGGATCCACGGTGGCAGCCCAGGCTTCACCGCTCAGATCCACGGCATTCTTTTCCACGTTCAGCAGCGTCACGATGTCGGTTTTACCGGCCTGGGAACCGAACAGGTCCGGGCACTCCCCGCTGTTCAGCTTGCTGTTCAGCAGGTTCGTATACTGATCGGAAGGGATGATCTGGAAATCAACCTTGATACCGGTCTGCTCAGTGAACTTTTCAGCCAGTTCCATTTCAGCGTCCTGGACCCAGTCCTGGCTGGCCATGTAGGTGATCGTTACGCCTTCATCGGCATGGGCGACGGCGGCGGCACCCAGCAGCATCATCAGTGCCAGGGCGAGGGCAAGCATTTTCTTCATTGTGGAATCCTCCTTCTGTATCCTGTCTTTTTTTCGGGTGCCGGTATGCTCCGGCTTCCCTATGATACTATTATAGAAACATATCCGTTCAAAAGGAATGGAACTTTTTGTCGGTTTCCATGGATATTTTTAACCAAAAGCAGACCAGATAGGATAAAGAAAACGTGTCCCGCCTTGACAAAAAACGCCTGCTTTCCTATACTGAAAATCAGTAAAAACGAAACGTTACACAATATCGGGATCCGGAAAGGGAGCGGTGGCAGATGCGAATGCGGCAAGGGCGCGGAAGAACAGTGCGCGGGATCCTGCTGGGCACCTATGCCGTCCTGATCCTGCTGGCTTTTGCGGCGCTGGCTACCGCTTTTTCGCTGATCCACGGGAACCGGGTGCGCAGCGAAGTGCTGAACACGCTCAGCCAGCAGGCACAGTCCATGGCCGCGGCAGCGGACCGGGAGATCGACCAGATGCGGACCATGGCGATGAACATCATCTATTCCACAAGCCTGCAGGACCGGCTGTATCTGCGCCCGGGCAACTCCCGGGGGCTGTCCGAGGAAGCGGACAAGCTATACATGATTCTTTCCCTGATCGTTTTCCCGAACCGGCCGATCGACCAGATCAACCTGTATACCAGGGACGGGGTCCGGGTTTCCACCGGGCTGGATAACGAGGTCTCGGCGGACAACGCGGAAACAAAACCCTGGTACGACCGGCTTTCCGGGGAGGAGACGCGCCAGCTTCTTTTCTTTTCCGGCCGGGACGAAAAACTGTCCAAGTACATGACAGATTCCTACGGCAAGGAGTTCGTCACCCTGGTGATGGAAAACTACGACAACCTCGGGATTCCCTGCGGATATATTGAGATCCGGCAGCGGGTCAGCAGGATCCTTTCCGCCATGATGTCGTACCGGTCCGCTTTCGGGGAAAGCGTATCCTTTTATGACCAGGAAGGAAAACGGATTTTTCCCAGGGACGCGGAGGACCGGGCTGCTTTCACAGGCGCGGAGAAGCTTGGCTTCCCGGACCGTTTCACCGCCGTGGGGGACGGGAACCTGCTCTGCTGCGTGCCTGCCGGCAGGGGGCAGTTTTACGCCGTGATGAGCATCCGGGAAGCGGATCTGTTCCGATCGGTCCAGGACCAGATCGTGACGATCCTGCTGATTACCCTGGGAGCGCTGGTGCTGACAGTGCTTGCCTCCGGGCTGGTTTCCCGGAGGATTACCCGCCCGTTGGCGGATATCTGTGACCAGGTCGGGCAGATCGAGCTGGAGCATCCGGAACCGCTGCCGGCCGTGGATTCGGACATCCGGGAGATCCAGACGCTGCATACCTCCTTCTCGCGGATGCAGGAGACGCTGTCCGGGCATGTGGCGAAACTGCTGGAACTGCAGAACCAGGAGATGCAGTCCCGCATGCTGGCGCTGCAGGCACAGATGAACCCGCACTTCCTGTTCAACAGCCTCCAGGCGATCCAGGCAATGGCGGACGAGGGCATGGACGCGGAGATCGCGGAGATGTGCCAGTCCATGGCCGGGATCCTGCGCTATATCTCATCGGATTCGGCCCAGCTGGTGCCGCTGGAAAAGGAGATCAGGCACACAAAGGACTACCTGCGGTGCATGGAGATCCGTTACCAGGGAGACCTGGCCTGCGAGGTCGTCCTGCCGCCGGAGATGGATCCGGTGCCGGTGCCCAAGCTGTGCGTGCAGCTGCTGGCGGAAAATGCGATCAAGTTCACCACGACGCGGCGGCCACCTTACCGGATCCGGATCGAAGGCGCCGTGTCCGGGGACAGCTATGAGATGAGGATCCGGGACAACGGTCCGGGCTTTGATCCGGAGACCCGGGCGGCGCTGACAGCGCAGATGGAGGAGATCCGGAGGACCGCCACCCTGCCTTCCCTGAAGATCCAGGGGATGGGGATCCTGCATGTATATATCCGCTTTTTCCTGCTGTACGGGGAGGGCTTTGTCTTCAGGCTGGAGAACAATCCGGAGGGCGGAGCCTGCGTGGTGATCGGAGGGGAATGGCATGGCCAGGCAGTTTAAGGTGATCGTCGCGGACGATGAGAAACTGATCGTAAACAATATCGCGCGGCGGATCGAGGAAAGCAATGGCGCCTTCCGGGTGGTCTCCCGTGCCGGGACAGGGACGGAAGCGCTGGAGCAGGTCAGGGAGCTGCTGCCGGATGTGGTGTTCAGCGATATCAAGATGCCGGAGATGGACGGGATCGAACTGATCTCGCGGCTCCGGAAGGAGTATCCCGGCGTATGCTGCGTGATCGTCAGCGGATACAGCGATTTTGAATATATGAAGGCAGCCATACAGAACAGCGCGGTGGATTACCTGCTCAAGCCGGTCAACACGGAGGAGCTGGGCAGGCTGCTGCAGCGGCTGGAGGCAGCGCTGCTGGCCCGGGAGCAGCAGATGGCGCCCAGGCGGGAATCGGACGCCGCATCGCTGGCCGAGAGCGTCCGGGTATACCTGCAGGAAAACTATGACAGGCAGGTGGATCTTTCGGCACTGGCTGAATCGCTGGGTGTGTCGGCACCCTATTTAAGCAAATTGTTCCATGAACAGACGGGCACAAGCCCGATGAGATATCTGACTGACCTGCGGATGAGCCGAGCCAGGAAGCTCCTGGCAGACAGCGGCCTGACGGTACGGGAGATCGCTGTCCGCGTGGGTTATCCGGATCCGTTCCATTTCAGCCGGAGCTTCAAGAACGCGGTCGGGGTCAGCCCGGCACAGTTCAGGGAGCAGAGCCGCGGGGAAGAAACCTGATGACCGGCTTCAGGCATTGCTGCGCTGCCCGGTGATGATCCTGGAGGAAACGGAGGCCCGGACCAGGTCTTCGGACGCGGCCAGGCCGAAATAAGGTGTTCCGTTCGGCCGGAAGTGCACCCGCCGGATCCCGTCGCACCGGAGCATTCCGGTCAGGCTGGTCTCCGCATGGTACGCGATCATCAGCTCACCGTCGCTGCAGGTAAAAAAGGAGTTATGACCGGGACCGTATTCACCGTCCACGGAATAGAATGTCAGGACGGGCGTGATGCTCTTGCTCCAGGAGCGGAGGTCCAGCAGGTCATCGGCGGATTCCGCGGTCAGCAGGCCCAGCACGTAGGTGTAGCGGTTCGCGGATCCGCCGGAATAAGCCAGGAAGACCTTCTGTCATATGGACCTGAAGCTGCCTTCTATGATGAGTTTGTAGACGACCAATA
>CAMKJS010000078.1 GCA_946413245.1 uncultured Clostridia bacterium
CCTGACACAAGCTCGGTCCAGGAGATCCGTGCCTCGAACTGATAGTTGGGGTCGCCTCTTTCCCGGGTGGTTTCTTCCAATACCGTGCGGCCGGGTGTGACCAGGGCCTGAATGATTTCGCCGTCCGCTTCAAATGTGACGGGAAGGTCAAAATCCACCATCTGCTCGTTCAGCAGGATGCTGAAATCCCCCTTCAGCCCTTCGGTCTGAAGGACAATGCGGTTGTCCGAACGGTCATACGCGGCGCGGACGACGCCCTCGGTCGTTCCGGACGGCGCGGAGAGCCAGTAAAAACTCTCCACGTCCCGCCTGGGAGCCCGGGTGGAAAGATCCCAGGTCACTTCCTTCGGCAGGGGGACGCGGGTGAACCGGTCCATCCAGGCCGGCGGGAAGCTGTTGACGCGCAGGATGGACCGATCGTTCTTTTCCAGCCATGCCTGCGGATCGGCGAGCACGGGCAGGTCTTCCGTTTTGTAATCCTTGTAATTATGGCCGCAGTTGTAGTGGATCAGCGTCCGGTGAATATAGCCGCCATATTCCGCTTCCAGCGCGTCAAGAACCCCGTCGTATTCGGCGGTGACGGTGTTCCGGGAATACGCTTTGTCGTATTCTCCGGCCTGGAGTTGGATAGGCAGGTTTTTCATATTCAGCATACTTACGCCGTTGGGATGGCCGGAAGACATGTTGGCCGCGGCAAACCTGTCCGCCATCCGGGGCGCCACGGCGTACACGCCGTCCCCTCCCGCGGAAAAGCCTTCCAGATAGACGCGGTTGGGATCGATGTCTTCCGTCAGGATCATGTACCGGATCAGCCGGTCATACAGCGGATAGGATTCGGGATTGAAATGGGTGTCCCACGTATCCCGTACGCCCCGGGGCGCCACGTAAACGCCGCATTCCAGCGCGTCGCTGTAGTAAGACTGCATCATTTCCCACTGCTCGTCATTGATGTCCGGCGTGTCGCTTCCCCCGCCGCCGTGGAAGGCGATATAGAGAGGATATCCCTGCTCCGGCTTCTCCCCGACGATTTTGACAAAATAGCGCATTTCCACGTCGCCCAGCCGCATGACCCGGGCTTCTGTTTCCTCCCGGAGGGTTTCCTCCGCAAGCATGGCCTGCCGGTATTCCTCCCAGACAAGCGCGCGCAGCGCGGGAAGATCCGAGACCGCCAGCTCATCGTTTCCGAAGGCCGGAAACAGCCTGTAGGAGAAGGATTCCGTGATGATTTCCGTTTCCTGTCCGTGCGCCGGAACAGCCGCGCAGCACAGCAGCAGGCAGAGAACAAGAATGAGGACTGTCATATGATTCATCATACCGGTTTCTTCCTTCCAGCGGAGAGTGAAAATAGAGAGTGAATGTGACAAGAGAACCGTCCCCGTGTCACATGACAGGAGTTATTTCAGGAACAGTTCGACGACAGGCACTGTTACAGCGGGCTTCACGGCAGGAAGGTTCAGCACCAGAAGGCCGTCGCCCCGGGCCGCGCCTTCCGAGAAATGATCCACTTTGCCTTCGGTCATCAGGATTTCACTGCCGTCGTGCAGGAACTGGGCGTATTCCACCTTCCCGGCCAACCCCGGCAGCAGCAGCTGTCCGAAGGGGTAGGCGAACAGATGGATATAGAGCCTGCTTCCATCCTCGCTCTGGGTAAAGCGGCAGTCCCTCGGCAGGGAGGGAAGCAGATCCGGCTCCGCCATGGTGCAGTTGTATATGGCCCGGCTGTTGCCGTGCATCCAGTCGGCAAACACCTGGAGGGACGCCTTTGCCCGGTAATCAAATTCACCCCGGGCGGTGGGACCCACGTTCATCAGCAGGTTGCCTCCGCAGGATACGGTGTTCACCAGCATGCGGATCAGCATTTCGGGAGATTTCCAGGTGCTTTCGTCCCGGTGATAGCCCCAGGAGCCGGAAAAGGTCTGGCAGGCTTCCCAGGTGACCAGTTCGCCCGTTTCCCGGTGCCGCACCCATTCGGTCACCTGATACTGTTCCGGCGTCCAGAGGTCCTGCTCCACGTCGGCCCGGTTGTCGATAATAATACCGGGCTGCAGCTCCCTGGCCAGGGCGATCAGCTGATCGCTCTCCCATTCATTCCGTCCCTTGCCCCGCATCCATTCCCGGCCCGGGCCGCCGTGCTGATCGGGATAGGACCAGTCAAACCACAGGATATCGATTTTTCCGTAGTTGGTGAGCAGCTCCCGCACCTGATCCCGCATATACTGCGCGTAAATCTTCATATCCCGGCCCCGGTTCTGCTCAAAGGCGTCCGGATCATCCCGCCGGGGATGGTAAATATCGATGGGGAAATGGGGATGGTGCCAGTCGATCAGGGAATAATAAAAGCCCACCCGCAGGCCTTCGGCCCGGAAGGCGTCCACGAATTCTTTCACCAGATCCCGCCCCGCGGGCGTGTTGGTGCATTTATAATCGGTAAACTGACTGTCGAACATGCAGAAGCCTTCGTGGTGCTTGGTGGTCAGCACGGCGTATTTCATACCCGCCGCCTTTGCCGCTTTTGCCCATTCCCGGGCGTCGTACAGATCCGGGTCGAAATGGCGGAAATACTGATCGTACTTTTCCTCACTGATTTTCTCGTTTGTTTTCACCCACTCGTGCCGGGCGGGAAGGGCGTACAGCCCCCAGTGGATGAACATGCCGAAACGCGCTGCCCGGAACCAGGCGGTATCCCCGGGGGTGGAACGAATAGGATAGGATGACATGGCTTTCACTCCTTACTCAATGGCTCGAACTGATTCAACGGCTGAAAACGCAACGGTTCAGAAGAGGTCCGTGTTCAGGTGTAGAGGGGTATCAATCTGCGTAAAGCATAGCGAAAACCCGGATACCTGTCAAGCGCAGTTTTCGGCATGAATGATCCGCTTCCAGCCTTTTTCCTGTACGATTCAGAAAAATTCTTCCCATTTGTTCCATCCGGTTCTTGACAAACCCAAGGGTGAATGCTATCATACTTCGCAGAGAAGAGAAATGAGTGCAGGGCCTGTCGGTTACCCTGAATTTGGTGTTTTCTATTTTCACTTTATTTCCTATTCATCCCCTGTATCGTTCCTGATAGGCTGAGAATCAGCCTAAAAAAATAAAAGGAGGAAACCACACATGAAGAAACTACTGGCACTGGTCCTGGCTCTGGCCCTCGCGCTGAGCCTGGCCTCCACGGCGTCCGCGCTGAATGATCTGAAGTATGATCTGCAGGGCAACACCGTGAAAATCCGTCTTTGGGACAACGTAAATCCCTACGCCGAAGACGTGAGCGAAGTGGACAAGGCCGCCTGGCTGCCCCGCTATGAGGCGATCAAGGAAGCCTACAACTGCGACTTCGAATTCTACACCTCCACTTCCGAGTGGGACGATATGCCCGCTGAGTGGATCCTGTCCGTCTCCGGCGGCGCTCCCGCCTGGCACGTGACCAACAACCTGTCCTCCATGTGGGTTATGAACCTGGCGGCGAACGGCGCGCTGGCGGATATCTCCGCGGCCCTGGAAGAGATCGAGATGCCCCAGCTGTTCAAGGATGCCAGCCTGACCGGCGGTGCCCGCTACGGCTTCATCACCGGATTCCCGGGACCGGAAGGCCTGGTGTTCAACCGCGCCATGATCCAGGAAGCCGGCATGGAATACGATCCCGGCGAAATGTTCAAGATGGGCAAATGGGATTATGATTCCTTCTATAACTACATGGTCGAGCTGCAGAGCAAACTGCCGGAAGGCACCTACGCTTTCTTCATTGACCCGAACTACTGGGGAATCTTCGCGCCTCCCGCCAACGGCGGCCAGATGGCTGTGCATACCGACTTCACCCTGGGCCTGACCAGCGACGAATACATCGAAACCTTCGAACTGCTGGAGAAGCTGATCGCGGCCGGCTGCGTCCGTCCCGTGAACCGCAGCGAAGAAGGCGACCCGGATTACTGGGGAACTCCTTCCGCCACCTTTGACCAGGGCGTGGAAGTGGCGATGACCCACCGTGCCGGCTGGCAGATGGGCGGCCTGACCAACAACGGCCTCGACTGGGGCTTCGTTCCCTATCCGTGGGGCAGCGGTGCCACACTGAAGACCGAGGGCGACTACACCAGCCTGGAGAACTATTACGGCAGCTACTATGACATGGGCCTGACGGGCAGCGTGCTCAAGGGCGTGGAAGTGGACTTCCCCGGCATGGACGCTGAATATGTAACCAAGGCCCTGGTGCATCTGGCTTATGACCTGCTCTTCAGCGAGGAGGAGAAGGCTGATATCCAGGCGAAGGCCGATCCCGACTACGAGCTGGAGCCCGAAGGACAGTTCAATGACGAGCTTTCCGCCGAGCTGCACACCTGGCTGAAGAAGCACACCATCTTCAACCCGATCGCCAACCTGAACAGCGCCGGCCTGGGCATGAGCTACGGCGGCGAAGTCAGCCTCTACGGCCTGACCCGTAAGCCCTTCGACGACGGCACCTCCATCCGCTCCACCTTCGAAGCGGCTGTGCCGGAAATCGAAGCCAGCTTCCGTGACGCGGGCTATATCAAATAATTCATCCCGTTCCTATCGCGGGACGCTCTTCCGGAGCGTCCCGCCTTCCTATTCAGGAAGTCTCACGAACCATGAATGAAGGGCAGAAAGGCGGTGACGCGGCATGATCAGGCGCTGGGCTTTATGGCTGACAGCGGTGCTGATTTGCCTGGCGGCGTCTCCGGCGCTGGCAGAAAAATATGAGGTCTATCTCCGGCAGCATCAGGACGTCCCGGACGCCCGGGAGGAACTGACCCTTCCGGCCGCGGAATATTCCGCCGCCGGGATGACGGATCTGGAGCTGCTGCCGGACGGCACGCTGATGACAGGCGGCGAGGGCTGGGTGGAATACCGTGTGGTCATCCCCGAGGACGCGCTTTATACCGTTTCCCTGCGCTATTTCCCCGGAGAGGGCAGCGGCGGGGACATCCTGCGCGCCTTGCTGGTAAACGGCAGCCTGCCCTTTGAGGAAGCGGGAGAGCTTTCCTTTTCCCGCATGTGGAACGACGCCGGCCGGGACTATAAAGAAGTGCAGGGCAATCAGCCGTTTCCTTCTCAGGTGCAGACGCCGGAATGGCGGGAATGCCTTCTGGAGGATCCGGAAGGCTACGTGACGGAGGCCTTCCGCTTTTTCCTGCCCGCCGGGGAGAACACGCTGCGCCTTCAGTCCCTGAACGAGGGCATGGTGCTGGACCGGATCACCCTTTCCCCGCCCCGGACGCTGCCGGCTTACCGGGAGTATCTGGCGGGATGGCTGAATTCCGGCGCGGCTTACGCGGACACCGAACCTGTCAAAATCCAGGCGGAGGACGCGGCGCTTAAGTCCGGCCCCAGTTTTTATCCTGTCAACGACCGCACCTCGCCCCTGACGGAGCCTTATCACCCCTCCAACATCGTGCTCAACTGCATCGGGGATACCGCCTGGAACGAACCGGGAGAATGGATCGCCTGGGATATCGACGCGCCGAAGGACGGGCTGTACCGCATCGCCCTGCGGTTCAAGCAGAGCGACCTGCGGGGACTGTACGCCACCCGGAAGCTGACCGTCGACGGCGAAGTGCCCTTCGCCGAGGCGGTGGACCTGCGTTTCTATCACAGCGGTTCCTTCCAGTTTTCACCGCTCCGGGCCAGCCGCGTGAATCCGTCGGACGCTTCCGAGAGTACCCCGGAATACTGGTTCTATCTCACCGAGGGCACGCACCGGATCGCGCTGGAGGTGTCGCTGGGGGAAATGGCCTCCATTCTCCGGGATATTGACGATCAGACGGCGCTGCTGAATGGAATTTACCGCCAGATCATCGCCATTACCGGCACCAATCCGGATCCCTATCAGAGCTATCAGCTGTTCATCCGCATCCCGAACCTGCAGAAGAACCTGACTGAAAGAAAGCAGGATCTGCAGCGCATCCTGGCTGATATGACAAAGCTGACAGGTTCCGGGAGCGAGCGCACGGCGGCGATCACCCGGCTGCTGGCCATGATGGACGAGCTGACAGAAAGCGAGGAGCAATGGCCCCGCCGGCTTTCCGCCTTCAAGGAATGCATCACCGCCATGGGGAAAGCGGTCCTGGATTTCAAGGATCAGCCCATGAAGATCGACTATATCATGCTGGTGGGGGAGAACATGCCCGCGGTCCGGGCCGACGGCAATTTCTTCGAGGGACTGTGGCATCATCTCCGCGCCTTCGTGGGCAGCTTCACCAACGATTACAACGTGGCGGGCAGCACCGGGAACGGACAGGAACAGACCATCAGCGTGTGGCTCAGCACAGGCCGGGACCAGTTCGAGGTGATCCGGCGGCTGATTAACGAGAGCTTTGAAAGCGAGAACGGCGTGAAGGTGAATCTGCGCCTCATCAACGCCGACGTGCTTCTGCCATCCACCTTTACCGGAAACGGGCCGGACATCGCCATTCAGATCAGCAATACGGCGCCGGTGAATTTCGCTTTCCGGGGCGCTGCGCTGGATCTGAAGGAATTTGACGATTTTGAGGAAGTTGCCGCTCAGTTCCTGCCGGCCGCGCTGGAATCCTTCTATTACCTGGACGGCTGCTACGCCCTGCCGGATCAGATGAGCTTTCCGGTGATGTTCTACCGGAAGGATATCCTGGACGAAGTCGGCCTGAGCGTGCCGGAAACCTGGGACGACCTGATCAGCATGATTCCGGAACTGCAGCGGTACAACATGGAACTGTATCTGGACACGGCCCCGCCCTCCACCATGGGCGCCGTGCTGTCCATGGGCAACTCGGTGCCGCTGAACACCGTTTTCCTCTCCCGCCTGTTCCAGACGGGGGGCGAAATCTATGACGCGGAAGGCCTCCGGTGCCTGCTGGACGAGGAGGTGTCCAACGCCGCGTTCAAATGGTGGACGCAATTCTATACCCAGCACGGCTTCCCGCGGGACATCGACTTTATTACCCGGTTCCGGCTGGGCGAGGTGCCGCTGGGCATCGTGGACCTGTCCACTTATACCCGGCTGGCTGTATCTGCGCCGGAGATCCGCGGAGCCTGGGGCATTGCCGAGGTACCCGGCACCCGGGAGGCCGACGGCTCCGTGGCGCGGGGGGTACCCTGCGTTACCGGCGCCGCCATGATCATCAAAAACACCGCAGACCGCCGGGGCACCCGGAACGCTGCCTGGTCCTTCCTGAAATGGTGGGTCTCCGGCGACACCCAGACCAGCTATGCCCGGGAAATGGAAGCCGTACTGGGCCAGGCCGGGCGCTATCTGGTCGCCAACCTGGAGGCCTTCGAACGGGTGCAATGGAAGCTGGATACCAAAGCGGTGCTCCATGCGGCGCTGAAGACGCTGCGGGGTATTCCGCAGGTGCCCGGCGGCTATATTACGGGACGCTATCTCAACAACGCCTTTATATCCGTTATCACCAACTATGAAAACGCGGTGGATACCCTGTACGAAAGCGTGGAGCTGATTAACGAGGAAATCACGATGAAGCGCAGGGAATTCGGCCTGAACACGGCAGAGTAAAGGGGGGAAGAGCATATGCAGAAAACCTGTCCGGCGCGCGCGGAAACGCGCTTCGGGTACGGCGTGAAGCAGGCGAAGAAATATCGCCAGCTTTATTGGATGATGGCTCCGTTCATGCTTTGTTTTGCCGTCTTCACTATCGTGCCGGTGCTGGTGTCCATCTTTTTCAGCTTTACCCGGTTCAACGTGCTGCAGCCGCCCGTCTTTATCGGGCTGGACAATTATGCCCGCCTGTTTCTGGATGATCCCATTTTCCTCAAGGCGGTGAAGAATACCCTCCTGCTGGCGGTGATCACCGGGCCCTTCGGATATATATTCTCCTTCCTGATGGCCTGGATGCTCTGTGAACTGCCGCCCAAGCTGCGGGCGTTTCTGACCGTGGTTTTCTACGCGCCCAGCATTTCCGGCAACGCTTATGTGATCTTCACCCAGCTCTTTTCCGGCGACGCCTACGGCTTTATCAATTCCAGGCTTCTGAACCTGGGACTGATTTCGGAGCCGATCCTCTGGCTGCGGGACGAAAAGTACATGATGCTGATCGTGATCCTGGTTTCCCTGTGGATGAGCCTGGGCGTGGGATTCCTTTCCTTCATCGCGGGCCTGCAGGGCGTGGAAAAGGCGCAGTACGAGGCCGCTGAAGTGGACGGGGTGAAAAACCGCTGGCAGGAGCTGTGGTATATTACCCTGCCGAACATGATCCCCCAGCTGCTCTTCGGCGCGGTGATGTCGGTCACCAATTCCCTTGCCGTGGCGGACGTGACGGTGGCCCTGAACGGCTTCCCCTCCACCAATTACGCCACCCACACCATCATTAACCACCTGAACGACTACGGCATTATCCGCCTGGAGATGGGCTATGCCTGCGCGATCGCGGTGCTGCTGTTCTTCCTGATGCTCTTTATCAATAAGGCGGTGCAGCGGATGCTGGGAAAGGTGGGCACATGATGAAAAAAGAAAAAGTAAAGCTCACCAAAAACCAGAAAAAGATCCGGCGGATCGCCCGCCAGGCGGCGCGAAAGGAAAAGAAACTGCACCATTCCGCCTTTTCCCGCCTGATTACGAAGGGCAGAAGCAACCGCTCCATCGCGGGCAGCGTGGCCCTGCTGCTGTTCCTGTTCGTGCTGTCACTGCTGATGCTGTTCCCGGTGGTATTCATGGTTTCCAACGCCTTCAAGCCTATCAATGAGCTGTTTATCTTCCCGCCGCGGCTGTTCGTGATTCAGCCTACCCTGGACAACTTCTACGATCTGATCGAATTGCTGGCGGATTCGCTGGTGCCGTTCTCCCGCTACCTGTTTAACACCCTGCTGATCGTGCTGACAGGCTCCGTCGGGCATATCCTGCTCAGCTGCATGGCGGCTTTCCCGCTGGCCAAGTTCCGCTTTCCGGGCTGCAAGACCATCAACAGCATCGTGCTCATGTCGCTGATGTTTTCCACGGCGGTTACGGCGGTGCCGAACTACGTGATGATGAGCTATTTCCATCTGGTGGATACTTACTGGGCGGTGATCCTGCCAGCCTTCTCCATGTCTCTGGGGCTGTTCCTGATGAAAAATTTTATGGAGCAGGTGCCCACTGCCCTGATCGACGCGGCCAGCATCGACGGAGCCAGCTATTTCGGCATGCTCTGGCGGGTGGTGATGCCCGCGGTCAAGCCCGCATGGATCACCCTGTTCATTGTATCCTTCCAGAGCCTCTGGGGCGCCACCGGTGGCAACTTTATCTACACGGAAAACCTGAAGCCGCTGCCTGCCATGCTGAACCAGCTGACCGGTTCCGGCGTGGCCCGCACAGGCGTGGTGGCCGCCACGTCGCTGCTGATGTTTATCGTACCGGTGGTGCTGTTCATGATTTCCCAGTCCAACGTGCTGGAAACCATGGCTACCTCCGGCATCAAAGAGTAGGGGGGCGCTGATCATGAAGAAAATGTTCTGCCTGCTCCTGATTCTGTGCCTGCTGCCCGCCGCCGCCCCGGCCGACGGACAGCAGGGCACCAGCAATTACCTGTACACCATTCACGGGGAAGCCGTGTCCGCTCCGCCGGCCTACACCCTGGCTTATTCCCTTACCGCCAGGGACTATCCGGAGCTGGATGCCCTGGACGGGATGACGGACGCCTATGTGTCGGACGACGCCATCTACATCCTGTGCGCCAAGCGCCTGGTGGTGCTCAACCACGATCTCACCTTCCGCCAGGCGGTGACGTCCTATACGGATGAAAGCGGCAAGGAGACGGAGCTGGATGCCTGCTCGGGCGTTACCGTGAGCCCCGCCGGCGAGATCTACATCACCCAGAGCGAAAAATCCCAGATTCTGCGCTTCAACCCCGATTACACCCTGAACCAGGTGATGGGCCGGCCGGAAATCACCGGCTACGAAAACGTGAAATACCGCCCCACCAAGATGGTGGTGGACAGCGCCGGACGGCTGTACGTGATTTCAAGCGGTATGTACGAGGGGATCCTGGAGCTCAACGGCGACGGCTCCTTTACCCGCTTTTTCGGTGTGAACGCGGTTACCTTTACCCCCTGGCAGCTGCTCTGGCGCGTGTTTGCCACCCGGGAGCAACGGGCCCGCCAGTCCCTGTGGCTGCCCAGCGATTTTACCAACCTGTGTATCGATCAGGACGGCTTCCTGTTCGCCACCCTGGTCAGCACGGACAAAAAAACGGTGAAGCGTCTGAACGCCAAGGGTGAGAATATCATCAAAGTGCCCGCGGAAAAGGAATATCCCTCCGGCGATCTGTGGTTCAACGAGTCGGGCTTCGGCATTCCCACGGGTTCCTCCCGATTTATCGCGGTGGACACCAACGCGTACGGCGTCTATATCTGCCTGGATTCCACCCGCTCCCGGGTGTTTGCCTACAACGAAGACCACAGCCTGCTGTTCGTATTCGGCGGGCCCGGAGACCGGGAAGGCTATTTCCGGAATCCGGTGGACGTGGCCTTCGTGGACGACAATATCGTGGTGCTGGATGCCCTGGCTCAGTCCATCGAGGTTTTCTCCCCGACGCTGTACGGCAAGGCGCTGATGAACGCGGTGCGGAACCAGTACGAGTATGGCTACGGGACCGCGGCGGACTACTGGCGGGAGGCCCTGTCCTACAACCATAACCTGACCCTGGCCTATTCGGGCATCGGCAGAATGCTGCTGCGGGAAGACCGGTACGAGGAAGCGATGACCTATCTGAAGATGGGGGAGGACCGCACCTATTACGATAAGGCCTACGAAAAGGTGCGCACTGCCCGGCTGCGCAAATGGTTCGTTCCCATTGCCTGTGTCGCCGCGGGACTCGTCGCGGCGGGCATCGTGATCGGGAGCGTCCGGCGGCGGAAGCGGAGAAGGGAGGAAAGCGAACGATGAGACAGTGGCTGTTCAACACTTTCTGGCGCTTTCCCACCCGTCTGCTGCTGCGCCCTTTCAAGCAGTTTGACGCCCTGAAGTACGAGCACGCGGGCAGCTATGCCTTTGCCTTCTTCGTGCTGTTCCTGGAAGCGCTGGTCGTCATCATGGATTACGTATACAAGGGCTTCCTGATCAACTACTCGGATATTTACCGCATCAACAGCCTGTATCTGACCCTGACGGTGCTGTTTCCCGTGGCCCTGTTCGTGGTAGGCAACTGGTGCGTGACCACGCTGCTGGACGGGAAGGGAAAGCTGGGAGAAATCTTCCAGGTGACCATGTACGCCATGTTCCCCATGTGCCTGCTCCAGTGGGTGGCTCTGCTGCTGTCCAACGTGCTGATTCTGGATGAGATGGTGATCGTGACGGCTCTGCAGAGCATCGGGGCGGTGCTGTTCGCGCTGTATCTGTTCATCGGCCTGGCTGTGATTCATGAGTACGGGTTCGGGCGGTGCATGGGCGGGCTGCTGCTCACGGTGGTCGCCATGATGATTCTGGTGTTTATTCTGATGCTGCTGTTTGCCCTGGTGTCGGATGTGGTGGATTTTGTCAGGGTCTTCAGTAAAGAACTGATGTTAAAATTCTTTTGACGAACGGAGGCGCGCTATGAGAGGCTGGCGTATGGGAATCGTAGGCCTGTGCGTGGCTCTGCTGCTGCTCTGCATGGGCAGTGCCGGAGCGTATGAGATGCAGCCCGGGGACAAGGGCTTTACCGTGGCCGCGGAAACGGAGGAAAGGGTGCTGCTGTTTAACGCGGAAACGCTGCAGCTGCGCCTGGTGGATCCGGAAACGGGCAAAACATGGGATACCTGCGTCATGAACGGCCAGCAGGGCAACAAAACCATCAAGAATACCCAGAAGTCCACGCTGGTCGCCACGTTCATCTCCAATGCGCAGAACGCCACCGTCAACACCATGGATACCTGCTCCAAATCCCAGCAGACGGGCACCTTTGAATGGAAGACTGTTCCCGGCGGCGTGGAAATCCATTTTACCCTGGGCGATAATACTCTGATCATTGACGATCTGCCCAAGGCCATCCGGGCGGACAAATACTATGACCTGAAGGATAACGCAGGCTGGACCACCAAAGAAACGAACAAGTTCCTGGACAACTACCGTGCCGTCAGGATGCAGGGCCTGGAACAGGAATACATGATCCGGGTGAAGGACGATTCCCTGAGCGCGCTGCTCATCAAGGATCTTTATGCCCTGATCTTCAGCAGCGGTATTTATACCCCGGAGGACATGGAGGAGGACAACGCGGCGGTCAATTACGAACGGTCGTATCTGCCGCAGCTGCAGGCGACGGTCCGGTTCACGCTGGAAAAAGGCGACCTGGTGGTCACGATCCCCTGCGGGGAGCTTGGATTTACCGAGAACAACGAAATCACCGCGCTGGACGTGCTGCCCTATTTTCTGGCAGCCGATACCGGGGAGGAAGGCTATATCCTGGTGCCGGACGGCTCCGGCGCGCTGATTAATCTGAACAACGGAAAACCCGCCGTAACGGCGTACAGCATGCCGGTGTACGGGCGGGACGCCCTGATCAACGCCGGCACCTACGTTTCTCCCCGCCAGGCGGTGGAATTGCCGGTTTTCGGCATCAAACGCACGGACAGCGCCATGCTGGCCATCATTGAAAAAGGGGCGGAGATGGCAAATATCTATGCCAACATTTCCGGCCGGAGCGACGAATTCAACCGGGTCAACGCCAGCTTTGCCATCCGGGAGGTGGAAAGCGTTTCCCTGGCGGGCAACGAAAGCATCACCAGCCCCCGCTACTGCGAAGACGTGTATCAGGGAGACATCGTGCTGCGATACAAGTGGCTCACCTCGGAAACGGACGGATATCTGGAGATGGCCCGGATCTACCGGCAGTATCTGGTGGAGCGGGGAGCGCTGCAGGAGAATCCCCGGGAGGCGGAGGCGCCTTTCTTCATGGAAATCCTGGGCGCAGTGAAGAAGGACAAGTTCATTCTGGGCGTTCCCTATGCCTCCTCCGTGCAGGCTACCACGATCCGGCAGGCCGGAGAGATTTACGACGCCGCCCTGGCGGCAGGTATCGGCAACGTGCGGCTGATCTTTTCCGGCTTGTTCACCGGGGGAATCAAAAACGCCGCCCTTTCCAGCCTGAGCCTGGATGGCGGCATGGGCTCCGCGAAGGAGCTGAAGCAGCTTCGGGAGAAGCTGCAAAGCACGGGGGGATTGCTGTATTCCGGTGTTTACTGGGGCAGGGTATATACCCGCCGGGGCTTTAATACGCTTACCCAGGCGGCCCGCAAGCACGACGGGGAGCCCGCTGAGGCATACACCTTCGGAGAACCCATCCTCAAGCGCTCCCGGACGGATCATCCCGGCTATTACGTGTCCCCCTACTACCTGCCCGAATATACGGATAAGGCGCTGTCAAGCCTGCAGAAGATGGATCTGGACGGCCTGAACCTTTTCGATCTGGGCAATACCCCCATCGGCGATTATAAGCGCAAGCAGAATTTGAGCCGCATCGGGGCGATCCCCGTATATGAAAATGCCCTGGAAACCGTCGCGGACAAATATTCGCTTCTCCTGGACGCGCCGCTCCTGTATGCTCTGCCCTACGCTGACGGAGCTACCAATCTGCCTTCCGGGGACAACGGCTTCGCCATTACCGATGCTTCCATACCATTCCTGCAATGGGTGCTGGACGGAAGCATGCCCTATTCCGGCACCTCCTGGAACACGGAAAGCTATCTGGGCGTGGAAAATCATCTGCTGTGGGCGCTGGAGAGCCTCTCCTGCCCGCGCTTTACATTCTCCTGGCAGCCGCCTTCCATCTTCGCC
Source organism: uncultured Clostridia bacterium (assembly GCA_946413245.1). Classification (GTDB taxonomy): domain Bacteria; phylum Bacillota; class Clostridia; order Christensenellales; family Aristaeellaceae; genus Aristaeella. The sequence goes on from CAMKJS010000078.1 coordinate 13,727, forward strand.
AACACGGAAGACGCGGATTATATGGCCTACTTCTCCGTGCAGTATCAGGATTATCTGGAGCAGGCGGCACAGCTGTACCGGGAATTCAGCGCTTTTTACCGCATGGTGGGCCAGGCGCAGCCTGTGTCGCACGAGATTCTCACTTCCACCCTGCGGAAAGTGACCTATGAAAACGGCGTGACGCTGTATGTAAACTATGGAAAGACCGATGCCCTGTGGGACAATGAAAAGATTCCCGCCCAGGGCTATCTGGTCCGGGAGGGGGGAAAGCCGTGAAACGCAATCAATCCGTGACCGGCGAACGAAGGAGGGGCTGGTATTATCGCCTGCCCTTTCCGAAGAAAACCGCGCTGTGGGGCATCATTTTCCTGCTGCCCTGGCTGCTGGGTTTTTTCCTGCTGTTCCTGACGCCCATGGTGGAAATGATTCAGTACAGCTTCAATGAGGTAAAAATCGTTCCCCTGGGCGGCGTGTCCAAGGAGTTTGTGGGCTGGGAAAACTACCGGCAGGCCCTGCTGGTGGACGCCACCTTTGTGCCCCAGCTGGTGAGCACCCTTACGGAAACGCTGCTCTTTACCCCGCTGATTCTGGTGTTCTCCCTGCTGTGCGCTATTTTGCTCAACGGCAAGTTCCGGGGCCGCGCCGTGGCCCGGGCCATCTTCTTCATTCCGATTATCATGGCTACCGGGCTGCTGATGCAGCGCGTGTCCAACCTGTCGGGTCAGATGATGGGGGAGGGGCAGAACGAAAACGTCTATGGTGCGGAAACCGTCGCCAGGCTGGTTATGAGCATCGGCATCGGCAAGGAACTGGTGCAGTATCTTCTGGACGCGGTGAACAATATCTTCAAAATCGTTTCTCTCAGCGGCATTCAGATCCTGATTTTCCTGGCCGCGCTCCAGAGCATTTCCCCTTCCCTGTACGA
>CAMKJS010000079.1 GCA_946413245.1 uncultured Clostridia bacterium
GTATCATCCGAAGATGCTCTATACGATCCCGACCTTCCAGAATCCCACCGGCAAAACGCTGCCCGCCGACCGCCGGCAGAAGGTGGCCGAGCTCGCTTCCCGCTACGGGATGGTGGTCGCGGAGGACGATCCCTACCGCGATCTGCGCTACGAGGGCGAACCGCTGCCCGCGATCAAATCCTTCGACCAGGAAGGCTGGGTCGTTTTCCTGGGCAGCTTCAGCAAGATTATTTCCCCCGGCCTCCGTGTCGGATACATCGCCGGGGATGCCGGCATCATCCGGAAGTGCACCGTCGGCAAGCAGTCTACGGACGTGCACACCGCCAACCTGAATCAGGCGATTGTGGATCAGTTCCTCCGGCAAAATCTGCTGCCGGATCACATCGCCTCCATCTGCCGGGGCTACGGCGCCCAGCTTCGCGCCATGCTCGGCCATCTGGCCGCGTTCCCGGAGGGCGTACGATATACCAGGCCGCAGGGAGGGCTCTTCGTCTGGGCAGAGCTCCCGGACGGCCTGAATGCGAAGGAACTGCTGAACCGGGCCATCGAACGGAAGGTGGCTTTCGTACCCGGTACGCATTTCTTCGTCAGCGGCGGACACGAGAACACCCTGCGGCTGAATTTTTCGAACAGTACGCCGGAACAGATTGACACCGGGATGACCATTCTCCGCCAGCTCACGGAGGCATCCCTGAAATAACGGATCCGGAAGCCGGATCCGCTGCAGAGAATTTATTGGGAGGAAACAGCCATGGAACACATTCTGGATATCCTGAAAGACCGGGGATTTATCGCCCAGATGACATATGAGGACGAACTGTACGAACAGCTGAAGGAGCCCACCACGTTCTACGTGGGCTTCGACCCCACGGCGGACAGCCTGCATATCGGCCATTACATTCCGATCATGGCCATGGCGCATATGCAGCGGGCCGGCCATAAGCCGATCGCCCTGATGGGCGGCGGCACCGCCATGATCGGCGATCCCTCCGGGAAAACCGACATGCGCAAGATGCTCACCGTGGAAACCATTGACAGCAACGTGGAATGCATCAAGGCCCAGATGTCCCGCTTTCTGGATTTCAGCGATGGGCAGGCCCTGATCGTAAACAACGCGGACTGGCTCCGCCATCTGAACTTCATTGATTTCATGCGGGATATCGGCTCCATGTTCTCCGTCAACAAGATGCTGACGGCGGACTGTTACAAGGCCCGGATGGCCACCGAAAACGGCCTCAGCTTCCTGGAGTTCACCTACATGCTCATGCAGAGCTACGATTTCCTGGAGCTCTACCATCGTTACGGCTGCCGGCTGGAGATGGGCGGCAACGATCAGTGGAGCAACATGCTCGGCGGAGCGGACCTGGTTCGCCGCAAGGAAAACGGGAAGGCCTTCGCGTGCACCTTCCAGCTGCTGCTGACGCACGACGGCCGGAAAATGGGAAAGACGGAAGCCGGCGCCCTCTGGCTGGACGCGGCCAAAACCTCTCCCTATCAGTTCTACCAGTACTGGCGGAACGTGGACGACAAGGACGTGGAAAAATGCCTGGCACTGCTGACCTTCCTGCCGATGGACGAGGTGCGCCGCCTGGGCGCCCTGGAAGGCGCGGAAATCAACGAAGCCAAAAAAGTGCTGGCATACGAGGTCACGAAGCTCGTTCACGGGGAAGAAGAAGCTGAGAAGGCCGCTCAGGCCGCCCAGACCCTGTTCGGCGGCGCGGCTGCCGGCGGCAACGTGCCCACCCTGGAGGTAACCGCCGCCGAAATCGCGGAAGACGCCCGGATCTCCACCCTGCTCGTCCGCTCCGGCCTGTGCAAGAGCCAGAGCGACGCCCGGAAGCAGATCGAGCAGAACGCCGTCGCTGTCGGAGAGCAGAAGATCACGGAGACTGCCGCGGCAGTCACGCCGGAGCAGCTCGCCGGGGACGGCATCCTGCTGAAGAAGGGCAAGAAAGGCTTCTGCCGCGTGAAACTTGTCGGATGAATACGTCCTACACCACCGTCCGGGCGGAAGGCCGCGATGAGGTCGTGATTACAAAGAGCCGCTTTATCGGGTATGCCGCTCCCTGTACAACAGAAGAAGAAGCACTGGAGTTTCTCCAGAAAATCCGGGCGGCCCATCGGGACGCCCGGCATCATTGCTACGCGTATGTGATCGGCCGGAATCAGGGAATCATGCGCTACAGCGACGACGGGGAGCCCGGCGGCACCGCCGGCATGCCGATGATGGACGTGCTGCGCGGGCGCGGGGTGGTGGACTGCTGCGTCGTGGTGGTCCGCTATTTCGGCGGCGTGCTCCTGGGCACGGGCGGTCTGGTCCGCGCCTATACCAAAGGATGCCAGATCGCGTTGGACGCTGCCGGCGTCGTGCAGATGGAATGGACGCTCCGGGATCTCTGCGAGCTCCCCTATTCCTGCTGGGACAGCCTCCGCCACGCGCTGGAGCGCCTTCCCGCCCGGCTGGAAAACGTCTCCTTCGGCGTCGCCGTTTCCTTCGATCTGCTGACACGTGAAAAAGACAGGGATTCCGTTCTGGAATCCCTGCAGAATACGACCGGCCGCCAGCTGGAAAATATCCCGGCCGGCGAGGGATATGCTTCCTGGTAAGGGAGCATTTTTTTATATCAGCGCGAGGCCCAGCTTCATCATTTCCCGGAAGCCTTCCTGCCGCTCCTCCGCGTTCAGCGCCTCTCCGGTGATCAGGCTGTCGGAAATGGAGCAGATGGCAAGCGCCTTCTTGCCGGCAATCGCGGCGTTCAGATACAGGGCCGCCGCTTCCATCTCAACCGCCAGCACGCCCACCTGCATCAGCAGCTTCGTGTCGTTGCTCTCCCCGTAAAAGCTGTCGGAGGAGAAGATCGGCCCTGCCATCACGTTGCAGTTCAGCTTCCGGCCTTCCTCGATCGCCCTGAACAGCAGATCCGGGCTGCAGCACAGCGCCATATCCCCGCTGAAGCCGTAGTGGCGCACGACGCCGGAGTTGGTGTAGGCGCTCATGCCCAGCACGATATCCTTCAGCTTCAGCTTGTCGGTCATCGCGCCGGCCGAGCCGATGCGGATAATGCTTTCCACGCCGTAGAAATTGAACAGCTCATAGGAATAGATGGAAATCGAGGGACAGCCCATTCCGCTGGCCATCACAGACACCCGTTTCCCGTGATAGGTTCCGGTATATCCCTGCACGTTCCGGACGTTGTTCACCAGCACCGGATTCTCCAGATAATTGTCCGCGATGAATTTGGCCCGAAGCGGGTCGCCCGGCATCAGCACCGTTTCGGCGAAAGCGCCGGCAGGTGCGTTGATATGGGGAGTGGGGATTCTGGTTTCCGGAATAACTGCCATGGATCATTTCCTCCTTTTTTTGAATACATATTCAGAATCTACTTACGGTTTCCAGTGCACATGAATCTGTTCCGCCAGAAAATTCAGTTCCGCGAGGTTCAGCAGCTCCATGCTCCCGAAAGGCGCTGAAAGAATCCGCTCGATAGCCGTCCGGTAAGGCACAAGAATATCCAGCAGCCGGGAGCTGTCGGCGGCGGAACCTTTCCGCTCGTTTTCCAGGATAATCTCACAGGAACCGCACCATACGTCGTTGGCCAGGGACAGACAGATTTCCGCCGTCTGCTCCGGCGCCTGGCAGTACAGATCTCCGCTTTCGTTCCCCAGCCGGATCTGCTCGGCCATGATCCCCCGGAACGCGGCTGACAGAGACGCCCGATAGGCGTTCTGCACGCTTCGTCCCTCCGGCAGGCCGAAAACAGGCAGCAGCATCAGCAGAAAGCTCAGCCGTTCTCCCTGCAGGGGCATCATTCCGGCGAAAACGCGGTTGATTCTCCGTGTTACGCTTTTTTCTTCTTTCAGAGCCGCTTCGGTCTGTGCCGCGGACGCGGACGCGCGGAAGGAGCACATGGCTTCCAGCAGGGATTCCTTGCTTTCGTAATGATGATAGAAACTGCCCTTGCTGGTTCTCAGAATATCCAGGATGTCCTGAACGCTGGTTTCCTCATATCCTTTTTTGCAGAAAAGCTGTTCCGCCGTGTTCAGGATTTCCTGTTTTTTCAGGTCTCCCTTCCGCATATGGGATTCCTCCTTCCCCTTCGGCCCGCGAGAATACCGCTTCCGAACGCAAACATCAGATTATAGCCGCCGCAGTCCCCGTCCACATTCAGCACTTCGCCGGCCGCGTACAGCCCCGGCACAAGCCTGGATTCCAGGGTTTCCGGCGAGAAAGCCGCGCAGTCCGCTCCGCCGGCTGTGACCTGCGCGTCGTCCATTCCTCTCTTTCCCGTAACCGGGATTCTGTAGCACAGCAGCGTCTCCGCGACGCGCCGGAGCTCCTCCTCCCGCAGCTGTCCCATCGTTTCGCCGCGCAGCGGCAGGCCGGCCTGCTTGCAGACCGCGTAGGACAGCTTCGGAACCACGATTCCTTCCAGGATCGTCTGCGCTTCCCGCGTCCCAAACCGTTCCCGGCGGCCGCGCAGCTCCGCCAGCGCTTCCTCCGGATTCGCGAAAAGCCCGTCCGCCAGATTCAGCTCCAGCTCCGTTTTCCCGGGCTCCGCCCGTCCGGAGCACTGCATCACGCAGATTCCGCTGACGCCTCCGTCCGTGAACAGAATCTCCCCCCGTTCCGTCTGGAGAACGGAGGTGCCTTTCCGAACGGATACACGGCCCCGCACGCGGATTCCGCTCAGGCCCGATACAGCCTTTCTGTCTGTTTCCAGTGCGGTCAGGGCGGGACGAATCGGAATCATCGGATGTCCAAGCGCCTTCAGCAGGGTATATCCGCTTTCACTGCCACCCAGCTTCGGGTGCGCGGCTCCGCCGCAGGCGACGACGACCCGGCTGCCGCGAATCTCGCATGCGCCGGCCTCCCTGTCCTCGACTTTCAGGATAAACCCGTCCCCCGTCTTCCGGATTCCGGTTACCCGGGTTCGCAGCCGCACCGGAATCCGGTTCGTTTCCAGCCCGGTCTTCAGCGCGTTCACCACGGACGCCGCCTGCAGCGTGCGCGGATATATCCTGCCTTCGCTTTCCTCCGTCAGAAACAGCCCCAGATGTTTCCAGAAATCAGTCTGTTCCCGCAGGCCGCACCGCCGGAGAACAGCCCGCGCGAATTCCTCCGCGCCGTAATACCGGAGCTCGCCCCGGTTCATCAGGTTGCAGCGTCCGTTTCCGGTGGCTGACAGCTTTCTGCCGGGCCGGTCTCCTGCTTCCAGCAGCAGAACCCGGTCCCCGCATTCCGCGGCTTCTATGGCCGCGGCCATGCCCGCCGCGCCTGCCCCGATAATGATTACGTCTGTTTCCGTCGCCATGGGAACGGTGCTCCTTTCAGAACAGAGTCTCTTCTCTGTCCGGCCGTTCTTCATCCGTTATTATCATAAACAGACTTCAGTTCGTTTGTCAAGACCCCCTGCCGTTCGTACACGATGAGCGGAGGCATCGGCTGCAGCAGCGGCTTCGCGTCCTTGACACCTTCCGCGAGCACCAGGTTCGCGGGTTTATCCGCAAACGGGTAAACCAGACGGAACCGTTTCGGTTCCAGTCCGGCCCGCTGCATCGCCTGCATCAGGACCAGTGCCTGCTCCGCCGGGTATACCAGCGAGATCTTTCCTTTTCCCTTCAGGATCCGGAACGCGCTCTTGAAAAACCGCGTCAGCGTATCCTCCTCCTGGTGGCGCGCCACGGCCCGGCTTTGGGTCGGATTCTTCAGGGAAGCGCCGGCCCTCCCGTAGGGCGGATTGCACACCACCGCGTCCATGCTGCACGGCCCGAACAGATCCCACGCGTTTCCGGCGTCCGCCGTATAAATCCGTACGCGGTCCTCCAGATGGTTCATCCGCATGGTGCGTTCAGCCATTTCCGCCATGTCGGGCTGAATTTCGATTCCGTAAAACTCGCTGCCTTTTCCGCGGCCGAACAGCAGCAGGGGCAGGACCCCGCTCCCGGTGCCGAAATCCGCCACCCGGTCCTGCGCGCGCACGGCCGCGAAATCAGCCAGCAGCACGGAATCCATGCCGAAACGGAATCCGGTTTTTTTCTGCAGCAGCCGCAGTCCCCGCAGCTGCAGATCCTCCAGGGTTTCGTCCTCCCGGAGGTCCGGCGTACTGACTGGCGCCATACTCATGTTTTCCTCCAAAAAAGAGGATGTGCGGGAACCCGCACATCCCTCGTTCTGCTTTGTGGCAATCACTTCTCGTCAATCTCGACGACCACCGGGTTTTTCTCTTCCGGGGCAGCGTCCGTCTTTTTCTCTTTCGCTTCAAAGAGACTTTTGTACAGACCCAGATACTGATCCGCGGAATGCGCCCAGCTGTAATCTCCGCGCATGCCCCGATCCTGCAGCGTTGCCCACACGTCGCGGTGATTCCGGTAGTAATCCGCGGCGCGTTCGATGGTATGCAGCATGTCGTGCGCGTTATAGTTGAAGAAGGTGAAACCGTTCCCCTCGCCGGATACTTCGTTGTAGCTCAGCACGGTATCCCGCAGGCCGCCGGTTTCCCGGACGATCGGAACCGTTCCGTACCGCATGGCGATCATCTGGCTCAGGCCGCAGGGCTCAAACTGGCTCGGCATCAGGAACAGATCCGCGCCGGCGTAAATCTGATGGGCCAGGGCGTGATCCATGGTAAACCGCGCCGCAACCTGCCCCTTGTACTCCCCTTCGGCCCAGCTGAACAGGTTGAAATATCTTCCCTCGCCCATGCCCAGCACGACCAGCTGTACGCCCAGCCGCATAATGTCGGCGATCACGTAATCCACCAGATCCAGGCCCTTCTGGTTGCTCAGGCGGCCTACCATACCGATCACCGGAACCTCCGGCTTCACGTCCAGCCCCAGCTTCTCCTGCAGCGCGCGCTTGCAGGCGGCTTTGCCGCCAAGGTCGTCCGCGCTGAAGGTTGCCGCGATCCGGGTATCCGTCGCAGGATTGTAATCCTCCAGATCGATCCCGTTCAGCACGCCGTGCAGCTCGTTCTTCCGGGCCCGCAGCAGACCGTCCAGCCGTTCTCCGTAATAGGCGGTCTGAATCTCTTCCGAATAGGACGGGCTGACCGTCGTGATCAGGTCGCTGTACACCAGGGCGGCCTTCATGAAGTTCGCGCAGCCGAAGCATTCCAGCTTGTCGTCCGTCCAGAGGCTGTCCCCCAGGCCCAGCACGTCCTGCACCTCACGGATGCCGAAAATGCCCTGGTACTGCAGGTTGTGAATCGTGAACACGGTCTTGATGTTCGCGTAGAACGGCAGGTGCATGTACTGAATTTTCAGCAGCGCCGGTATCATTCCGCTCTGCCAGTCGTGCGCGTGGATCACGTCCGGCTGGAAATCGATCATCGGCAGCATATTCAGCACGCTGCGGCAGAAGAAGCCGAAGCGCTCGTACTCGTCGCCGCCCATGCCGTAAATATACGGCCGTCCGAAGTAATACTTGTTGTCGATAAAGTACCAGATGACGCCGTCCTTCTCCAGTTTCTCCACACCGCAGTACTGGCGCCGCCAGCCAAGCTGCACCTCAAAGTCGCACACGTGCGTCATCCGGGAAGCCCATTCCTGGGGAATCGCCGTAAAGTCCGGAATGACCACCCGGACGTCATGGCCTTCTTTTGCCAGTACCGGAGCCAGCGCGCCGACCACATCCGCCAGTCCGCCCGTTTTTACAAACGGGACGGACTCGCTGGCGGCAAAAAGGATTTTCATCTTAATTGCTTCCTCCTCGTTCAGCCGTTATACGACCACGTCTTTCGCGATCACGATCGGATAGGCGTCCGGACCGATCAGCCGGGAGTTGCGCTTGATCACCGCCTGCTTGTCCAGAATGCAGTTCACGATATCGCCGCCTTCGTGCACCTGGCCGTCCTGCATGATGATGCAGTTCTTCACATGGGCGTTCGGCGCGATCTTGACGCCGCGGAACAGAACGCTGTTCTCCACGGTTCCCTCAATCTGGCAGCCGTCCGCCACCAGGGAGTTGATCACCTGTGCGTTGTCCCCGTAATGGGCGGGCATTTCGTCCCGCACCTTGGTGAAGACGGGCAGCTCGTCCCGGAAAATCCTCCGGCGCTTCTCCGGATCCAGCACGTCCATATTGAACTTGAAGAAGCTCTGGATCGAATCGATGCTCCAGCAGAGACCCTTGTATTCCACCGCGTTGATCTTCGCCTGCTTCTCCTGCACCATTCTCTGGATCAGATCCCGGTCCAGATCGTGCAGGCCGTGGGAAACAGCCTTGTCAACCAGCTCGATCAGGAACTCCCTGCGGATCACCAGCACCTGCATATAAGTGTTCTCACAGCTCGGATGGGTGGGTTCCACCTCCACGTCCGTCACGTTACCGCTCTCGTCCACATTCAGATAGGTGCCGTATTCGTCCCGCTTCATGCTGGGATCCTTGGTGTACAGCAGCGTAATGTCCGCTCCGGTATCCCGGTAGAACTGCACCATTTCATCCAGATGCGCGTTGTATATAATCGTACTGTTGCTCAGCACCAGGGTTTCCTGCTTGCTGCGCACCAGATAGTTGGTGTTGGAACGGATCGCGTCCAGCACGCCGGGATACAGGCCCACGTTTTCCCGGGTCAGGAAGGGCGGCAGGATATGCAGGCCGTTGATTTTGCCGTGCAGGTTCCACTCCTTGCCGGAGCCCAGGTGGTCCATCAGGCTGTGATAGTTCTTCTGGGTGATAATTCCCACATTCCGGATTCCCGCGTTGACCATGCTGGAGGCCAGGAAGTCGATCACGCGGTATCTTCCGGCTACCGGCAGCGCGGCAACCGCCCGGGTGGTCGTCAGTTCACGAAGCCGCGCGTCGTTTCCGCCGGTATAAATCATTCCCATGACATCTTTCATTTCTCTATACATCCTTTCCGCTGATGATGATCAGTTTATGGTTTCAAAGGCTTACCGGGTTCTGTCAGAAGGCATACGCTTCGTCAACCTGTTCCCCCGCGGGAACCTTCGCTCCGGGCGGAACGGTCACGCCGTTTCCGACCACCGCGATATTTCCTTCGTCTTCTCCGACGACCGCGCCGGCGCTGATGACGGCGTTCTCGGCGATGATCGCCCGCTTAACCACCGCGCCGCGCCTGATAATGGTACCCGGCATCACGACGCTGTGCTCCACCTTCGCGCCTTCCTCCACGACGACGCCGGCGAAAAGAATGGAACGGTTCACATGCCCGTACACCTCACAGCCTTCGGTAATCAGCGTGTCGCACACGGTGGCGCCTTTGGCGATGTAGTGCGGCGGCATACCGGCGTTCCGGGCAAAGATGCGCCATTTCTTGTCATGCATGTCGATGGGCATGGGTTCGTCCAGCAGGTCCATGTTGGCTTCCCACAGGCTCTCGATCGTTCCGACGTCCTTCCAGTAGCCGACAAAGTCATAGGCAAACATGGCCTGCTTGTCTCCCAGCATATTGGGAATGATGTTCTTTCCGAAGTCGTTTGAGCTCTTCTTGTCCGCCTCGTCTTCCGTCAGATACTTCCGCAGCTTCTCCCACGTGAAAATGTACACGCCCATGGAAGCCTTGTTGCTCTTGGGATTCTTCGGCTTTTCCTCGAACTCCACAATTCTTCCTTCCGAATCGGTATTCATGATGCCGAAACGGGAAGCCTCCTCCCACGGCACTTCACGCACCGCGATAGTGGCGTCCGCCCCGTGGCGGACATGGAAGTTCAGCATCGCGTTGTAATCCATCTTGTAGATATGGTCGCCGCTGAGGATCAGTACGTAATCCGGATTGTACTGCTCGATAAACGCCATGTTCTGATAGATCGCGTTCGCAGTGCCGCGGTACCACTCCAGGCTCTTGGCCTTCTGGTAGGGCGGGAGCACGTAAACGCCGCCGTCGTTGATGTCCAGATCCCAGGGGGCGCCGTTGCCGATATAGGCGTTCAGCTCCAGCGGCTGATACTGGGTCAGCACACCCACAGTGTCAATTCCGCTGTTCGTGCAGTTGCTCAGGGGAAAATCGATAATCCGGTATTTTCCGCCGTAGGGAATAGCGGGTTTGGCTACGTTCTTGGTCAGGATTCCCAGCCGGCTTCCCTGACCGCCCGCCAAAAGCATGGCAATACAAGTTTTCTTTCTCAACACAGAATCACACGCTCCTTATCCATTTTGTTTTTGTGGTTCCATACAGGTAGAAACGGTAACAACAGCCCCACGATACCAGGAAACCGGATGAAGTGCTGTTTCTCTGAAAACATTGTACTCTAACGGCTTCCTCTTCGTCAAGTAAAAAATATATTTCCTCATTCCATGCCATCCCTGGAATTCTGCAAGGCAATCCCGTGCCGGCTGGTCAGAAAAAAATTTCCTATTTGCCCCTTCCTGTGGTATAATCAGAATCATCCGGAGAAACAGCGTCCGGAAAGCGAAAGAATCCGATTCCGGGTTTTTGTTCCCGCTGAAAAAAATTCTTCTTTTTTTCTGAAAACCGGGAATGAAGCGGAATATTGATTCGTTATGTTAATGGAGGATAAGACAGAAATGCTCGATTCCCCTGCTCCGGAAGCCGGCCGGGTCTCATCCGCTGATTTTTCGGAGCTGTACGATCTGTACGCGACGGACGTTCTTCGGGTGGCGTACTACTATCTGGGTGACCGGCAGAAAGCGGAGGACGTGACGCAGGACGTGTTCGTCCGGCTGCTGACGAACAGGCCGGTATTGGAAGCCGGCCGGGAGAAAGCCTGGCTGCTGAAGGTCGCCCTGAACCGGTGCCGTGATCTCTGGCGCGGCGCGTGGTTCCGGAAAGTCGTTCTGGGCCACCCTGCCTTTGAGCTCTTTCCGGCTCCGGATGAAATCGGACCCATCGCGGAGTCTGCCGCCCTGGCGGAGGCTGTGAACCGGCTTCCCGCGGACTTTAAGGAAGTCGTACTGCTTCACTATTATCAGGGGTACGGTATCTCCGAAATCGCCGTCATGCTTGAAATTGCCGAAGGGACCGTTTCTTCCCGGCTCAGCCGGGCCAGAAGCCGTCTGAAAAACATTCTGAAGGGAGAAGATCTGGATGAGCCGTCTTGATAAGCTTGCGGATGTCAGCAGTCAGGTGCTGTACGGTCTGACCGCGGATCAGCCGCTGAAGCAGAGAATTCTGGAAGCGGCGGCCGCGCCTGCGCCGCGGCGGGGATTCCGTCTTTCCCCGAGGCTGATTCCGCTGATCTGCGTCACCGCGGGCGTGGTCATGATTGCGGTCGGGATCGCCGGTTTTCATCGGTCCTCGTCCCATCTGCAGAGCGGGCAGTATTTCACCTCCGCCACCCATACCTCCGTGTCGCCGATTCTGCTCCGCTCGTTCCTGGCGGAAGGTATCAGCGACTGAGAACAGAAAGAAAAAGGGAAGGGCCCCGCAAGGATACGCCCTTCCCTTTTGTTTTGCTTTTTTACCCGTTCGCGTTGTTCTCCAGGTATTTTTCCAGCTTCCGCTTTACCCGCTGCAGCGCGTTGTCGATGGATTTCACGTGCCTCCCCAGTGCCTCGGCGATTTCCTGATAGCTTTTTCCGTCCAGATAGGCGTTCAGCACCTGCTGCTCCAGCCCGGAAAGCACCTCGTTGATTTTCGCGTGGATGTTCCCGAGATTCTCCCGGTTGATGATCAGCTCCTCAGGATTGGAAACCTGCGCCTCCATGATCACGTCCATCAGGGTCCGGTCGCTTTCCTCGTCGTACAGCGGTTTGTTCAGGGATACGTAGCTGTTCAGGGGGATATGCTTTTGCCGGGTCGCGGTCTTGATCGCCGTGATAATCTGGCGGGTGATGCACAGCTCGGCAAAGGCCCGGAAGGAGCTTAACCGCTCTTTCCGGTAATCTCGGATTGCCTTGTACAGCCCGATCATTCCCTCCTGAACGATATCCTCGTGATCCGCGCCGATCAGAAAATAGCTTCTGGCCTTGCTTCTCACAAAGTTTTTATATTTCATCAGGAGATACTCTTCCGCGTCGCTGTCCCCGTCGTGGCTCATCTGCACGATTTCCTCGTCGGTCAGCGCGGAATAGCGGAGATCCAGCAGCTCCGCTTCTTCCTCGATTTCCTCGTCCGTCAGGTCCCGGATCTCTTCCTCCCGCGCGTACACGGCCGGGATCTGATCCTCCCGAAGGGTTTTCACCGTCGTTCCCCGCCTTCTTACTTTCTTCTGCAGGAATATACCCGATACATCATGATGCCGGCGGCCACGGACGCGTTCAGGCTTTCAATCTTTCCGGCCATGGGCAGGGAGACCGCCGCGTCGCATTTTTCAGCCGTCAGCCGGCTGATTCCCTCGCCTTCGGCGCCGATCACCAGCGCCGTCCCTCCGGCGAAGTTCACGCGCTCATAATCGGTTCCGTCCATCGTCACCGCGTATACCCAGATATTCTGCTTCTGCAGCTCTTCAATCGTCCGGTTCAGATTCACCACGCGCGCGACCTTTACGTGCTCCACCGCGCCGGCGGACGCCTTCACCGCCGCAGGCGTCAGTCCTACGCTCCGGTGCTGCGGCACGATTACGCCGTGGGCTCCCGCGCAGTCCGCCGTACGGATCACCGCTCCCAGGTTGTGCGGATCCGTCACACCGTCCAGCAGGATCAGGAAAGGATCCTCTCCGCGCTCCTTCGCGGTTTCCAGGATATCCTCCACCGTGGCGTACTGATAGGCGGAGGCAAAGCCGATCAGTCCCTGATGGTGCGGAGCGATCTCGTCCAACCGGCTTTTATCCACCACCTGTACCTGGATATTTCTTTCCTTCGCCATGGCGACGATTTCCCGCGCGGAGCCGGAAAGCTCGCCTTTCTGCACCAGCAGCTTTTCAAAATCCCGGCCGCTCTTCAGCGCTTCCCGGATGGGATTACGCCCGGTCAGCAGATTATCCTGCATCTCCGGTTCTGAAACCTCCGGACGCATTGCCGCGGGCTTTTCCGGGAGATACTCGTAATCCTGGTAATGCTTTTCCGGTTTTGGCAGCTGAGACTGCGCTCTTTCCTCCACAGCCTCCCGCCTGCCGGGCCTGGGCGCTCTGTATTCGCCGTCCCACCGGCTGTCCCGCCTCGAATCAGGCCTTTTCCGGCCTTCCGGATTCGCGCGCCGGCCTCCGGAAGTCCCCCGCGTCTCTCTTCCCGGTCCTCCGCGCCGGGTGTCTTCTCCGGCTTTCTCCACATAGGAATTCCGCGCGCTCCGGCCCGATCCGCCGCCCGTGCGCTTTTCGGAGGCGCTTCCGGATCCGCGGACGGACTTTGCCCCGCGGTACCGGCTTCCTTCTTCCTCCCAGGCTCCCGTGTCGCCGGTTTTCTTCTTTCTCTTCTTTTCGGGTACGTCATGGAAAAATGCCATATAATTCAGTTCTCCTTCTTCAGTTCCTTCAGCAGCGCGGCCCGTTCAGCGCGCTTTTCTCCGCCTTTTCCGCAGCTTTTCTCTCCCTCCGGGCATTTGCCCCGCAGGCATGCCGGACCCGCGTCCGCAAACAGGGCAGGCGCCGTTTCCATGCACAGCCTGTGCATCTGCTCCGCCATCGCCCGGATCTCCCACTGCGCCCGGTTGCACATCCGCAGGGAGAAGAAATGCCGCAGCTCCCGCACGTTCATGGTCATCAGCACCCGCGTTTCGCAGGCGTTGGGCAGCACGAAGCGGGCGTCCTCGTTGCTTCCTTCCCCCGAGCCGAGCCTGCGCTGCCATTCCGTGTACCATTCCTCCAGGGTATCCATCTGGCGCTGATACTCCGCGACCGCTTCCGGCCCCAGGGCTTCGATCCGGGGAGGAAGAATGTATCCGAAGCCCTTTTCGTAAGACACGTACCGCTGGCTCTGCACGGAGAAGCTTGCCAGCCGGTGCCGCGTCAGCTGCGCCAGCAGCACCCGGCTCACGCCCTCCACACCGAAGGTGAAACTGGCGTGCTCAAAGACGGATTCATGCCCCATCTGCATCAGCTTATCGATGAACGCGCTCTGGTCCGCGCTGGAAATCTTTTCCCGCAGATTCTCGATGGAAGCCCGGGAATAGCACAGCTTGGCCCCCAGCGCCACCGTCTCTTCCGGAGACAGCGTATGGCGCACCAGAATGACCTTTAATGTTTTAACTTCAGCCATTTTCCGTTCCTCCGAGGATGATGTTCAGGCAGGTCAGAATCCGCTCTTCCTGCCCCGTCAGATACCAGTATCCCAGCAGGGCTTCAAAGCCCGTGGCGGCCGCGTAGTCTCCGGGATCCTGATTCTTCGGGGCGGGGTGTTTCGCGTGCGCGTTCCGCCCTCTCCGGACGATTTCGGCTTCCGGGTCTGACAGAAACGCCTGAATCTGCTTCAGACCGCCGGCCTGTCCCTGTGCGCTGACATATCGGACGCACTCCATATGCATATGGTGCACGTTCAGCTTTCTGGAGATCAGCTCAGAACGGATCAGGGTTTCCCAGACCGTATCACCCAGATAGGCCAGCTGCAGCGGGTTCAACAGCCCCGCTTCCTTTTCCGTCATTTTCCCGTTTCTGAGCAATTCAGCGGTCCTCCCTCGTGCCTTTGCAGGATTATATCACATTTTTCGTCCGGGAAGCAATCACCGAAAAAAAACAGGTTTTGAAAAAAGGGGCTTGACAAGCCGTTTCTTTTGAGTATAATAGCTGATGTTGCGCGAGCACCATTAGCTCAGTTGGTAGAGCACCTGACTCTTAATCAGGGTGTCTAGGG
>CAMKJS010000080.1 GCA_946413245.1 uncultured Clostridia bacterium
GCGATCTGCTCAAAGCCGTCCTTCTTGGCTTTGGAGGCAAAGTAGGTGTACTTGTTCCGGGCCTGGGACTCGCCGGCGAACGCCGCTTCCAGGTTCTTCTCCGTCTGTGTGCCTGCGTATTTGCTCATGGTGTATGCTCCTTTCTGCGATATGGTTTCTGCAGCAAACCTGCCTTCTGCAGTATACCCGCATCCTGCCGCTGATGCAAGGGAAAGGTTATACAAATCCGGCGAGATTGTGTATAATAAGCGTATCAGGATCAGGAAATCAGGATTAAAAGCATGAAAACGAAGATAATTGAGTTTACCCGCCGGGATGAGCGCCTCCGGTTCTCTGAAAGCTTTCCGTACTACGCTGATCTGGATCTTGGGGCGGTGTATCGGCTGCAAAGGATGGAAATATCAGGTATAGAGGCGCGAGAATACGCCGTCCGTTGGTATGGAAGCCGCGACGGACTGAATTTTTCACGGATTCCCTACACTTCCGGAGAGGAAGTGCCGGACACCCGGACATCTGTATTCCGTCCGGCGGAGGATACGGTTTGCCGCGTGCTGCGGGTACAGATTCCGGACAGCCCGTGGTATCCTCAGGAATGGGCGACGCGCATCCGCATCGAAGCGGAAGAAACAGGAGAGCCTTTTGAGGAAGCGGCAGACCCGCTGGAGACCGTTCTGACCTGGAAGGAAAGCGGAATGGATTATCCTCCGACAGCTGCAGAAACAGAGGCTTACCTGGCAGGCCTCGCGGAGCGGGTTATCGGGAAAGAACATGCGCGGCAGTTCGCCTTCCGGCTGATCACGGAGGACGGGAACGACAGGTACCGGGTCTGCACAGGCGATTCCGGATCAGCACCGCGCATTCTGATCGAAGGAACAAGCGGCGTCGCGATGGCGGCAGGGCTGTACCGCTACCTGAGGGAACTGTGCCATGCGCATATCTCCGAGCAGGAGAAGCAGGTATCTCTTCCTACGGAACTTCCGGTGCCGGAGGGGGAGATGACCGGAACGGCACAAGACCGGATCCGCTACGCGAACAACTATTGTACACTGTCCTATACCATGCCCTTCTGGGATGAGGAAGACTGGCAGCGGGAGCTGGATTGGTGGGCGCTCTCCGGCGTGAACGTGATTCTGGACTTTACGGGTATCGAAGCGGTATGGATCCTGTTTCTGCGGAAGATGGGATGCAGCGACCGGGATATCGGGGACTGGATTACGGGCCCCTGCTATACTGCCTGGCAGCAGATGCAGAACATTCAGGGAATCGGAGGCCCTGTGCACCGGGGATTTCTCGCGGACCGGGTACGCCTGGCCCGGATCAATCAGCGGAAGATGCGGATTCTGGGCATTTCACCTGTGCGGCAGGGATACGCGGGTATGCTGCCGGATTTCTGCCGGAAGGCAAAACCGGAGCTATCCCTGTTTTCACAGGGGACATGGTGCGGAATTTCCCGGCCGTCCATGCTGGATCCTTCCTCGGCGGCGTTTTACGGTATCGCGGATCTGTTTTACCAATGCCAGGATGCCGTTTTCGGCACATGGAGCCCGTTTTATGCCGTCGACCCGTATCATGAGGGCGGGAGCAGGCCCCAGAAACTGACGGACGGAGAGATGGGGCGGCGAGTGATGCGCGCTATGCTGCGGCACGATCCCCGGGCCATATGGGTGCTGCAGGCCTGGCGGGACAATCCGAGCCGCGGCCTGCTGGCCGGGCTGACCCCGGAGGAACGCCGGGAGCATCTGATGATTCTGGATCTCTCCTCCACGGACAATTATCTGGGCGGAGAAGACGAATTCATGGGCACTCCGTGGGTGTACTGCATGCTGGATATGTACGGCGGACGGGTTTCCACACACGGGGAGGCTGACGTACTCGCCAGGATTCCCGAACGGCGGAGGGAATGCCAGTATATGGCGGGCATCGGATCCGCGGCGGAGGCGACGCATCATAACCCGGTGGTGTTTGAGCTGCTGTACGAAACAGCCTGGCATCAAAACCCGATTGACGCGGAATCATGGATCCGGGATTACGCCAGGCGCCGGTACGGCGGAACCACGCCGGAAACGGAACGGGCGTGGAGCATTCTGCTGAAGACAGCGTATCATGATCCAGAATGCAGCCACCACGGCGGATACACGCAGATGTTTACGTACCGGCCGCGGCTGACCATGCATCCCGCGCCGATTCTCAACGAACTGAATTCTGAGATCATTAAACTGCCGTACTATGCGCCTCGGGAGTTTTATGGAGCTGTGGAGGCACTGGCGGCAGCATGGGAACCGTTCCGGGAAAAACCCTGCTTCCTGTATGATCTGCAGGACCTGCTGCGGCAGGCGCTGAACCTTGCGGGAACCCGGCTGGCGCTGGCTGCCCTGCAGGCGTACCGGGACCGGGATCCGGAAGCGTTCGGGCAGCGCAGCGAGGCGTTTCTGCAGCTGCTGGAGGCCTGCGACGCGCTGATGCGCACGCGAAAGGATACGCTTCTCGCCGCCTGGAGCGGGCGGGCGGCAGAAGCCGGAAAGCAATATGACGACTTTACGGAAGATCTGTTCGCGATGAACGCCCGGGCGCTGATCACCACCTGGGGATACAGGGACACCTACCGCAGCCTGGCGGATTACGCATACCGGCAGTACGGCGGGCTGCTGGAGGCGTTTTACAGCAGCCGCTGGCGCCTGTGGTTCGCACGGCTGCGGGAGGCGCTGGAGGAAGGCAGGGAAGCGGTGGACATTTCAATGGAGGAATGGTTCCGGCACGACTGGGCGTTTGTGATGAACGGGACGGAAGGGGAGAAGGAGCAGAAAACGGAAAAACCTGAAAAGGTTTTTCCGTGGGTGGTTGAATTGATCCGGAAGAATAAAGAATGGTTATAGAGACGTTTCGCGTCTGAGGACGCGACCAGGGCTTTCCTTCCCGCAACCTCAATCATCGCAACTCCACGCAGTGGAGCTTGCTCAGTTTCGGTTGACCTCAGCTCTGATGAGATTTCCGACACAGTCGGTCATCAGAGCTTCGCCCCTGGACCTTCGGCCATTATTACTGGGAGGCGTAGCTGTGGAGGCCGGGGAGAAGCAGGTTGACCCCGGCGAAGGTGAACAGCACGAGCACCAGCGCCACGATAGCCAGAACGGCCATCCGCCTGCCCTGCCAGCGGAGACGAAGCCGCTGATGCAGATAGATGGCGTAAAAGATCCAGGTGATCAGAGCCCAGGTTTCCTTGGGATCCCAGCTCCACCAGCTGCTCCACGCCTGCTCCGCCCAGATGGCGCCGGAAAAGATGACTACGGTCAGCAGGAGAAAGCCCAGGCAGACCATGCGGTATCCCACGTAATCCAGCTGCTTCAGCTGCGGATCCGATTCCTCCTTTCCCTTTCGGAGCCGGAGCAGATAGCTGACCCCCAGCCCGCCGGCAATGGCAAAGGCGGCATAGGAAAACGCGGCGGAACCGATGTGCAGGGCGAACCAGGTGGACCGCAGGGCAGGCATCAGTTCCCTGATTTCCCGGGGCTGGAAAGCAGCGTAGCTGAGAATCAGGAAAGCGGCCGGCATCGCGGCAGTTAGGATTCCTTCCTGACGCAGCCGGAGATACAGCAGAAAGCCCAGCAGGGCCGCGGCCCAGGCAAACCCGGAGGCAAACTCAAACTGATTGGCCAGGGGCAGGCGGCCCGCGGCGATTCCGCGCCATACCGTGAAGGCGGTATGGACGGCAAAGCCGGCCAGCAGCAGGATCCGGGCGACCCGGTGCAGCGGGGCTTTTTTTGCCGCGACCGCCGCGAACTGGAGTACGGAGGCCGCGAAATACAGAATGATCGCGGCAAAAAGCAATACGTTCACGATTGACCTCCTGTCGGACGTTCGTCCTGCAGAGCTGCCTGCAGACTGATGAGAAGCCCGTCCCGGGCTTTGGGAGAACAAAGCACAAAGCCTTCCTCCTCCACCCGGACGCATACCGGGGCCAGGAAGAAACACAGATACAGCGCCACGACCATCAGGCCGAAGCCGAAGTACAGGCCGCCGTACAGCACGGGGGAGACGTGCTTGATGCGGAGCCCCGGATATTCCGCCGGCAGCAGGAAGGTGAAAAAAACGTCTCCGATCTGAATGGTTTCCTCCGGGAAAGCCAGCACCGAGGCGGCGCTGCCATCCGTGACGGACTGGACGTCATAGACCGGATCCGGGTATCCCATGGAAGTGCTCGTGATCAGCGTATAGGAGCCGTCTTCCTCTTCCAGATATCCGGGATACAGGGCCCGGAAGAATATGCCGTTTTTTCCGTCGATGGAGAGAAAGCAAGGCTCGGTCAGATACAGGGTTTCCTCGGCATTGTTAGCGCTGTTCCGGATATGCACCCGGCCGGCTGTGCCGTACGTCTGCTGATAAACCTTATAGCCTCCGAAACGAAGGGGTTCATTGACACGAATCTCCTGTTCCGCGACGCTTTTTCCGTCCGGAGAGGTGACCCGCAGCCGGCTGGCATAATCCAGCTTTCCGGTCTCGTCCTCGATATGAAAGGAGAGACAGGTAATGGCGGTGCCGTCCTCCAGCGTCAGGGTCTGCTCCGGCATGACGGTTTCATCCTGAATCCGCGGTGTCATGAGTACCAGGGAACCGAAGACGAGGATGACCAGGATGGACAGATGCACCCCGAAGGAACCGTACGCTCCAGCTGCACCTTTGAACCACAGATTTCCATCCCTGCGGAAATGATTCCGCCGAAGAAAGGCTTCCGCCTGTTCCGTCTGCCCCGGTTCAAAGGGAATCTCAGGCTCCGCGGATTTCGTATGTTCTTTCAGCGCGGGAAACAGGCGGCGGGCAGCGGGAAAACGAACCAGGGAGCAAAGGACCAGATTGCCGCAGAGCAGCACTTCCAGAAGATAGAAGTACCAGGTATGGAAGATATCCGTGATTCCGACGGCAATCAGCACATTCGCCGCGGAAGCTCCGTAGGCCCGGACATAGGTCATGGCCTGTTCGCCCTGGGGCACCAGGGAGCCGGCCAGAGAACAGAGCATGACCAGCACCAGCAGGATCATACCGAACCGCATGGAACGGAGAAAGGGAAAAAGCTTCTTCAAAGTGTACCCTCCGCATGCGCCGGAACGCAACGATTCCGGCTAAAAAATCACCGAAGGACGTACGCTGACGCCTTCGGTGCACAGGTTCCGAAAAGGGGCTTATTCATCCAGCTTGTCCAACTGAGCCTGCGTTGCGTTAAAGAATCTCTCGGCCTTGTCCAGACAGTCGTTCGTCAGGGTGGAATTATGGGCGCCGTCGCTGTTCTCGACGAACACGAAATCCCAGTACCACTGGCCCTTGCGGATCAGCGCCCGGATCATCGCGAGATCCTCATCGGTATACTTGCCGGAAGCGACTGCGTCCGCCAGCCGGTTCGTGATGCCCTCCAACTGCTCGCCCAGGGCAACCGTACGGGTTTTCACTTTGGCCTGAATATCGTGCACGAAGGTATCGAGATCCGCGTGGCAGGCGGCGCAGGTGGCCTTGATGGTATCGCTCTGCAGGGGGCTGATGTACAGGTGGCTCCGGTAGGTTTCGCCGGCGGCGTTGGTTTCCTTCGCCATATGGCAGTCCGCACAGGTGAACATATTGGCGTGCTTGCTTCCGGCGCCCGTGAAGGTTTCAAACTCCGGATGCTGAACCTTCAGCTGCTGTACCCCGGTGCGGGGATTGGTGTAATCGGAAAAGCCCATGGCCTCATAGAAATCAAACATCGCATCCGGCGTCATGCCGGCCAGATCCGTATGCGGCATAGCAGTCATCTTCCCGTCCGGCACGAAGTAGTATTCCACGTGGCACTGGGCGCAGGCCAGCGTCTCCTGATTGACACTGGTGAAATCATCGCCCAGGGAATCAGCCAGATAGGTATGGGTGACAGTGATCTGGCCGCCGGGCTCGTTGGCGTGGCAGGTGAAGCAGCCGACGGACTCGAAGTTTTCACCGTTCATCTCCTCAAAGGGACGGCTGTAAGCGCTGTCCCCCTCATTCAGCGTCAGCACGGTGAAGTCCGCCGTTTTGCAGGTGAAGCAGTTGGCAAGGGCATGGGGACGGCCGGTAGCCAGCAGATCCTTCACGCAGTAATAATGGCCTCGGGCGCTGCCGTAATACTTCGCGAAACCGTAGTTTTCATAGATCGTCTGAAGGAAGGGATATTCCTCGGTGTATTCGATCACTTCTTCATTTTCCGCATTCGCCATATAGCTGGCATATTCATCCGGGAATTTGCTTTCCCACTCGGAAGCCGGGATCACCGTGATCCCGGTGCCCTTTTCCGCCAGCTTCGCCGGATCCGCGGACGCGGAAAGGCATACAGCGCAGACCAGCAACAGGGACAGAATCAGCACGGTCTTCCACTTATTCATTTGAACAGTCTCCTTTCATCATGACAGGGGATCAGTCTAAGTTGATTCTATCATACTCAGGACAAAAAAACAAGGGAAAAACAGACATGAAAAATGGTAAAAATCCTTGATTCGCCTTGACTTAGAGCTAACTCGAAGGCGTACGATCAGCGGGCAGGCGATATCCGCGGAACGCGGAAAAGGAAAAATATGATTTCATGATGGGATTTTGCGTAGGCAGACGCGGCATGGGTTTTCCGAAGAAAGAATCATTCTTTTGCTGAGAGGCTGTCAGCCGGCACCCAGCCACGGAGGCCGCTGCCCTCCACGAGGCAGAAGCCGTCCTTTTGATCCAGAATAAACACGACGTCTCCCGCGGCCCATTCGCCGGCCGCGGGGCTTTTCATATCCGGCTCCGTATGCCCCCGAAGCGTACTCCGGCCGGCGATCTGCGCGGAAGGGGGATCCTCCGCGGCTGCGCCTACGAGACGGACATCCTCCCGACGGAGATATCCGAAGGTTCCGCGGTAACAGATGTAGACCCGGTCCGGCTCCGCCCAGAGCACCGGCACGGTCCTGCCCCAGGGCATCGGACGGAAGCTTTTAAGGGCCTTTCCTTTCCGGTCTGTGAAGACAGCGCCGGCCTGCTTCGTGACGAGGGCCAGTTTCGGCTGTTCCTCTCCCAGCGTGTTCCAGGAAAGGTCCCGGGTGCTGACGGTGCGGAGTTTGCCGTCGATCCGGACGACGCTCCGCACCGTTCCCATCCATTCCGCCTGCGCGGCGGATTCGCCTTCCCCGGAGATCAGCGTCAGCCAGGGCCGGCGGAGAATGCGAAGATTCAGCCCGGCACAGCTTTCCAGGCGGAGCCAGTACTCCGCGCCGCCGTAATCCGAATTCTCCAGATACCAGCGGATACCGGGCAGCTCCTCCGGGGAGGAAACCTGCCGGTAGCTTCCGTCCTCTTCCCGGACAAAGACTTCCGTGCGGCCGAACTTGCTGAAACTGGTTCCCGGCGCGGAATCCACGATGTGCACCATTCCGGCGGATTCGTCCATCCGGTCCGCCAGGGCAGCGTGGCCCTTTACGATACCCAGAACAAACAGGTCGCCCCGCCTGAAAAAGGCAGTGATTTCCTGCCTGTCCGTCACCGTCTTATGAAAGGTCAGGAAGCCGAAATCCAGGGCGGCCTGGGTAACCAGCGCCTCGATGCTGCTTCCCGTTCCTTCGATATAGCATTTATGATAGGTATAGGCAAGCTGATCCGGCAGGACGGATTCCCCGGTATATCCCATGCGCTGCAGCGCGTGGCTCAGGGCGAAGACGGCACAGCCGGAGCTTTCCACGGTGCGGTTATGTTCCACAGAGTATTTCTTATCCTTCCACCAGCCGTCCCGCTGGCTGTAGATCACATCCGGACCCATCTCCGGCGGCGCAGTGCCGGAAACCGGGATGGATACAGTCGTTATTTCCGTGACGTTCCCGCCGCGGACGGCTGTTACTTCCAGAACATATTCCCGTTCCAGCCGGGGGCGGAAGAAGGCGGTGAAATGCTGCTGCGGAGATTTGCTGCGGGAGAGCGTTTTCCCGCCGGACATGAGACGGTATACCACGCCCCGTACGTCCGACGCGTCGCAGGAAACGGTGACCTCCACCAGCTCTCCGGCCCGGGGAGCCGACGGAGAGAAAACGACAGACACCTCTCCCCGGGCGGATAAACCCGGCGAAAGAAGCAGGAAAAGCAGAAGGACGAGCGGGAGGCACGCCCTCCGGCGGAGAACAGACAGCAGCTCAGGCATGGGGAACTCCTCTTCCGGAACATATTTCTGAGAACGCCGGTTCATCCTACCACACCGCACACCGGACTGTCAAAAAAAGCCGGATATTCACGGAGGAAAAGCCGGAAATGTTCTTTTTATGTATTTTTGAACCGAACGGCGCTTCCGCGGCACACGGGAACCGGAAAAACAGCGCTTCTTCAGGATCGGACGGGCCTGGCGGGAATGGCAAATGCTTGCAAATCAATGCTTCTTATGTTAATATCCTGCAGTGCATACTTTTCGGGCCGGGAGGAATCGTTCATCCGCGGAGGCACGGTTTTCCCCGGGACGGGCAAGACGAAGGAGCGTCCCTGAATGGAACTGACCGAAAGAAAACAGAAGGAACGGCAGCTGTTGTGGACCACGGCGATCGCCATCGCTGTGTTTGCCGTCGGCTGGTTTACGCTGCCGGTGCTGAGCGAAAGAATCCTTCTGGGCGTCGTGCTGGTGCTGATCGCCGGCGCGCTGTTCTTCACCAACGATACGGGAAGATATATCTGCAAGCGCATTCTGCTGGCGCTGCTGACCGTGTTTATCATCGCGGCGATTACTTTCTTCACCATGAACGCGATTCCCGGCGGACCCTTCTCCAAGGAAAAAGCACCCTCCGCGGCTGTGCAGGCCGTGCTGGAGGAGCGCTTTCATCTGAACGAGCCGGTAGGGAAGCAGTTTCTGCTGTACCTGGAAGGGCTGATGCAGGGGAATTTCGGCATTTCCACCAAAACAGGCCGTGAAATCTCCACGACGATCTTTGAATCCTTCGGCATTTCCGCAAAGCTGGGCGGATACGCCGCGCTGCTGGCGGTCTGCCTGGGCGTGGTGCTGGGCAGTATCGCGGCCCTGAACCGGGCGAAGGCGGCGGACCGGGTGATCATTTTCTTCACCACGCTGTTCGTGGCGGTGCCCAGCTTCATTATGGCGACCATGCTGCTGCTGGTGTTCTGCCTGCAGCTGAACTGGTTCCCGATTTTCAGCACAGAGAACCAGTCCTACGTGCTGCCTGTGGTGGCGCTGATGCTTTCTCCCATGAGCTATATTACCCGCCTGACCAAGACCTCCATGCTGGACGTGCTCGGGCAGGACTACATCCGTACGGCACGGGCCAAGGGCGTGAAGCAGTGGCTGGTGATCTTCAAGCACGCCCTGCGGAACGCGCTGATTCCCGTGATTACCTATGTCGGCCCCATGACCGCCTATATTCTGACGGGATCCATGGTGGTGGAATCCGTATTCACCACCGGCGGGCTGGGAACCAAATTCGTGCAGGGCATTACCAACCGGGACTATCCCATGATCATGGGGACCACGATTTTCCTGGCTACCCTGATGGTAACCGCGACCCTGCTGAGCGATCTGGTCTACAAAATTGTGGACCCGCGGATCGACTTTGATTAAAGGAGGCTGAAGGGTATGAGCGAATACAATCCGAACGTTCCTCCGAAGAAAAGGCCCTTCAGCCTGCAGCTGGACGTAGCCAAATTCGAGCCGGCGACAGACGAGGAAAAGGCCCAGCGGGAAGTGATGCGCGAGAGCACCACCTTCTTTAAGGACGGTATGCGGAAGCTGTTCCGCAATCCTCTGGCCGTGGGGTCCATGATCGTGCTGTTCGTGATTCTGGTGACCATCATTATCGCCCCGATGTTCGTGCCGTATTCCTACAGCGGGATGATTACCGTGAACGGAAAGCGGGACAAGAGCGCGAAAAACCTGCCGCCCTTTACCTACTCCAAGCTGGAGCAGGAAGCCATCGACGCGGGCGAGTACGTGTTTCCGCATATTTTCGGGACGGACGAGCTGTGCCGGGACTACTTTATCCGGGTGATTTACGGGGCGCGGGTCTCCCTGGCGGTGGGCTTCTTTGCCTCCCTGATCGTGCTGGTGATCGGCTTGCTGTACGGATCGATTGCGGGGTACGCCGGCGGAAAGACAGACCTGATCATGATGCGCATCGTGGACATCATATACTCCCTGCCGGATACCCTGATGGTGATTCTGCTGTCCGTGGTGCTGGATCAGCTGCTGGGGCAGAGTTTGCAGAACACCGTGCTGGCCAGCATCGGGCCGAACATGCTTTCCATGTTCGCGGTGTTCGGCCTGCTGTACTGGGTCGGCATGGCGCGGCTGGTGCGCGGCCAGATCCTGACCATCAAGAACAACGAATACGTGCTGGCGGCCCAGGCCATGGGCGCGAAGCCGCGGCGGATTATCCGGAAGCATATTCTGCCGAACTGCATGAGCGTGATCATCATTTCCACCGCGCTGCAGATCCCGTCCGCAATCTTTACCGAGAGCTTCCTGAGCTTTATCGGTCTCGGCGTGCAGGCGCCGATGCCTTCCCTGGGATCCCTGGCCAACTCCGCCCGGCAGGCGCTGCAGGCCTATCCCTACAAGATGGTGTTCCCGGCGGTGGGCATCTGCCTGATCGTGCTTTCCTTCAACCTGCTTGGCGACGGACTCCGCGACGCCTTCGACCCGAAACTGAGGAAGTGATCTCATGAGTAATACACCATTGTTACAGGTCAGGAATCTGCATACATCCTTCTTCACGGACGCCGGGGAAGTCAGGGCGGTGAACGGGATCTCCTATAACCTGGACGCGGGCAGGGTGCTCGGGATCGTCGGGGAGAGCGGCAGCGGCAAGAGTGTTTCCGCCTACTCCGTGATGCGGATTCTGACGGACACCGGCCGGGTGACGGAGGGTGAGGTGCTCTTCAAGGGTGAAGATATCCTGAAGTATTCCCCGCAGCAGATGCAGAAATTCCGCGGAAGCCGGATTTCCATTATTTTCCAGGATCCCATGACCTGTCTGAATCCCACGTTTTCCATCGGCAGCCAGCTGCGGGAAGCTATCCGCATCCACACGGACCGGAACCGGGAACAGGTGCAGGCCCGGGCGCTGGAAATGCTGCAGCTGGTCGGCGTGAACGAGCCGGAAAAGCGGCTGAAGCAGTATCCCCACGAGCTGTCCGGCGGCATGCGGCAGCGGGTGATGATCGCCATGGCGCTGGCCTGTGAACCCGATATCCTGATTGCCGACGAACCGACCACCGCCCTGGACGTGACGATTCAGGCCCAGATTCTGGAACTGATGCAGAGCCTGCAGAAGAAGATGGGCATGGCCATCATCATGATCACCCACGACCTGGGTGTGATCGCGGACATGTGCGACGAAATCATCGTGATGTACGGCGGGAAGGTTTGCGAGCGCGGCACGGCGGACGAGATTTTCTACAATCCCCGCCACGAATACACCAAGGGCCTGATCCGCTCCATCCCGCGAATTACGGAAAAGCACGAAAAGCTGGTGCCGATCGCCGGATCGCCGGTGGATCTGCTGAACCTGCCGAAGGGATGCGCCTTCGCATCCCGCTGCGATCACGCCATGAAGATCTGCCTGGAACAGCAGCCGGAGGAGGTCTGGGTGAACGATTGTCATATCGCCGCCTGCTGGAACAACGTGCGGCAGATGATGCAGGAAGAAAAGGACGGTGAAAACGCGTGAGCGAACAGAAGCATCTGGTCGATGTGCGCAACCTGAAGGAATACTTCCCCGTCAAATCCGGCATCATGAACCGGGTGATGCTGAAGGCTGTGGACGACGTCTCTTTTACGATCGACGAAGGGGAAACCCTGGGTCTGGTGGGAGAGTCCGGCTGCGGCAAGACCACGGTGGGGCGGACCCTGCTGTATCTGTACAAGCCTACCGCCGGCGAAGTGTATTTCGACGGGAAACAGGTGACCGAGAAGAATATCCAGGATTTCCGCAAGGATATGCAGATCGTGTTCCAGGATCCCTATTCCTCGCTGAATCCCCGGATGACCGTGGCGGACATCATCGGCGAGCCCCTGGACATCCATAAGCTGTACGCGAACAAGAAGGAGCGGGCGGACCGGGTGTCCGAGCTGCTGACCCTGGTGGGGCTGAACAGCGAGCACGCCAACCGCTATGCCCACGAGTTTTCCGGCGGGCAGCGGCAGCGCATCGGCATCGCCCGGGCCCTGGCGGTGAACCCCCGCTTTATCGTGTGCGACGAGCCGGTTTCCGCTCTGGACGTATCCATTCAGGCGCAGATCATCAACACCTTCGAGGAGCTGCAGCAGAAGCTGGGCATCGCCTATCTCTTCATCGCCCACGATCTGCTGGTGGTGCAGCACATGAGCCGTCGGATAGCCGTGATGTACCTGGGCCGGATCGTGGAGGTGGGACCCTCCCGGGACATTATCGGATCCCCGATTCATCCCTATACGGAATCCCTGATCTCCGCCATTCCCATGCCGGATCCGGAGACCGCGCGGCATAAGCACCGCATCATTCTGGAAGGCGACGTGCCATCCCCCCTGCGCATGCCGAAGGGATGCCCCTTCCGCACCCGCTGCCGCTATGCTACCAAGGCCTGCGAGGAGAGCCGGCCCGAGCTGCGGGAGGTTGCCCCGGACCGCTTTGTGGCGTGCCACAACCGCTGACAGCGGTATTTTCAGACGAATATCCGCCGTGTCCGGTTCCGGATCCGGCTGATATAAATTATTAAAGGAGGAACCCCTATGAAGAAACTGTTTGCCCTTCTTCTGGCTGCCATGATGGCTTTTGGCTGCGTGAGCGCGCTGGCCGATGCCGGAAGCGAACCCGACTGGACGCAGTATGACGCCCTGATCGCCGAGATCAAGGCCACCACCGATTTCGCCAAGCGCGTCGAACTGATGCACCAGGCGGAAGACATGCTGATGGACACCGGCGCCATCGTCCCGATCTACTACTACAATGACGTGTACATGGCGAAGGAAGGCCTGAGCGGCTTCTATTCCAACCCCTACGGAACCAAGTTCTTCATGTACGCTGATTTCGGCGAGAACACCACCCTGCGCCTGCAGCTGGCTTCTGAGCCGGACAAGCTGGATCCCGCGCTGAACAGCTCCGTGGACGGCGCCTGCCTGGCGGCCAACAGCTTCGGCGGCCTGTACACCTATGACGCGGAAGGCGCCCTGGCCCCCAACTTCGCGACCGGTGTCGAAGTGAGCGAAGACGGCCTGACCTACACCTTCACGATGCGTGAAGGCCTGAAGTGGTCCGATGGCAGCGACCTGACCGCCAAGGACTTCGAGTATTCCTGGAAGCGCGCCGCGGCCCCCGAAACCGCCGCTGACTACAGCTATATGTTCGACGGCATCGCCGGCTATCCGGACGATCTGCAGGTTGCCGCCTCTGAAGACGGAAAGACCTTCACCGTGACCCTGAAGGCCCCCTGCGCCTATATGCTGGACCTGGCTGCTTTCCCCACCTTCTTCGCTGTGCAGCAGGCCTGTGTCGAAGCTTCCGCCACCGCGGACAACCCCGGCGCCTGGGCGCTGGAAGCCGGCTTCGTTTCCAGCGGCGCTTACGTGCTGGAGAGCTGGGAGCACAACCAGTCCATGGTGTACGTGAAGAACCCCAACTACTGGGATGCTGAGAACGTGAAGATCGAAAAGCTGGAGTTCATGCTGAGCGATGACGACACCGCCATCTTCGCCGCCTACCAGAACGGCGACCTGGACTTCACCGATTCCGTTCCCACCGACCAGATCGCTTCCCTGCTGGACAACCCCGAGTTCCACATCGTGGACGAGCTGGGCACCTACTACGTGATCTTCAACGTGAAGAGCGACCTGTTCGCCGGCAAGACCGTGGAGCAGGCTGCCGCGATGCGGAAGGCCATGGGCCTGCTGATCGACCGTCAGTACATCATTGACACGGTCGGCCAGACCGGGCAGAAGATCGCCACCTCCTTCCTGCCTGCCGGTATGGCGGACGGCAACGGCGGCATCTTCAAGAGCGCTGAAGGCTGGGCTTATCCGAACGGCAAAGACGGCTACTTCCCCGAAGAGCCCGACGTCGCCCAGGCCATCGAGCTGCTGAAGAGCGCCGGCTTCGAATTCGACGGCGAAACCCTGAGCGCCTCCACGCCCATCAGCTTCGAATACCTGACCAACAACACATCCGGTCACATCGCCATCGCGGAGTGCCTGCAGCAGGACTTCGGCGCCATCGGCATCAACATGACCATCAAGTCCATCGACTGGGCCGTGTTCCTGAACGAGCGCAAGGAAGGCAACTTCG
>CAMKJS010000081.1 GCA_946413245.1 uncultured Clostridia bacterium
TGTGCCATGTTTCTTCCTCACCTCGTGGTTCAAGGATAGTCCGGTGCCGCGCACGCATACGATCATACCATGTGAAGAGAAAAAACACAAGTTTGGATACGCTGCCGATGCTCCGATGCCATGAGACTTCACCCCGGTGACATTTGTTTTCACTTGATAATTCCTGTTTTGCCTTTTATACTATAGTTAACAATGAGGAAAGGGTTGTCAGAAATATGTCCTATGACGATATAATGCAAACAGCTTTCAGAAAGCTATCGCCTGAGCAGCAGAACGCTGTCTATCAGTTTGTCCTTTTTCTGATCAATACCCCGTCTGTAGAAGTGACGATACATGAAGATCATCATCCGAAGCGAAAACTCGGAGTATTATCTGATCGCTTCAGGAGCATTAGTGATGACTTTAATGATCCGCTTCCTGAGTTTGGAGAGTATATGCAATGAAATATTTTCTTGACACATGTGCTCTGATCTATATTGTTTTTGACCCGGATCGTCTTTCGCCTCAGGCGATTGAGATTGCCGAAAGTGAAAGCGAACTGTATGTCAGCATCGCTTCCATATGGGAAATCATGATCAAAGAGCAGATCGGCACTGGATATAGATGAGACCAGTGCAATGGAAATAGAAGAAATCTGCAGAGAGATGGATGTCCATATTCTCCAGACATCAATTCCACAGATAGACGGTATTCGCTCTCTCCCCACTTTCAAAGACCATGGTGATCCTTTTGACCGTCTTATCATTTCTCAGGCAGTGAATCTGAATTTACCAGTGATTACTTCCGATGAGAAGTTTAACAGATATGATAATATTCAGGTTATCTGGTAGCGTTTCTTTTCAGACATAATCGACTGTTATTTTTTTAGCATTTTTACCCCACCGCACAGGCTGACCGGAGGGATCTTGACGAACACAGATATTGGTAGTTCTTCCCGTTATTGGCAACTTGTTCCATTTTGGAACAAGTTGCCTCCCTATTCTGTTCTCCGGATGCGTACATATTCTGAATATGCTTACTGACAGCATTGCGAACCACACCGTACAGTTCTGCCATCCCGGCCTGGTTCAGCCAGACTGTCCCATCCTGCACACGAACCTCGATCCCTTTCTCCCCCGCCCCCTGTGGATAAAGCAGAAAATCAATCGTTCCGTTGCGCAGCGTCATCATCACTTCCGATTCACGTTTCATCGTCTTCCTCATCCCACTCGTCTCACATGATCATCATCTTCTGAATTCAACCAAACCTCATCGCAGCCTTCTATCATGGTAACCAGACTTTTTCAATCTGCGCTAAATATATCAACATTTCTGCTCCTGAAAGAATTCTATCTCTTCTCCCAGTGGCCCGTAGCAAAATGCCATTCGTGCATGGAATTCCGGCTCGGACCGGATCACGATGTCATTCGGTTCGATAAACACCTCATATCCGGCAGCTTTTACTTTTGCAATGATGCCGTCAACATCATCTGTAGAAAATGCAACATGGCGGATTGCTCCTTTGGTCTTTATGCCGGCTCCGTTATTGAAGATCTCAAGCAGCCCGTATCCGGTATCAATCATGATGCCCTCCGGCCATGTTCTGACGGCAGAGAATCCAAGCACATTCAGATAAAAATCCTTGGCTCGGTCAAACTCTTCCCTGTTTCCACACTTCATGGAAATGTGGTGAATTCCTGTAATAATCATAGTTTCCATTTCTCCGCTTTAGTAGGTCTTCCCGTTATCGGCAACTTGTGCAAATTATGCACAAGTTGATTGTTCATTCTGCTCTCCGGATTGATATACCTGTCAAATATTCCTCCTCCAAAAAACACTTTGATGGGAATATCCGTATTCGTTTCAAATCCGCACATCTGAAATATAGCTGACGTTTTCCTGTTTGGCAAGGGCTATTTTGCTTCATCATCATCGCGAATGGTTTGACAATCCGCGCGGAAAACAGCATAATATAGGTTGCGGGTTTTTTACCACGCAGCACGATGTCTGGGGGTGAGGGTGTGGCCATTCGGATCCTGACTGTCCTTCCGGGTTCTCCGGCGGACCGGGCCGGGCTGCGTCCGGAGGACCGGATTGCGCGGATCAACGACGAGGAAGTGCAGGATGAGATCGACTTTCAGGCGCTGACCGCCGCTTCCCGGCTGCGGGTGACCGTGGACACCGCCGAGGGGGAGTCCCGCGATCTCCTGATTCACAAAAAGGAATGGGAACCGCTCGGCATCTGCCTGGACGAAACGGAGGCGATGAAGCCCCGCCATTGCCGGAACCACTGCGTTTTCTGCTTTGTGGATCAGCTCCCGAAAGGGCTTCGCAGCACGCTCTATGTCAAGGACGACGACTGGCGGCTGAGCCTGATGATGGGAAACTACGTGACTCTCACCAATGTGGACGACGCGGAATTTGAGCGCATTCTCCGCCGGAAGGCATCCCCGCTGTATATTTCCGTCCACGCGACGGATCCGGAGGTCCGGGTCCGGATGCTGCGGAATCCATCCGCCGGATCCCTGATGCCCCGTCTGAAACGTCTCGCCGAGGCCGGGCTGAAGTTTCACTCCCAGGTCGTTCTCTGCCCCGGCATCAACGACGGGGCGGTGCTGGACCGGACCCTGGAGGATCTGATTTCACTGTACCCGGCCGCCTGTTCCCTTGCGATCGTTCCGCTGGGAATGACCGGACACCGGCAGGGGCTTCCCTGCCTGCAGGCCTTCGTCCGGGAAAGCGCGGCGAAACTGCTGGATCAGGTGAAGCCGTTTCAGGAGAGCTGTCTCGCGGAATTCGGCACGCGCTTTGTTTTTCCCTCAGATGAGTTTTACTGTCTCAGCGGGCGCCCGATCCCGCAGGACCGGGAGTACGAGGATTACGTACAGATCGAGAACGGGGTCGGCATGCTGCGGCAGCTGGAGCGCGAAATCCGGGAAGCCGCGGAAGACGAGCTTCCGGATCCCGCGGAGCTGCCCGAAACAGACCCGTATGATTTCAGCCCGGACGCCGCTGCTCCGGAGACTGTCTCCGTCCCGCGCCGGCATATTCTGATTCCCACCGGCACCTCCGCCCGTCCCTTTATCGAAGCCCTCGCGAAGCGGTACGCGCCGGCAGACACGTCCGTGGAAGTGATCGCCGTCCGCAACCGGTTCTTCGGGGAGAGCATCACCGTGACGGGGCTGATCGTCGGGCAGGATCTGATTCATACGCTGCAGGGCAGGCCCTGTGACGAGATTCTGATCTGCGCCACCATGCTCCGGGAGCATACGGACCGCTTTCTGGACGACGTCACCCTGGAGGAGGTTCAGCGCACCCTGGGCGTTCCGCTTCGCGTGGTGGAGAACACCGGCGAAGCGCTGTTCCGCGCGCTGAGAGGCACGGAGGAAAATGAAAGGAGTTTTTCATGACGAAACCGCTTGTTGCGATTGTCGGCCGCCCCAACGTCGGCAAATCCACCTTTTTCAACCGGATGGCCGGAAAGCGCGTGAGTATCGTCGAGGATGTTCCGGGCGTCACCCGGGACC
The DNA here is from genome assembly GCA_946413245.1 of uncultured Clostridia bacterium. Taxonomy (GTDB): domain Bacteria; phylum Bacillota; class Clostridia; order Christensenellales; family Aristaeellaceae; genus Aristaeella. Next base: position 3,507 of record CAMKJS010000081.1, read on the forward strand.
GGATCACCGTCGACACGGAATGGCTCGGCCGCGCCTTTACCCTGATCGATACCGGCGGAATCGATCCGAAAAGCGAGGATGCCCTTCTGTCCCAGATGCGGGAGCAGGCCCAGATCGCCATGGATATGGCGGACGTCATCTGCTTCTTTACCGACGCGCGGGACGGGCTGACGGACGACGACCGGGACGTGGCGAACATGCTGCGCAAAACCAAAAAGCCGGTGCTGCTGGTCGTGAACAAGGCGGATACCCTCGCCCTGAACGACGCCATGTATGAGTTCTACGAGCTCGGGCTGGGCGATCCGTTTGCCATATCCAGCGTCAATATGCTGGGCTTCGGCGATCTGCTGGATGAAATCATCCGGTATTTCCCGGCGGATACCGCTTCTCCGGAGGATGAGGAGGAAATCATCCAGCTGGCCGTGGTCGGCCGGCCCAACGTCGGAAAGAGTTCCCTGACCAACCGGCTGCTGGGCGAAAACCGCACGATGGTTTCCGACATTGCCGGCACCACCCGGGATGCGGTGGATACGCTCTTCACGGACGCGGACGGCACGCGGTACAACATCATCGACACCGCCGGGATCCGCAGAAAGCGCTCCGTGGAGGAGGAAACGCTGGAACGGTACAGCGTGCTGCGTTCCATCGCCGCCATCCGCCGCTGCGACGTGGCGCTGCTGCTGCTGGACGCGCGGGACGGCGTGACCGAACAGGATACGAAGATCGCCGGCCTGATTCGGGACGAGGGCAAAGGCGTCATTGTGATCGTCAACAAGTGGGACGCGGTCGAAAAGGAAACCGGTACCCTGGAAAAGTATCAGAAGCAGGTGCTTTCGGACCTGAAATTCATCTCCTACGCGCCGGTGCTGTTCCTCTCCGCGCTTTCCGGCCAGCGGGTGCAGAACGTGTTCCCGAAGGTCCGGGAAGTGTACGCCGCCGCGAGCCGGAGAATCACCACCGGGGTACTGAACGACGTGCTCGCGGACGCTGTAAACGCGGTGCCGCCGCCCATGCAGGGAGGAAGGCGGCTGCGCATCTATTACGGCACGCAGGTGTCCGTACGCCCGCCGAGCTTCGCGCTGTTCGTAAACGACGAGGAACTGATGTTCTTCGCCTATGAACGGTATCTGGAGAATCATTTCCGCAAGGCCTTTGATTTCCCCGGAACGCCGATCCGCTTCCTTCTGCGGGAGAAAAAGAAGGAATCGTGATCAGAGGATTCCTGACACAAGGAGGATTTGTCATGTCTCATCCGCTGCTGTGGGTTCTTGCAGGCGTCATCGCCTATCTGCTGGGTTCTATTTCCACCGGTCTTTTGGTGGCGAAGTTCGCCCACGGGCCGGATCTCCGTTCCGTCGGCTCCAAAAGCACCGGGGCCAGCAACGTGCAGCGCACCATGGGCTGGAAGTACGGGCTGATCACCTTCTGGGGAGACGCGCTCAAAGCTATCCTGGCCTGCTGGATCGGTTTGCTGCTGACCGGGAGTCACTACGGAAGCCTGCTCTGCGGCCTGTTGGTGATTATCGGGCATAACTGGCCTGTCTTCTTCGGCTTTAAGGGCGGCAAAGGCGTCGCCTCCAGCTGCGGGGTCATGCTCTTCTGCTATCCCCTTCCCGCCGCCATCTGCTTCGTGCTGACCATCGGCCTCATCGCCCTGCTCCGGTATATTTCCGTGGGATCCATGTTCATGCTCACGCTGTATGCCGTGCTGGTTTCCGTGTTTTACAGCGGCGGGGACTGGATCGTTATCTGCTGGGCCGCCCTGCTGGCCATTCTGTGCATCGCGCGGCACCACGCGAACATCTCCCGGCTGATTCACGGCACCGAAAACAAACTGGGGCGGAAAGTGCAGCCGCAATCGGAGGAAACCAAATGACTGAATCGATGAAGCATGTGCGGAATTTCTGCATCGTGGCTCATATCGACCACGGAAAAAGCACCCTGGCCGACCGGATTCTGGAGAAAACCGGCGTTTTTGAGCACCGGGAAATGGTGGATCAGATTTTGGACAGCATGGAACTGGAGCGGGAGCGCGGAATCACCATCAAGAGCAAGGCCGTGCATATGACCTATCGGGCCCGGAACGGGCAAGACTATGTGCTGAACCTGATCGACACCCCCGGACACGTGGACTTCACCTACGAGGTTTCCCGGGCGCTCGCCGCCTGCGAAGGCGCCCTGCTGGTGGTGGACGCGACCCAGGGGATCGAGGCGCAAACCCTGGCAAATGTATATATGGCGCTGGAGCATGATCTGGAAACGATCCCCGTCATCAACAAGATCGATCTGCCCTCCGCCGACCCGGAGGGCGTACGCCGGGAAATCGAGGATACCATCGGGCTGGACGCGTCCTACGCGCCTTGCATTTCCGCTAAAACCGGGGAGAACGTGGAGGACGTCCTGGAGGCGATCGTGGCACACATCACACCCCCGGAAGGCGATCCGGATTCCCCGCTGCAGGCTCTGATCTTCGACGCCTTCTACGACAATTACCGGGGCGCCATCTGCTTCGTGCGCGTCAAGGAGGGTACGCTGAAGCCCGGCATGCGCATGCGGCTGATGGCCACCGGCAGCGAATTTGACGTGGTGGAGGTCGGCACCTTCACCCCGGGGTATACCCCCTGCGATATGCTCCAGGCCGGCGACGTGGGCTATGTGGCCGCCTCCATCAAGGACGTGCGGGACACACGCGTCGGCGACACGATTACCGACGCGGCGCGGCCTGCCGCGGCTCCCCTGCCCGGATACCGGCATGTGACGCCCATGGTCTACTGCGGAATCTATCCCGCCGACGGCGCGGATTACCCGGCGCTGAAGGACGCCCTGGAGAAGCTGCGTATGAACGACGCTTCCCTTTCCTTCGAGCCGGAAACCTCCGTGGCGCTCGGATACGGATTCCGCTGCGGCTTCCTGGGCCTCCTGCATATGGACATCATGACCACGCGCCTGGAGCGGGAATTCGACCTGAATCTCGTCACCACGGCACCCAGCGTCATCTATAAGGTGACCAAAACGGACGGAACCGTGCTGATGATCGACAACCCCACAAACCTGCCTCCGGTGGGAACCATCGCCACGATGGAAGAGCCCTTTGTCCATGCCACCATCTATACGCCGCAGGAGTACGTCGGAACCCTGATGGAGCTCTGCCAGGACAAGCGCGGTGTTTTTATCGACATGCAGTATGAAGGCAGCCGGGTAAAGCTGAACTACGAGCTGCCGCTGAACGAGATCATTTTTGAGTTTTTCGACCAGGTCAAGAGCCGCTCCCGCGGATACGCCTCGTTTGACTACGAGCTGAAGGACTACCGTCCGTCCAACCTGGTCAAGCTGGATATCCTGCTGAACGGCGACATCTGCGACGCTTTCTCGATCATCGTGCATCAGGATAAGGCGTACGCCCGGGGCCGTTCCATCGCCGAGAAGCTGAAGGAAGTCATTCCGCGGCAGATGTTCGAGATTCCGATCCAGGCCGCCATCGGCGGCAAAGTCATCGCCCGCGAAACGGTCAAGGCCATGCGGAAAGACGTGCTGGCCAAGTGTTACGGCGGGGATATCACCCGCAAGAAAAAGCTGCTGGAGAAGCAGAAGGAAGGCAAGAAGCGGATGCGCCAGTTCGGCACGGTTCAGGTTCCCAGCGAGGCTTTCCTGGCAGTGCTGAAGATGGATACATAAGAGGTCAGCCATGACAGACCAGTATTACGCGGACACTGCCTGTTTCACCGGCCACCGCCGGATCCGGTCCGACGCGGTTCCGGAAATTCGTGCCTCCCTCCGGGAAGCGGTGTCAGCGGCTTATGAGCAGGGATACCGCAGCTTTCTCTGCGGCGGAGCGCTTGGATTCGATACCCTGGCCGCTCAGGAAGTGCTCTCCCTGCGTCCCGAATACCCGGAAATCCGGCTGACGCTGGTGCTGCCCTGCGCGGATCAGGCCCGGTACTGGTCCCGGAAGGATCAGCAGCAGCACAGCCTGCTCATGCAGCGGGCGGATCAGGTGCTGATCCTGCGGGAGCGCTATGACCCCGGCTGCATGCAGAACCGGAACCGGTATATGGTAGATCACGCTTCCCTGTGCATCTGCCTGCTGACACAGTTTTCCGGCGGCACCATGAACACGGTCCGCTACGCCGTGCAGCAGGGACTGACCGTATGGAACCTGGCCGTCCCGGCGGAAGCGCGGCAAAGCCTTCCCCTGAAGGAGTCTGTATGGAATTATATGCCCATCTCCCCTTCTGCGTCCGAAAATGCAGATACTGCGACTTTCCGTCTTATCCCGGCCGGGAAGACCGCATGGAAGGATATATCGGCACACTCCTGGAAGAAGCGCGGATAAGGCGCGGCGAATGCTCTGAACCAATCGATACGGTCTATTTCGGCGGCGGAACGCCTTCCCTGCTTCCGCCGTCTTTGCTGCGCCGGCTTTGCGAAGAACTCCGGAACATCCTGCCCCTGGAACATGTCCGGGAGTGGTCCGTGGAAGCGAATCCCGGAACCGTTTCGCCGGAATGGCTGGATACCGCGCTGGAAGCGGGAATCAGCCGGATTTCCCTGGGAATGCAGGCAGCCCAGCCGGCCATTCTGGCCGTGCTGGGCCGCATTCACGGTCCCGAAGCCGTCTCCCGTTCCGTGGCGCTTGCCCGGCAGGCCGGTTTCCGGAACCTGTCCCTGGATCTGATGTTCGGTATTCCGGGCCAGACGCTTCCGGACTGGCGGGAAACGCTGGACACAGCCCTCGCGCTCGCGCCGGATCACCTCAGCGCCTACGGGCTGATTCCGGAGGAAGGCACCCCTCTGGAAGAGGATCTGCGGGAAGGCAGGCTGAAGCTGCCGGAGCCGGAAGAGGAACGGGAAATGTATGATCTCGCCCTCCGCAGGCTCGGGAAAGCCGGGTTTGAACAGTATGAAATTTCCAATTTCGCCCGCCCGGGATACGCCTGCCGGCACAATATCGGATACTGGCGTCAGATTCCGTATCTGGGGCTTGGCCTCTCGGCGGCTTCCATGCTTCCCCTGCCCGCGCCGGAGGGCGGATTCGCCTGCCTTCGGCGCACTAATCCCGTCGCTTTTGAGGAATATGAACGTTGCGTCCGGCATCCGGAAACAGCTGCGAAACTATGCTCTTTCGAGGAAGTGCGCGGCAGGGATGCCCGCTTCGAAACGCTGATGCTGGGGCTCCGGATGAACGAAGGTGTCTCCGAAAAAGACTTTGAAACCCTGCACGGCGTCTCCATGGCGGACTGCTACGGCCCGGTTCTCACCCGTCTCCGGGACGGAGGCCTGCTCGACTTTTCGGACGGATGCTGGCGGCTGACCCGTCGTGGTATGGATATCCAGAACAGCGTGCTGACAGAGCTGATGGAATAATCAGTTCACACCGATCTCCCGGCCCGCAAAGAACACGCGCGCCTGATCCTCCAGGGCCTGCAGCGTTTCCTGCATTTCCGGCCGGCGACGCAGGTCCCGGACACAGCGGGCAGCCTCGTCCAGCAGGCGCACGTCTCCGTTCAGCAGCATGCCGTCCATGGCCTCCCCGGACTGTCGCGTTCCGATGAGGTCTCCCGGCCCGCGAAGCTCCAGGTCTTTCCGGCTGATTTCGAAGCCGTCGCCGGTTTCCGTCAGAATGCGCAGCTTGCCGGCCTGATCCGACAGCAGGAAGCACCAGCTTTCCAGAGAGCCGCGTCCGACCCGGCCCCGCAGCTGATGCAGCTGGCTCAGGCCGAACCGTTCCGCATTTTCGATGACCATGATGGTGGCGTTCGGATTGTTCACGCCCACCTCGATGACCGTGGTGGCGATCAGCACGTCCACCTCTCCCTGGCGGAAGGCGCGGAGTACTTCCGTTTTTTCGTCGCTTTTCTGCCCGCCCCAGGTCAGGGAAACCCGGAGCCCTGCAAGCTCGTTCGCGGTCAGCTCCTCCAGAACGGATTTCGCGCTGCGCGCTTCCGCGTCTCTTCCGCCGGACAATCCTTCGCCGGTTTCTTCTTCTTCCACCAGCGGACAGACCACATAGGCCTGCCGCCCTTTTTTTGCTTCCTCCCGCACGAAACGGTACAGATCGCTTCGTTTCCGCTCCGGCACCAGCCTCGTTTTCACGGGAATCCGGCCGGCCGGCAGCTCGTCCACCAGCGTCAGATCCAGATCGCCGTAAAGGATCAGAGCCAGGGAGCGTGGAATCGGCGTGGCGCTCATCACGAGCACATGGGGATATGTCTCGTTCTCCTGCTGCCCCTTACGCTGCAGGGAGGAACGCTGGCGCACACCGAAGCGATGCTGCTCGTCCGTAATCACCAGGCCGAGCTTGCTGTATACGACGTCCCTGCTGAACAGAGCCTGTGTTCCGAATACCGCGTCGCAGGCATGGGTCTGCAGCTTTTCCAGAATTTCACGCCGTTCCTTCGCCCGGGTGCTCCCGGTCAGCAGGCAGCACCGGACGCCGAGAGGCGCCAGCGTTTCCAGCGCGTTTTCGTAATGCTGCCGGGCCAGAATCTCCGTGGGCGCCATCATGGCGGACTGCAGCCCCGCCTTCGCTGTCACGGCAATGGCGCCAAAGGCGATCGCCGTTTTCCCGCAGCCCACGTCTCCCTGCACCATTCTTGCCATAGCCCGGGGTTTTTCCAGATCCGCGGCAATCTCCCGGAGAGCTCTTCTCTGCGCCGCCGTCGGCGCAAAAGGCAGGCCCGCGAGATATTCCTCCGCGGCGCCGGCGCAGCCCGCCAGCGGAATCGCCGCTTTCCGCTCGCTTCCTTCCATGGAAACATAGACCAGATAAAGCAGCATCCGCTCAAAGCTGATTCTTCTCCGGGCGGCCTGCAGCGTCTCCCGGGTCTCCGGGAAATGGGCGTCTTTCAGCGCGGTGTCCAGCGGAACCAGCCCGTATTCCGTCCGGAAAGCTTCCGGCAGCGTCTCCGGGCAGCTCTCCGGCAGCGTGCGAAGCGCTGTCTCCATCAGCTTGCGGAAGGATTTAGCCGGGAATCCCTGCACGGGACGGTAAACCGGAATCAGCCCGGGTTCCGTGACCACGGAGGGATTCTGCAGCACCCGGCGCCCGTTTTTTTCCGTGAGCCTGCCGTAAAAGCGTTTGGTTTCCCCCTCGTGCAGATTCCGGGTCATCCAGGGCGCGTTAAACCACTGCAGCTGCAGAAGACCCGTCCCGTCCCGCAGCTTCACGGACACCTTCGTAAGCCCGTGAAAGGACTGCAGCACCGGCTTGCCCTCCAGGACGCCTTCCACGCATACAGGCCCCTCCGCCGCCAGGGCGCAGGGGACGACCGTGCTGTGATCCTCATAGCGCAGGGGCAGCGTAAACAATAAATCGCGCAGTGAGGCAATCCCCACCGCGCGTAAGCCTTCTGCCCTTGCGGGACCGATCCCGCGAAGCGAAAACAAATCCATCTTATTCCACCGAAATCAGATAATAGTACAGGGGCTGACCGCCGTTGTGGCATTCCACGTCGCAGTAGTCGTACTCCTGCTCCAGCTCATCGGCCACCTTCTTCGCGTCCTCTTCGCTGACGTCCGCGCCGTAATACACGGTGATCAGCTCATCCTCGTCCGTCATCACGCGCTTCATCATCTCGATGATCACGTCGTGGACGTCCGTCCCGCTGTACTCGATTTTCCCATTATGCAGGCCGATATAGTCTCCCTGCTTAATGGTCACGCCGTTGTACTCGCTGTCCCGGATCGCATAGGTAACCGTGGCGGTTTTCACATGCTCCGCGGCTTCACTCATCCGGGCGATGTTTTCATCCGGATCCAGCTCATTCTGGAAGGCGATCGCCGCAGCGATTCCCATCGCCACGTTCTTGGTGGGAATGACCCGCACGTCGTTCTTGCTCAGCTCAGCCGCCTGGTTCGCGGCAAAGACCACGTTCCCGTTGTTCGGCAGGATGAACACGGTTTCCGCCGGCACCTTCCGGACCGCGCACAGCAGATCGTCCACAGAAGGATTCATGGTCTGGCCGCCTTCCACGATCTGGTCGATGTTCAGATCCCGGAAGAACCGGCTGAAGCCCTCGCCCATGGACACCGTCACAAAGCCGTACCGCTTCTCCGGTTCCGCTTCGGCAGTCTCCTCCTCCGCTTCCGGTTCCGGATTCTGCTGCGCTTCCAGCTCCCGCTTCAATTTGGCCAGGTTGTCGATCTGAACCTCGCTGATTTCACCCAGCTCCAGCCCGTATTCCAGGGTAGCGCCCGGATTATCGGTATGCACGTGGACGGTCGCTCCGGACAGGTCTCCGGTCACGGAAACGTTGTCCCCGATCCGGTTCAGCCGGCGGCGGAACGAGTCGAGATCGTGCTCGTCGCAGTCTTCCCGGAAGCGGCTCAGGGCAAAGTGTACGCAGTAAGAATAGGTCAGATCCTTCGTCAGGTCGTGGCAGTCTTCCGCAACAGCGGCGGTATCGTCTTCCATGCCCACGTCTGTCTCGCTGAGATCCTCGCCGCGCAGCACAGCCGCGTATCCCTGGTAAATCAGCATCAGTCCGCGGCCGCCGCTGTCCACGACCCCCGCCTGCTTCAGGGCGGGCAGCATATCCGGCGTTTTCTTCAGGATGGCTTCGCCGCTGCGGAGCATCACGTTGATCAGCCCGTCATAATCGTCCGGAGCGGCTTTGGCCTGCTTCAGCGCGTCCTCCGCCACCACCCGGGCCACGGTCAGAATCGTGCCTTCCTTGGGTTTCATGACCGCTTTATAGGCCATTTCAGAGCCTGTACCCAGGGCTTCCGCGAACTGGACAGGGGTGATCTTCTCCACGCCCTTGAGCGCCTTCGCAAATCCCCGGAGCAGCTGGCTCGTAATCACGCCGCTGTTCCCCCGGGCCCCCTTCAGGGCGCCCTTCGCCAGCGCGTTCGCCGCTTCGTCCGCCCGCAGATATTCCCGGGCATTGACCTCCCGGACGGCGCTCTGCATGGTCAGACTCATATTGGTTCCTGTATCCCCGTCCGGCACGGGGAAGACGTTGAGCGCGTCCACCGCTTCGCGGTTTCTTTCCAGCAGTGTGGTCCCGGCTGCCACCATATCCCGCAGAAGCAGACCGTCAATCGTTTTGAACTGTATCAAAGGATCGTTCCTCCGTTTTCGTTCTTCATAATCCGGGAGACCGTTCTCCGGCAGCCCGGCTGATCAGACGCGGATCCCTTCCACGTTGATGGCAATCTTTCTCACTTTCACGCCGGTCATGCTCTCCAGCTTGTACCGGACGGTTTCCTCGATCGTCTTGCAGACCTCGGCAATGCTGATTCCGTATTCCACGATAATAAACAGGTCCACGTCCAGCATGTCGCCCACGTTGCGGATCTGCACGCCCTTTGTCAGGTTCTCCCGGCCCAGCCATTCCACCAGCCCGTCCGTCGCGCGTTTGCTGCTCATGGCCACGATCCCGTAGCATTCCAGCGCCGCGTAGCCGACGACCTTCATCATCACGTCCTCCGCAATGAAAATCGTGCCGTTTTCGTTCTTAATCTTGCACTCCATATCCCTGACTCCTTCCTCACCGGTCTCATACAGGCGCGACAAAAGCGCCTCGGGTTAAGGACTGAACAATTATACAGGATTATCGCCCCGGAATCAAGCTTTTTCAAAAAACCGGATCTCCCGAAGCCCATCCGGCACTTGACAACAGCACGCGTTTCCGTCATAATGAGCGCGTTTATATCCTTGTTTTCCGGGAACGGGGAACAGCAGCGTCTGTTCCCCGGGACTTTATTTTTTCGGAAGAGGTGACAATCATGAATCTGTCTGAGCTGCGTTTTGCCCATCGTTTCGATACTGTCAGCGGCAGCGCGATCCGTGAGATTTTCAAGGTAATCGCGCAGCCCGGCATGATCTCCTTCGCCGGCGGCAATCCCTCTCCTTCGGCCCTGCCGGACACGGTCGTGTCCGATCTGGCCGTGCAGGTGCTGCGGGACAACGGGAAGGCGATCCTGCAGTACGGCGCCACGGAAGGGTACGCGCCTTTTCTCGAAAGCCTGAAGGCGTTCACGGAGGCTCAGCTGAAAACGTCCCTCCCCGCGGTGCTTCCGGTCACCGGTTCCACGCAGGCGATGGATCTGCTCTGCAAGGCGCTGATCGATCCGGGAGACGTCATTCTGGTGGAAAACCCCTCTTTCCTGGGCAACCTGCAGTGCATGAAGCTGTATGAAGCCCGCCTGGTTCCCGTGGAAAGCGACGAGAACGGGCTTCTTACTGAGGATCTGGAGGAAAAAATCCGGGCGTATCATCCGAAGATGCTCTATACGATCCCGACCTTCCAGAATCCCACCGGCAAA
>CAMKJS010000082.1 GCA_946413245.1 uncultured Clostridia bacterium
CCCTGGACGAGAAGGAATTCACCCTGACGCCTGAAAACCTGGTGATCTGCGACGGAAACCGCCCCGTGGCCCTGGCGGGCATCATGGGCGGCCTGAACAGCGAAATCACCGAAAACACGACTCAGCTGCTGTTCGAGGCGGCCAAGTTCGCCCGGGACAACGTGCGGAAGACTTCTCGCGCCTTGGGGCAGAGCAGCGACTCCTCCGCCCGGTTCGAAAAGGGCATCAGCGAATACACCACGGAGCTGGGCATGGCCCGGGCCCTGCACCTGATTCAGGAGCTGGGCTGCGGCGAAATCACCTCCAGCGCCTTCGACTGCAGCGCCGGCGCGCCGCGGGAAGGGAAGCGCTTTACGGCCCGGCTGAGCAAAATCAACGCGATCCTCGGCATCGAGGTGCCGGCGGAGGACGTGCTGCGCATTCTGCGGAGCCTCCAGTTCGAGGTGGAGCAGGACGGGGACATCCTGCAGGTGACCGCGCCCCGCTACCGGGAGGACATCGAGGTGGGCGAGCCGGATCTGGCGGAGGAAGTCATCCGCGAATACGGATACGACCACGTGGTGCCCACCTTCCTGAAGGAATCCACCGTAACCAGCGGCGGCAAGACGCCCGCGCAGCAGCGCAGGGAACGGGTGGCGCGCATCATGTGCGCCGAGGGATACAGCGAGATCTGCACGCTGTCCTTCTTCGCGGACAGCGACCTGGACGACCTGGGTATTCCCGCGGACGCGCCGGAACGGAACGTGCTCCGGATCCGGAACCCGATCTCCGCGAACCTGGCCATCATGCGGCCGCTGCTGACGCCGAGCATGATGAAGGTGATCGTGGACAACCTGAAGAAAGGGAACAACGAGGGCCGGCTCTTCGAGCTGAGCAACGTATATCTGCCGGCGGAGGAAGGAAACATGCCGGAGGAGCGGCTGCATCTGGCATTTGCCGCCTTCGGGGATCAGGAAGACTTCTTCACCGTGAAGGGAACCGTGGAATCCCTGGGCGAGGCGCTGGGACTCCGGTTCGACGTGGAACGCGCGGCGGACGTGTCCTGGCTGCACCCCGGCATCGCGGCGTATATTCTCTGCGAGGGAGAGCGGGTCGGCGTGTTCGGCAAGCTGGCCAACGAGGTAACCAGTCTGCTGAAGCTCCATAAGGACGCCCGCTCCGCGCACAAGATCTTCCTGGGCGAGATCGACTATCAGAAGATGATCGGCCACATGGCGGCCACGTTCCGGTATAAGCCGCTGTCTCCCTTCCCGGCAGTGATCCGGGATCTGGCGCTGACGGTGGACGAGGACAGGACCTGCGGCGAGCTGATGCAGGAGATCGCCAGGGCGTGCCCGCGGGTCAGCGACGTGGAGCTGTTCGACCTGTACCGGGGAGAACAGATCGGGGCAGGGAAGAAGAGCATGGCCTTCAAGATCTGCTTCGCTCCCGGGGATCAGGCGCTGACGCCGGAGGAAGTAGACCGGTATATCAAGAAGATTCTCGGCAACCTGAAATTCAAACTTGGCGCTGAAATCAGGCAGTGAGATGTTTATATCCCCTCAGCCGGCGAAGCCGGCAGCTCTCCGCGACCTCAATTGTCGCACTGCTCGCTTGGGGCGCTCGCATTGCTCGTTTCGGTCGACTCGCTCGGATCACTTTCGGCTTACGCCGAACAGCGCACTGCGCTGACGCTCCCCTCACTCCCCTTGCAACAAGGGGAGCCTTTTGGTTGGGTGGCTCCTTTTGGAACAGGGGGAGGCTTTTGGTGAGCGGCTCTTCTTGCAACAAGGGGAGCCTTTTTTTGCCTTTTTTTCGTGAAAAAAGTGTGAAAAACAGGTGAAATTTACATTGACAGGAGCATAAGGCTTTAATATAATCGATTGGGTATCTGTCTGGTAAATATCATTCGGGAAAGGCCAAAAAAGTATAGTCCGCTGTTCATTCTTTTTTCGAATGAAGAAGATTTGAACCGGCGAAAAATGGGAGATGAAGTCATGTCAAGAAAATGGCGGAACGTTCTCATCGGGGTTCTGGCGGCGGCAGTGGTCATCGCAGGCGTATGGCTGCTGAGCCGCGGAACGAACAACTTCAGGGACAAATACGAGGGGACCGATCTGACCGCGGACGTCAGCGGCATCGGGCGGAGTAATACGTATGACGCGTATGTGGCGTCTTACGCGGATCTGCCTGCCGTGAAAGAAGCCGTGGCCGTGGATCTGTCCGCCTTCGACGGTCCCGGAGAGACGCGGAGTGAAGGTGTCTTCACCCCGGACGAATCGGAGATCACCTGGAAGGTGGACGTACCCCAGGCCGGCCTCTACAACATCCGGCTGGATTACCTGACCGTGGAAAGCCGTGGAATCGACATCGAGAGGGAAATCCGGATCAACGGCGAGGTACCCTTCGCCGGGGCCAGCACGCTGTGCTTCAGCCGCCTGTGGACCGACGCGGGCGAAGTACGGCAGGACAACCAGGGCAACGATATCCGGCCTAGCCAGATGGAACGCTATGAAAAACAGACCGCGTTCTGCCGGGATGACATGGGATACCAGACCGAGCCCTATTCCTTCTATTTCCAGGAAGGCGAGAATACGCTGACGCTGAAGGCGATGAACGAACCGGTGGTGATCTGCGGGATCACGCTGGAACCGCCGGTGACCTACAGGACCTACGAGGCATATACCGCGGAAAATCAGGAAGCCGCAATGACCGACGCCGGGAAGAACTACTCGCAGACGGTGCAGGGCGAAAGCGCGCAGCTTCGCTCCAGCCCCAGCCTGTACGCCCGGTACGACCGGAGCTCCAGCCTGACGGATCCCAGTTCCGTTGCGCATACCGTGCTGAACTATATCGGCGGCGATCCATGGACCCATCCGGGCGAGTGGATCCAGTGGGATTTTGAAGTACCGGAGGATGGCTTCTACAATATCTCCGTGAAAGCAAGGCAGATGTATCAGCGTGGTGCGCTGAGTGTTCGAACCATTTATATCGACGGAGAGGTTCCCTTCGAGGATCTGAGCTCTGTGGCATTCTCCTACAATACCGGCTGGGAGATGCGTACCCTGGGAGATAAAAATGGAAATCCCTTCCGCTTCTATCTGACGAAGGGAAGCCATACCCTGCGGATGGAAGTGACCCTGGGTGAGATGGGGCCCATCCTGAAGGACGTGGAGGACAGCATTTACCGGCTGAACCAGATTTACCGGAAGCTGCTGGTGCTGACGGGCGTGAACCCGGACCGCTTCCGCGATTACAACCTGGCTTCCGTCTATCCGGAAGCCATTGAGGCGATGGACCTGGAGAGCAAGCGGCTGTACAAGATCGTTGACGATATCGTGGCGATCACCGGTGAGAAGAGCGACCGGGCGGCCGTGGCGCAGACGCTGGCCAACCAACTGGAGACATTCGTGGCCAGCAATGAACGGATCACCGAATCCTTTGCCAACTTCAAGGACAATATCACCTCCCTGGGCACCGCCATGCAGAACATGTCCGAGAGCAAGCTGGACGTGGACCTGATCATGGTGACCGGCGAGAACGTGAAGGTTCCGGAAATTCATGAATCCTTCTTCCAGAAAACAGCACACGAGATTAACAGCTGCTTCAGTTCCTTCTTTGTCGACTATAATACCCTGGGCGATAAATACGACGAGAAGGACGATGTGCTGGAAATCTGGATCACCACCGGCCGGGACCAGAGCACGGTGCTGAAGACGATGGTGGATGATACCTTCACCGCCAATACCGGGATCAAGGTCAACGTCAAACTGGTACAGCAGGACGCGATCCTGACCGCGGTAGTGGCCGGCAACGGTCCGGACGTCGTGGTGACCGTGAGCGGTTGGTTCGCCGTGAACTACGCGATGCGAAACGCTGTGGAGGACCTGACGCAGTTCCCTGATTTCGAGGAAGTGATCAAACCCTTCTACCCGAGTATCCTGACGCCGCTGACCTACAACAACGGAATGACTACGGGTATATACGGCCTGCCGGAAACGCAGAATTTTGCGTTGCTGTTCTACCGGACCGACGTGATGGAGGAGTTAGGGCTGCCGATTCCCCAGACATGGGAGGAGCTGATCGCGGAGCTGCCCACCATCCAGGGCAACAGCCTGACAGTGGCAGTCAATTTCCCGGATATTGTGAATCCGGATATCACGATTCTCAACTCCATGATCTACCAGAACGGCGGAGAGATTTATGACGAAGAAGCCAAGCATACAGTGATCGACAGTGAAGCCGGTGTCGCTGCCTTCAAGCAGTATACCAGCCTATACAACGACTACGGCCTGCCGGTGGTGTTTGACTTCGTGAGCCGCTTCCGTTCCGGCGAAATGCCACTGGGTGTCGCCTCCTATGCAACCTACAACACCCTGATGGTTTCCGCTCCGGAAATCCGCGGCCTGTGGGACTTCACTCTGTTCCCCGGAACGCTGAAGGAGGACGGAACGATCGACCGTACCGTGGAAACCAACGGGCTTTGCTGCCTGATGGTTGCCACGGAGGACGAACACGTGCGGCAGAACGCCTGGGAATTTATGAAATGGTGGGTCAGCGCGGATGCGCAGGTGCGGTTCGGCCGTGAGATGGAAAGCGTGCTGGGCGCTTCCGCCCGGTATCAGACCGCCAACCGCGATGCGCTGCGTCAGCTGGCCTGGTCCGGCACACAACTGAAGATTCTGGAGGAACAGATGGCGCACACCAAGGGCTTCCCGGAAATCGCCGGCGGCTATTCCACCACGAGGCATATCACCAACGCCGCCCGCCGCGTGATCAACAACAAGGAGGATCCCCGGGAAACACTGCTGAACTATGCCAGAACCATTAATGAAGAGATCAAGATCAAGCGGCGGGAATTCAACCTGTCGGTGGACTGAGAAAGGAAGGAGGGATACGCATGCAGAAAACATCCACGCAACCCGGATTCGCCAGCAGATACTGGAACATGAAACGGGATCAGATACAGCATGGCTGGGCGCTGGCCAAGCGGAACAAGGTCTGCTATCTGTTCCTGGCGCCTTATGCGATTCTGTTTTTCACGTTCTTTATCCTGCCCATCGGAACCTCCATTTTCTACAGCTTTACATATTATAATATCCTGGAGCCGGCACGCTTCATCGGTCTGCAGAACTATATCAACCTGATTCTGCAGGATGAGGTATTCCTGACGGCTATCAAGAACACTTTTGTGATCGCCGTCATCACCGGTCCGGTGGGATATATCCTTTCCTTCCTGTTCGCCTGGTTCATTAATGAGCTGCCCAAGTGGCTGCGGGCGGTCGCGGTGGTGATCTTCTATGCGCCTTCCATCGCAGGCGCAGCGTTCACCGTATTCTCCATCATTTTCCGCGGCGACGCCTACGGCTGGTTCAACTCCATTCTGATGGAGTTCGGGCTGATTGAAGCGCCGCGTCTGTGGCTGACGGACCCGCGCTACATGATGACTATCGTGATCATCGTCAGCCTGTGGATGAGCATGGGCACCGGCTTCCTGAGCTTTGTGGCCGGTTTCCAGGGGATCGACCGCAGCATGTACGAAGCAGGATATGTGGACGGCGTGCGGAACCGCTGGCAGGAGCTGTACCACATCACCCTGCCCAGCATGAAGCCCATGCTGCTGTTCGGCGCAGTAATGAGTATCACTTCCGCCTTCAACGTCAGTGACGTTCCCCGGCTCCTGTGCGGTTATCCATCAACGGACTACGCTGCGCGCACGGTAGTCACCCATCTGTTCGACTACGGTTTCAGCCGGTTCGAGATGGGGTATGCCAGCGCGATCGCAACCATCCTGTTCCTGATCATGATTCTGTGCAAAAAAGCAATCGCCGGATTGCTCGGAAGGGTGGGAACCTGATATGAGTGAAATCAATACCGTAAAATCCAACGGCACGCTGACGCTGATCAACGGCAAAAAATACCGCGGACGTCTGGAAGCGAACGAAACTGGCGCGGCCTTCTACCTCAGAGGAAAGACAGAGCCCATGGTGGAGTGGCACTATACCCGGCTCCACCGCATGGACAATATCCGCCGGGGCGGTACAACCACGCAGATCACCGTGATTCTGAAGGATGAAAGCCGTTACGTGTTCGAACTGGACCAGGGTCTGAAAGTTTACAACCATATGGACAAGCATTGGGCGGACAAGCCTGTGACCCCCAGAACCCGGGGCGACGAGCTGCACCGCCTGGCGGAGCTGCGCGGTGAAAAAATCGAGGTGCCGAAAAAGCATCTGATCAAGCGCCGCCATCCGAACCGGTCTATCGCAGGAGATATCGGAATCTATCTGCTGCTGGTGATCGTGGGCATTGCCATGGTCTTCCCGCTGGTATACCTGCTGGGTTCTTCCCTGAAGCCTCTGGATGAGCTGTTCCGCTTCCCGCCGCCCATATGGCCCTCGCATCCGACCATGGACAACTTTTCCGACCTGTTTGTGACGATGGGACAGAGCTATGTGCCTTTCAGCCGCTATCTGGTAAACACGGTGTTTATTACCGCGGCGGGCACCTTCGGCCATCTGGTGATCGCCAGCATGGCGGCTTTCGTGCTGGCCAAGTTCGAATTCCCCGGCGGGAAAACGTTCTTCGCCGTGGTTACCACCTGCCTCATGTTCTCCGGCTATGTGACCGGCATTCCAAACTATCTAATCATGAGCCGTCTGGGCATGATCGATACCTACTGGTCGCTGATTCTGCCGGCATTCGCGGCTCCCATGGGCAT
Organism: uncultured Clostridia bacterium; assembly: GCA_946413245.1. GTDB lineage: Bacteria > Bacillota > Clostridia > Christensenellales > Aristaeellaceae > Aristaeella. Next base: position 6,701 of record CAMKJS010000082.1, read on the forward strand.
GTTCCTGATGAAACAGTTCATGGAAGGACTGCCCACGGCCCTGATCGAAGCTGCCACCATCGACGGCGCGAGCACCTTTGGCATCTTCTGGCATATCGTGATGCCGAACGTGAAGCCCGCCTGGCTGACCATGATTATCTTCAGCGTACAGGGGCTGTGGAATACCAGCGCCGCGACGGTGATCTATTCCGAGGCGAAAAAGACGCTGGTGTATGCGCTGCAGCAGATTCAGGCCGGCGGTATCGCGCGGACAGGGCAGTCTGCGGCAGGCCAAGTGATCGTGGTTGCGGTTCCCATTATCATTTTCGTTCTCAGTCAGAGCCGGATCCTGGAGACCATGGCATCTTCCGGGATCAAGGATTAAGGAGCGACGTGGAATGAAAAGAGAAAACGGGAGGGATATCCGAGTGAAAGGAATCAAACTGGCGCTCTGCGCCCTGCTGATTCTGGCGCTGCTGGCCGCGGAAGGGCTGGCTATGGCGGACGACGGATTCAGCACATCCTATACCTACACCTATGATTACTGGGAGGATCCCCAGGAATCTCCGGACGCCTACCGCGTCGCCGTGATGATCGACAGCAACACCCTGGGGCTCGAAAACCTGGAAAACACCCGGATCAACCGGGCTCAGAGCCTGTATGTGCGGGGAGATATGCTGTATATCTGCGATACGTATAACAACCGGATTCTGGAGATCCGCCGGAAGGGCGAGACCTTTTCCCTGATCCGGGTGATCCGGGAAATGGCCGGCGCGGAAATCAACACCTTCGATATGCCCTATGATGTATTTGTGGATGCGGACGGGAATATCTACGTGGCGGATTTCAACCATTACCGGGTTACCATGATGGATAAAAACCTGAACTGGGTCCGGGATTATACGAAACCGGCGGACGCCACCTTTGACCAGAGCCTGAATTTCCTTCCGAAGAAACTTGTGGTGGACGTTGCCGGCCGGGTATATGCGCTTTGCCAGAACGTGAACAAGGGCCTGGTGAAGTATGAGGCGGACGGAAGCTTCTCCGGCTTCATCGGCGCCAACGAGGTTTCCATCACCATGGGGGAATATATCTGGAAACGGTATTTCCAGACCAAGGAACAGCGGGCGCAGACTGCAAACTTTGTTCCCACGGAATATGAGAACTGCTACATCGACGAGGAGGGCTTCATCTACGCCACGAACACCGTGTTCAGCGAGTATGACCTGAAGTGGGACAACGCCAAGCCCATCCGGCGTCTGAACAGCCTGGGGAAAGATATTCTGATTAAAAACGACCGGTATCCTCCCATCGGAGATCTGAACTGGTCCGAGGGCAGCGACTCCGCAGGCCCGAGCAAATTCACCGATATCACGGTGATGGACAACGATATCTATGTGGCGCTGGACCGGAACCGCGGGCGTCTCTTCGGCTACGACAGCCAGGGCGTCCTGCTTTGGGCCTTCGGCACTAAAGGAAATGTGGAAGGCGCGTTTACCGGCGCCATCAGCGTCGAGCACATGGGCAAGGACCTGCTGGTGCTGGACCAGCTGAAGAACAGCGTGACCGTTTTCGAAACGACGGAGTATGGGCAAACGATCTATGAGGCTACGGAAGCCTACCTGCGTGGCGAATACGATGAAAGCGCGGACCTGTGGCGCGACGTGCTGCGGATGAACGCGAACTATCCGCTGGCGTTCCGCGGCATCGGCCGGGCAATTCTCCGGCAGAACCGGTATGAGGAAGCCATGGACTATTTCGAACTGGCTCATGATGTGGACAATTACGGAAGAGCCTACAAGCTGTACCGGAAGGAATGGGTGGAAAAGAACGTCTGGTGGATGATGCTGATTCTGGCAGCGGTGCTGATCATCCCGCTGGCGATCGGCCGGGTCAGGAAAATGAAGTGGGAGGTGAGCGAGCATGAGCGCAGCAAGATCCGCAAATAAAACAGCGGAAACGCTGACGAAACAGGAGCTGGAAGCGCAGAAACGCGCAAGGCGCGCGGAGCTGAAGGAAAGACACGTCGCCTGGCGGAAAAAGTACTTCGCGTCCCTGAAATACTCTTTCTATGTGATGAGCCATCCCTTTGACGGATTCTGGGATCTGGTGCACGAGCAGCGGGGAACGCTGGCCGCGGCCCACACCTTCCTGATTCTGTTCCTGCTGACGCGGGTGATCAAGCTGATGTGCACCAGCTTCCAGTTCATCTCCGCGCCGATCCAGTATATCAACGTGTTCGAGGAAATGGGCTCCCTGCTGCTGCCCTTCCTGATCCTGTGTCTGGCGAACTGGGCCATGACCACGCTGTTTGACGGAAAAGGACGGTTCAAGGATATCTACATGGGCATGTGCTACGCCATGGTGCCCTATGTGCTGATCCAGCTGCCTATGACCTTCATCAGCAATATGCTGAGCGTTGATGAAGGCAGCCTCTACTCCGTCATGCTGAGCTTCAGCGTGATCTGGTGCCTGTTCCTGGTGTTTGTGGGCCTGATGGAGATTCATGACTACGGCCCGGGAAAGACCTTTATCTTTCTGATTGTTACGGTGGTCGGCGCCAGCGTGATCCTGTTCCTGATGCTGACCTTCTTCAGCCTGCTCAGCGACGCGGCCTCCTATTTCGTCAGCCTGTACCGGGAAACCATCTTCCGGTTGAACTAAGGGGGGAGAGAGAATATGAGAAAAAAACCGTTATGGCGCAGACTCCTTCCGTGGCTTGTGACGCTGGTTATTCTGGGCGCGCTGATCTTCTTTGTCTATGTTCCCATTTACAGCCAGAAGGAAACAGTGAATGAGCGGCCACCGCAGATCAGCTATTATGAAGGAGACACGCAGGCGCTGACCATGGAGAACGATCAGCTCCTGTTCGAGATGGATCCGGCGACCACCCGCTTTAAGGTTACCCAGAAAGAAAGCGGGCGGGTATGGCTTTCCAATCCGGCGGATGCCGAGCAGGATCCCATCGCGCTGGGTTCCAACAAGGACATGCTGATGTCCACCCTGATTGTGACGTATACCACGTCCGGCGGGGAAGTTGGTATGAACAACTATACCTATTCCATGCAGAACCAGACATACGATGTGGGATATCAGGAGGACGGTTCCATCCGGGTCAATTACTCGATCGGCGCGATTGAACGGACGTACATGATTCCCACGGCAATCACAAAGGACCGCTATACCGCCTTTACGGACGCCATGTCCAAGAGCACCAAAAAGAAGGTGTCATCAAACTATACCCTGATCGAGCCGGAAAAGCTGGACAAGCGGGATGACAAGGACGATCTGATCGCCATGTATCCCTCGATCACGGAACAGGCCCTGTACATCCTGAAATCCGGAACGAGCTCCGCCAACAAGGGGAAGCTGGAAGGGTATTTTGAGGAAGGCGGATACAATGAGGAAGAGTTCGCCATCGACCAGGCTCTGGTAGCCGGTACCGGCAATAGCTCCGGCCCCGTCTTCAACGTGACCATGATTTTCCGGCTGCAGGGGAACGATCTGGAAGTATCCTTGCCCTACAGCGAGCTGCGCTACCGCACGGAGTATCCCGTCACGTATCTGAGCCCGCTGCCCATGTTTGGCGCCGCCGGTACGGCGGATGAAGGCTTCATCTTTCTGCCCGAGGGCGGGGGAGCCATCATTAACTACAACAACGGCAAACTGTCCCAGACGCCGTATTACGCGAACCTGTACGGCTGGGATTACGGCGTGCAGCGCAAGGAGGCCGTGAGCGAAACGGAGAACGCGTTCCCCGTATTCGGCGCCACGAAGGAGGGAGGTTCCTTCATCTGTATCATGGAAGGCGCCAGCTCGTACGCCGGGGTAAACGCGGACATCGCGGGCCGGTACAACAGCTACAATACCGTGTACGCGAAATATAACGTGATTCACGCTGAAACCTATAACGTTTCCGCGAAAACGACGCAGCTGGTGTATGTCTACGAGAAGGAAATCCCGGACGACAGCATCGTGCAGCGGTACCGTTTCCTGGAAAGCGACGACTATGCCGTCATGGCCAACGCCTACGGAGATTACCTGCGGAGCTCGAACGAGCTGCTGAGCGCCGCGAAGGCTGAGGCGGAAACCCCGGTGAATGTGGAGCTGGTCGGCGCCATCAACAAGAATGTCATCAAGTTCGGAATGCCGGTGGACAGCGTGGTGCCCGCCACCACCTTCAGCCAGGCGCAGGAAATTGTGACAGAGCTGACCAAGGCAGGGGTCACGGGCCTGAGCGTGCGAATGACCGGCTGGAGCAACGGAGGCGTGCGCCAGAAGGTGCTGACCAGCGTGAACGTGCTGAACGAGCTGGGCGGAAAGGATGCTCTGAATCAGCTGAAGCAGGCGGCCGAGAGCCGGAACGTGAATCTCTACCTGGACGGCATCTCCTGCTTCGCCTACAACAGCGGCCTCCTGGAAGGCTTCCTGCCCTTCAGCAACGCGGCCCGGTACGCTACCCGCGAACAGGTGCACCTGTATCCGTACAACCTCGTGACCTACCAGCCGGCGGAATATCTGGACGATTATTACCTGGTCCGTCCGGGGTATGCGAAGGACTGTGCTTCCAACCTGATTCAGTTCGTGAAGGACAGCGGCGTGGCCGGCGTCGCTTTCCGGGATATCGGCAACCTGTTGAGCGCGGACTACTATCCGCGGGATCTGGTGACCCGGGAGCAGGCGAAGGCGATGAATATCGAAACCCTGAAGGAAGCTGCCGCGGCCGGTGAGAAGGTGCTGATCAAGGAAGGAAACGATTACGCGATTCCCTACGCAGACCTCATCACGGATATGAATCTGACCGGACAGCAGTACGCGATCATCGACGAACGGATTCCCTTTTATCAGATCGCCCTGCACGGCATGAAGAACTTCACCGGCGAAGCGATCAATCTGTCCGGCGACTACCAGAACATGCTGCTGGAGTGCGCCGAATACGGAGCGGGTCTGAACTTCACCTTCATGGCTTCCGATACCCGGATTCTGAAGGAATCCGATTACAGCTGCTATACTTCCTCCGGCTACACCTACTGGAAGGAAAAGGTGATTCCCATGATCCTGCGGTATCAGGAGGAAATGAAGGGGCTGAACACCCTCCGGATCACCGGGCATGAGCGCGTGACGGACGATGTGACAGTGACGACGTATGAAAACGGCACACGGGTATACGTCAATTACGGAAAGGACGCTTACCGCAAAGGAAAGATTTCGATTCCCGCACTGGACTACATGGTGGAAAGGGGGGACGCGCAGTGAGCAGCCGGAAACCGATGACGATGCAGCAGCGGCGGGCCCGCACCGGATATCTCTTCATTCTTCCTTTTATCATCGGCTTTATTCTGTTCATGATCAAGCCGATGCTCCAGTCCCTGCTGATGTCCTTCAACAATGTCAAGCTGATTCCGGGGCAGGGCTTTGAACTGACCTGGATGGGAACAGACAACTATCACAACGCCCTGGCTGTCGATCCTTATTTCAACCAGTATCTGGTGGATGAGATCAGCCGGATGGCGATCAACACGATCGCGACGCTGGTGCTGAGCTTCGTGATTGCGGTCATTCTGAACCAGGAATTCAAGGGCAGGACCCTGGCCCGCGCGATTTTCTTCCTGCCGGTGATTCTGTCCTCCGGCGTCCTTCCCGGCATAGAAAGTCAGAATGAGTTTTACAATATGATGGCAGGCGTGGCGGAATCCGTGGAAGGCGCGGCGGGGATCAACCTGTCCGCGCAGCTGCAGGACCTGCTCCAGGTCTCCGGCGTCGGCAGCGGCGTATTCGACGTGGTTTTCCAGATGATCGACGCGATCTACGACATCGTCATGGCCAGCGGAATTCAGATTATCGTGTTTCTGACCGGCCTGCAGGCTATTTCGCCTTCGCTGTATGAAGCCGCGGACGTGGAAGGCTGCTCCGCCTGGGAAGCCTTCTGGAAAATCACTTTCCCCATGGTCAGCCCCCTGTTGCTCGTTAACTGCATTTACACCATTGTGGACTTCTTCATGAAGAACGACAACCGAGTGATGGAACGCATCAGCACGGTGATGTACAGCGACTTCAACTTCGGCGTATCTTCGGCGATGAGCTGGATTTACTTCGGTGTCGCGCTTGGCTTCATCCTGGTAAGCTCCTTCATCATCACAAAGGCGGTGAAATCAGCGCAATGAGTAAGAATAATACTGTATACATCGGCGCAAACAAGAATTTCTGGGACCGGAACCGCCGAAGCGAAGGATATCTGCTGAAGAAGCGTGCAAAGCAGATTGCGATCTCCGTGATCCGGGCGCTGCTGCTCTTCGGCCTGTGCTTCATGATTATTCAGCCGCTGCTGACACGGTTTTCCATGAGCCTGATGGAGGAGCGGGATCTGTATGACTCCACCGTGATTCTGCTGCCGCGCCATGTGACGCTGGAGAACTACGTGCATGTGGCGAACCTGAACGATCTGCCGCGCTCCATGCTGAACACCCTTTGGGTATCGCTGCTGATCTCCGTGTGCCAGATCATCTCCACTACCCTGGTGGCATACGGCTTTGCGCGGTATGAATTCCCCGGGAAGAAGTTCTGGTTCGGATGCGTGGTGGCGGTCATCATCATTCCGCCCCAGACCATTCAGTCCGCCCTCTACATGAACTTCGCCAATTTTGATGTTCTCCGGTTCTTTACGCTCTTCGGGGCGAATGCCGAAGGGCTGAGCTTCGGCCAGCGCCTGATGAGCGTGATTGACGGAACGGGAACCGGGCTGATTACCCTGCTGACGGGGAAAACTCTGAACCTGCGGGCGAATGTATCGGCCTACGTGCTGATGGGCCTGACCTGCATGGGCCTGAAGAACGGTCTGTATATTTACATGATGCGGCAGTATTTCAAGGGCATTCCGGAAAGCCTGGAAGAGGCGGCTTATGTGGACGGCTGCGGAACGCTGCATACCTTTGTCAAGATTATGCTGCCGGACGCGCTGCCGACCATCGCCAGCTGCTTCCTGTTCAGCTTCGTGTGGCAATGG
>CAMKJS010000083.1 GCA_946413245.1 uncultured Clostridia bacterium
GCGCCTGAATCATTCCCACCGTTGATCACCTCCTCAATCATTTAGACGATGGGCAGGCCCAAAACTTAAATTTCCGGAAAAAACTTTTTTTGCGGCTCTAATAGGGTCGCCTCATTGTTATACAGCAAATCCAGCAACAAAGCCAGACGATGAAGTACTTGTCAAAACCGATATATCCAATATAATTGACTTAACAGAGCGTAAAGGGGACGAATGCAGGCATGAAACTGGAGCGGATGGATGATTTCTTTGCCGCACGGGTCGACGGCTATGACGAACATATGCGCAGGAATATCGAAGGCGCGTCTGATTTCTATGCATATACGGCATCCCTTCTGCCGGCGGAAAACGGAGCACGGGTTCTGGATCTCGGCTGCGGAACCGGCCTGGAACTGGAAGAATACTTCCGGCTTAATCCGGAGGCGGAAGTCACAGGGATCGATCTGTCGGAAGCGATGCTGCGAGCGTTGAAGGAGAAGCTTCCGAACCGGAAGATCAGCCTGATCCCGGGCTCCTATTTCGACGTTCCGTTCGGAGAGAAAGCATATGACGCAGCGGTTTCCGTGGAATCGCTGCACCATTTTCCGGCGGAGCAGAAAGAAGCGTTATACAGGAAGCTGTATGCCGCGCTGAAGGACGACGGCTGCTTCGTGCTGACAGATTATTTTGCCGAATCGGAAGAACTGGAAATAGAATATTTTCAGAACCTGAAACAACTGAAAGAAGAGCAGGGCCTGTCCGACGACGTTTTTTTCCATTATGATACCCCGCTGACCGTCGAACATGAAATCCGGGTTCTGCGGCAGGCGGGCTTTTCAGACGTACAGATGCTGAAAGAATGGGGCTCCACCTTTACCCTGCTTGCAAGGCGCCGGTAAAGCGGGAATCCGGGCGTTTCTTCGGGTGCGGCTGACGGGGGAGGATGAAGACCATGGGCAGTGACAAACCGGAAAACAGGAATCAGGTACCGGCTTCGGTCGCGGCAGTCCTCGGCAGTCGGGCCGGGGAAACGGACGGCCTCGGGAAATCCGGAGCACAGGTGGTGCTTTTTGATGATTACGTGCTGAAAATCCGCCCCGCGGACGACTGGGATACGGCGGACGTGCAGATTCTGCGGTGGCTCGCGGGGAAAGCGCCTGTTCCGCAGGTGGCTGCCCATGAGGTGTGGAACGGACAGGACTGGCTGCTCATGACGCGCATTCGGGGAAAGGAACTGTGCAAACCTGACGTGATGAACAAACCCGCGCTGCTGCTGGACTGTATGGCTGAAGCGCTGCATGCGCTGTGGTCGATTCCCGTGGATGACTGCCCCTTTGAAAGGACCGTGGCGGACAACCTTTCCCATGCTGAAGCGGCAATCCGGACCGGACGTTTCGATACTTCCGACTGTGAACCGGAAACCTTCGGCCCGGGTGGGTTTGAAAGCCCGGCAGCCCTCGTGAACTGGCTGAAAAGCCATCTGCCGCAGCAGGACCGCGTCGTAACGCACGGGGACTTTTGCCTGCCGAACCTCTTTACGGACGGGGAACGGTTTACAGGCTTTATTGACGTGGGCCGAGTCGGGGCCGGGGACCGCTGGATGGATCTGGCCCTGGGCTGGCGGAGCCTGAAACACAACAGTGACGGGCACTACGGGAAAATCTATCCGAACATCGATCCGGACGATCTGTTCCGGGCTGCCGGGGTTCCGAAAGACGAAGAGAAGCTCCGGTACTATATCCTGCTGGACGAACTGAACTGAAGACGGAAAACCAATACGGGATTCCGGACCGGTGATTCTGTCCGCTTTGGCCTGTCCGGGAGCCGTATGAGGGTTGAAAGGGCGGGCTTTTTCTGGTATGATCAAAACAGCCCAATAAGATCAGGAAGGTGCTGTATATGAAGAGAAAAACCATTGTGTTGCTGTTTGTCACGATTGCGGTATGCGTGCTGGCGACGCCCGTGCTGGCGGAGACCATCGGAGGCTGGGCCGCGGATTCTCCGGCCCTGGCGTCCATCATCGCATATGTCGAAGCTGTCACAAACGAGGCTTCGCAGGACTATGTACCGCCGGAAGCCCGTGTGGTTCTGTTTGATTCGGACGGCACGCTGATCGGGGAGCGGTATCCCACCTATTCCGATCAATGTATGCTGGTGCAAAGGCTGCTTCACGACGATACGGTAACGGCCAATGCCGAGGACGCGGCCTTCGCGGCGGCGCTGGAGGAAGCATACCTGAAGCATGAGCCGCTGCCGGATTCTCCCCGGTCCACTGCCCAGATGGCTGCTGAGTCGTTTGCGGGCTATACCGTGGAGGAATATGCGGCATATGTGCGGGACTTCCTCACGCAGCCTGTGCCCGGTTTTGTTGGTATGACCTATGGAGAACGCTTTTTCGTGCCGATGGCGGAGCTGGTGAAATACCTGGATGAGCATGATTTCCAGGTCTTTATCTGCAGCGGCACGGAGCGCATTTTCCTGCGTGAGATGATCGCGGATACGCTGGGCAAGTGGGTTCCGCCCTACCGCGTGATCGGCAGCACGTTTTCTCTGACGGCGACGGGGCAGGGAGAGACGGCGGACCGCAGTTACACCTACGCGGCGGACGATCAGGTTCTTCTGGAAGGAAACATGATTTTCAAGAACCAGAAGATGGCCAAGGTCATCAGCATCGTCGACGAGATCGGCATGGCTCCCATCCTGGTGTTCGGCAACAGCGCCGGGGACTTCGCCATGGGCCAGTACGCGCTGCAGCACGGCGGAAAAGCGTATATGCTGCTTTGCGACGATACCGAGCGGGATTACGGCGACACGGAGGAGGCCGCGAAATTCGCTGCCGAATGCGCTGCCCTTGGATTTGAGACCGTGTCGATGCGGGATGAATTCGAGACCGTTTACGCGGAAGGCGTACGCAAGGCTGTGGCGAAAGAGCCGGCGCTGCTGTCGGAATACTGGGCAGAGGGCTCGGTAGCGGCGTCGGAAATCAATGAATACCTGCGGGCGGTAACCGACGAGACGTCAACGGATTATATTCCCGTGGAGGACCGTATCGCGGTTTTCGACCTGGACGGAACGCTGATGTGCGAAACGTATCCCTTCTGCTTCGAGTACATGGTTTTCGCGGACTATGCGCTGAAAAACGCCGACACGCTGCCCGGCGAGATCGTCGCGGTGGCGCAGGAGATTACGGACGCCGCGGGCGGAGCCAAGCCGGCCGACATGAGCACAAGGCAGGCCGCGGCTGCCGCGGTTGCGTACAAGGGGATGACCGTGGAGGAGCTCAGGCAGGTCGTGCGCGAATTCAAGAGCAGCGACGCCTGGGGATTCACCGGTATGACAAGAGGCGAAGCCTATTACAAGCCGATGGTGGAGCTGTTTGAAAAGCTGCAGGCGAACGATTTTACGGTGTACATCGTAACGGCGACCGAACGCAACATCGTGCGGGAAGTGATCGCGGGGACGCTGCATATTCCTCCGTCCCATGTGATCGGCACAGAGTACGGCTACACCGCGACCAATCAGGGCGACGCGGCGGACGCGGACTACACCTTCAAGCCCTCCGACCGGATCGTGTTTGACGGCAATTACTACGGGGAGAACGCCAAGACGAGCAAGGTGGACGCCATCGTGCGCGAGATCGGCCAGCAGCCTGTGCTGGCGTTCGGAAACTCCTCGGGCGATCTGGCCATGGCGTTCTACACGATTTCCGGGAACCCGTATCGGAGCGCGGCTTATATCGTGATGGCGGACGACGCGGTGCGTGAATTCGGCAATGCCGAGTCCGCGGCGCAGAAGGCGGCGGAATATCAGGCGCAGGGGCTCGGCGTCATTTCCATGCGCGACGATTTCGCGACGATCTACGGCGACGGCGTAAGCAAGGCAGAGTAACCAAACTGACGAAAAGGAAGATATTCATATGAAAATCTGGTACGCGTCAAGCGAATGCGCTCCCTTCAGCAAATCCGGCGGCCTGGCGGACGTGGCTTATTCCCTGCCTCCCGTGCTGCAGGCGGCGGGGGACGAAGTCGAGATTATTACCCCGCTGTATCAGTGCGTCCGGGACCGTTACGGCAGCGGGCTGGAATTTGTCGGCGCCTGGCCGGTAACCTTGCGGGACGTGCAGACGGAGGTGCAGGTTTACCGAGGCGAACGGGACGGCGTCATTGTCTGGTTCCTGGGACAGGACGACCTGTACATGCGGGACCGCCTGTACGGATATGACGACGACGCGTGGCGCTTCGCCTTCTTCAGCAAGGCGATCGTCACCCTGCTGGGAGAGTTGAGTTCCTGCCCGGATATCCTGCACTGCAACGACTGGGAAACGGCGGCCGCCGTCCTGTACCTGAAGGATCTGCAGCACCGGGACGCCCGCTTCTCGGATATCCGGACCGTGTTTACGATCCATAACATCGCCTATCAGGGGCAGTACGCCCGGGAGAAGATGTATTCGGTGTTCGGCCTGGACGACAGCTGGTACAACCCCGTGCTGATGTTCAACGCGGAGGGCCGGGAGGACATCAACCTGATGAAAGGCGCCATGATGGCCGCGGACGCCGTGACAACGGTTTCGCCCACCTATGCCAGGGAACTGCACCATGCTCAGTTCGGCGAGGGGCTCCAGGGTGTGATCGACTATGTGGACGGCAAACTCTACGGCATCCTGAACGGAATCGACCCGGCAACCTATGATCCGATGACGGACAGCCGGCTGCCGGCTCCCTTCAGCGCGGAGGACCTGAGCGGCAAAGCTGTGTGCAAGGCGGCGGTGCAGGCGCGCTTCGGCCTGACGCCGGAGGCGGAATGGCCGCTGGTGGCGGTGGTGGCCCGCCTGGTGGAGCAGAAAGGCTTTGACCTGATCCGCGACGCCCTGCCCGGGCTGATGGATCTGGGCGTGCAGCTGGTGGTGTTCGGCCAGGGAGATCCCCAATACGTTGACTATTTCCGCTGGGCAGCGGAAAACTGGAAGGGACAGATGGGCTTCTCTGACCGCTATACGGAGGAGGTGGCGGCGGAGGTGTTCGCCGGCGCGGACTTCTATCTGATGCCCTCCCGCTTCGAGCCCTGCGGCCTGAGCCAGATGATGGCCATGCGCTACGGGACCGTTCCCATCGTGCGGGAAACCGGCGGGCTTCGGGACTCGGTTCGGACCTACAGTTCCTTTGACGGTATCGGTGAAGGCTTCTCCTTCTCCGAGTACGAAGCCAAGGACCTGTACCTGGCGGTGCTGCAGGCCATCAAGGTTTATCTGGGCGATCCGGACACCTTCCGCACCCTGGTGCTGCGCTGCATGAACAAGGATTTCTCCTGGGAACGCAGCGCGGAACAGTATCAGCGGATGTACAAGGAAGCATCCATGGCCGGGCATAACGCCTCCGGCATCTCCTTCCAGGAGGCCTTCGATAATATCCGGGATGCGTACGCCCGGGTGGACGCCTGGAACCGGGAGCATCATCCGGAAAAGATCCATCCGGATTTCCGCCGGATCATGGAGATCGAGATCGTCGGCGAGGGAGCGGGAATCCTGTATATCGCAATCGAAAACGGCGGATACCGGGTGGAACCCTGGTCCTACCACGACGCGGACTGCCATATCAAATGCAGCTACCGCCATCTGATGCGGATGATGCGCGGGGAAACCACCGCGCCGCGGCTGTTTATGAAGGGCCGCCTGAAGATTACCGGGAACCTGGCCAAGGGATTTGAAATCAAGCATCTGCTGACGCCGAGCTGAGAACAGAGTGGAGAAGGGGAGAATACCATGACGGAACAGGAAAGAATGAAAGCCGGGTATCTGTGGCTGGATGACGAGGAAAACATGGCCCTGCAGGCCCGGGCCAAAGGCCTGGTGGAGAAGTTCAACGCGCTGCCGCCGGAGGCCATGGAGGAGCGGATGGCGCTGAATCAGGACCTCTTCGGCTCCTGCGGAAAGAACGTGTGGATCGTGCCGCCCATGAAGCTGGCGGTGGGCAAATATATCTCCATCGGAGAGGGCTGCTATTTCAACGCCGGCACGACCTTCATCGACGACTGGAAAATCGAGATCGGCCGGGACTGCCTCTTCGGCCCGAACGTAACGATCTGCACCACCGGGCATCCCGTGTCCCCGAAGCACCGGATGGAAGGCATGTACTCCTTCCCGGTGAAAATCGGGAATATGTGCTGGATCGGGGCGAACACGATTATTCTGCCCGGCGTCACCATTGGGGACAACTCCGTGATCGGCGCGGGCAGCGTGGTGACGAAGGACATCCCGGCCAACGTGGTGGCCTTTGGGAGCCCCTGCCACGTATACCGGCAGATCACCGAGCGGGACGACGAATACTACTTCGGAAACCGCCGCTTCGACGAACAGCCGGAGCGGGAGGAGCCCGCGCCTGTCCTGGATTTTCTGAACAACTGACGAGGCCCGGGCCCATACCGTCCCCCGGTTCGCTGACAACCGGGGGCGTTCTGCTGTGCTTCCGAAAAATCCGGCGGAACAACAAACGCGCAGCAACACGACAAAAAATGATCTGAAAAATAGATTTTTTCCTGTAACGAAACGGGAAGCCGTCCGTCTAACTGGTGAGTCTGACCGGGAAGGAGGTGATGATGTGTGGACACGGAAGCCGGAGAAAAAATGTACGAGGCCTATTACATGCGCGTGTACTCCTACGCGGTCACGCTGACCGGCAGCAAACAGCTGGCGGAGGAAATAACGCAGGAAACCTTCTTCCGGGCCATGACCAAATCCGCTTCTTTCCGGAGAGAAGCGGACGAGGTAACCTGGCTGTGTACGATCGCCAGAAACCTGTTTTACGACGAGAAACGCAGGCAGAAGAAAACGGAACCCCTGCCGGAGGAGCTGCAGTCCGGGGAGAAAAGCATCGAACAGATGGCCGCGGACAAGGATTCCTCCTTCCGGATTCATCTGGCGCTTCACGCGCTGGAGGAACCGTACCGGGAGGCGTTCGAGCTGCGGGTGTTCGGGGAGCTGAGTTTCCGGGAGATCGGAACGATCTTCGGAAAGACGGAAAACTGGGCCCGGGTCACATATCATCGGGCGCGGCTGAAATTACAGGAAAGGATGAGGATCCATGAAGATTGATTGCAATGTAATCCGCGATCTGCTGTCCCTGTACGCGGACGACGTATGCAGCAGGGAAAGCCGGGAGCTGGTGGACGAGCACCTGGCGGAATGCCCGGCGTGCACGGAGGAGCTTGCGCGCATCCGGGAAAGTGAAATAGAAAGCCATCTGGCGGCGGAGAAAGAAGACGTGCTCCGCACCCAGAAAAAGAAATTCGGGCGCCGCTCCGCGGCGGTGGGCTCCGCGACAGCCTGGGTGCTGATGATTCCCCTGCTGATCTGCCTGTTTCTGAACGGAATGACAGGCGGCGGAATCGGCCTGTTCCTGCTGGTGCTTTCCGCCCTGTCCGTGGCGGCTTCCCTGATCGTGGTGCCGATCATGGCACCGGAAAGCAAGCTGTTCTGGACCTTCTGCGCGTTCACCGCGGCGCTGATGATTCTGCTGGCGGTCACCTGCCTGTACACGGGAGGGAACTGGTTCTTCGTGGCGGCCAGCGCGACGCTGTTCGGCCTGTCCGTGGTGTTCCTGCCTTTCGTGATCCGGGCGAAGCCGATCCGGAAGTACGTTCCGGAACGGCGCGCGCTGACGGTGGTCGGCATCGATATTACCCTGTTCTTCCTGATGATGGAATGCATTCAGATCCATAACCAGGGGCTGGGCTTCTGGCGGGGCGCGCTGCTGGTCGGTATCCTGCTGGGCGTCGTGGTTTCCGTGGTGATTCCGGAACTGAAAAAAAGAGGCATCATCAAGTAAGCAAGAAGCGCTGAGCATACAAAAACAACGGCGATAAGACAAAACACGACAAAATAATGAATAAAGAGGGAAAAGGAAATGAAAAAGATGATCGGATTGGCTTTGGCTCTGATTCTGTGCGCGGCGCTGCTGTGCGGCTGCACCGCGGCTTTCGGAAGTGACGCGAAGTACAGCCGCGGAGCGGCGACCCTGAACGATTCCATCGAAAACCTGGATATCGACTGGACGGCCGGAAAAGTGGAGATCGCGTACCACGCGGACAACACCATAACCCTGGAAGAGACCGCGAAGAGAGCAATCGCGGAGGACGAGGAAATGCGCTGGCAGGTCGACGGAACGACCCTGCGGATCATCTTCGAGAAACCCGGCAGGTTTTCTTTCACCAGCCAGGAGAAAACCCTGACGGTGACGCTGCCGGAGGGAACGCGGCTGAAGACGGCGGCGATCAAAGCCACCAGCGCCGACCTGGAGATCCCGGCTCTGGAAGGGGAAGAGATCACCCTGGAAACCACCAGCGGCGATATTCATGCTGGCGTCACCGCGAAGAAGGTGAAGGGCTCCTCCACCTCCGGAGATATGCGGCTGACCCTGAACGGCCGCCCGGACAGCGTGACCCTGGGGGCGACTTCCGGGGGAATCCTGGCGGAGGCGGAGGAAGCCGGAACGATGAAGATCGGCACCACCTCCGGCAGCGTACAGGTCAATCTCGGACACGCGGACAGCCTCGAAATCGGCTCGACCTCCGGGAATATTTACACGGACATGAAACAGATCGGAAAGGCCGGACTCGGCTCCACCAGCGGCAGCATTCACGTGAAGGCGGGCGGATTTGAGCAGCTGAAGATCGAAGCCACCTCCGGCAGCGTGGAAGCGGCACTGCCCGCGGCGCCCGGCTTCAGCGGCACCGTCAGCACAAGCAGCGGAGACGTGACCTGCCGGATGCCTCTGATGAAGGACGGAGAACGGTATACCTGCGGCGACGGCAGCGGAAAGCTGGAAATTCATACCACCTCCGGGGACGTGACGATTCTGGAAGCGGAATAACGGAACGGGAACCGGGAGACAGGAGACGGAAACGCCTCCTGCTTTTTTGTTTCCGGATAATGAACGGAAAAAGCGATTCGTCCGGATTGATAATGAAGCGGTTCTGTGATATTCTCAGAGGAGGAGAACCGGAGACGGAATATGCCGCGGGCGATGCGGCGTAAGATGTCCGTGGGAGGAAAAGCAATTGAACAACAGGGACTTGCTTCTGGAAAAGATCCGGGAATCGATGGACTCGGTGCTGCCGGTTGTGGTGATCGTGGCAGTGCTGTGCCTGATCTGGGTGCCGGTGCAGAACGATCTGATGCTGGCGTTCCTGATCGGCGCGGTGTTCCTGGTGGCCGGAATGGGTTTGTTCACCATGGGCTCCGAGCTTTCCATGACGCAGATCGGCTCACATATCGGCGCCCAGCTGACGAAATCCCGGAAAACCTGGCTGATTCTGACGGGCGGCTTCCTGCTGGGGGTAGCTGTGACCGTGTCCGAGCCGGATCTGCAGGTGCTGGCCGCGAACGTGCCGGCGATCGATACCACGGTGCTGATCATCGTGGTATCGGTGGGCGTGGGGCTGTTTCTGATGCTGAGCCTGCTGCGCATTCTGAAGGCGATACCGCTGCGCGTAATGCTGGCTGCCTGTTACCTGGTGGTGCTCGCCCTGGCGCTGCTGGCGGACAGGGAATTTCTGGCGGTGGCCTTTGACTCCGGCGGCGTGACTACCGGACCGATGACGGTGCCCTTCATCATGGCGCTGGGCATGGGCGTTGCTTCCATCCGCAGCGACGCGCGGGCGCAGGAGGACAGCTTCGGCCTGGTGGGCCTCTGCTCCATCGGCCCGATTCTGGCGGTGCTGATCCTTGGATTTATCTATCGCTCCGCGCCGGACGGCAGTACGGAGAGCACGGTGGCTTCCTACGCGGACACGGTGACGCTGGGCCGCGGATACCTGAACGCGATTCCGGAAAGCCTGAAGGAGGTTGGCGTCGCGATGCTGCCCATCGTCGTGTTCTTCCTGATCTTCCAGGTGGCGGCGCTGCGCCTGAAGCGGGCGCCCTTTACGCGGATCGTGATCGGTCTGGTGATGACCGTGGCAGGGCTGATGCTTTTCCTGACCGGTGTGAACGTGGGCTTTTCCTCCCTGGGCTATATGCTCGGCACGCGCCTGGCAGAGCCGCAGTGGCGCTTTCTGCTGATTCCCCTGAGCATGGTGATGGGCTGGTTCATCATCAACGCGGAGCCGGCGGTGCATGTGCTGAACAAGCAGGTGGAGCAACTGAGCGCCGGCGTGGTTTCCGCCCGGGCCATGGGGATCAGCCTGTCCATCGCCGTGTCCGCGGCTATGGGGCTGAGCATGCTGCGGGTGCTGACGGGACTGTCCATCTTCTGGATCGTGATTCCCGGCTACCTGGTGGCGATGGCGCTGACGTTCTGCGTGCCGAGCACCTTCACCGCTATCGCCTTTGACTCGGGCGGCGTGGCCAGCGGCCCGCTGACGGCGGCCTTCGTCCTGCCCTTTGCGACGGGCGCCGTTTCCGCCATGGGCGGGAACATCATGACCGACGCCTTCGGCCTGGTGGCGCTGGTGGCCATGATGCCGCTGATTACCGTGCAGATCATGGGCGTTATTTATGTCATATCCTCCCGGCGGAAAGCAGTGGTGCAGACAGCACCGGCCTATGCCGACACCGACATCATCGAGCTGTGGGAGGTGTGACGCGAAATGGAACTGTATTATGTGATTACGATTCTGGACCGCAACCGGCGGGAAGCCCAGGAAAAAATCTATAAATCCCTGGGGCTGAAAATGTCCCTGAGCATGCTGGGGCGGGGCACCGCCCCCATGGAACTTCTGTCCATACGCGGGCTCAGCCCCACGCCGAAGGTGGTCATGTCCACGGTTGCGGACCGGGAAACGGCCAAAAAGCTGATCCATCAGACGAAAGTCAAGCTGTATATCGATATCCCCGGAAACGGTGTGATGATAACCGTTCCCGTGAAAAGCGTAGGAGGTGCTCAGACATTGTCGTATCTGGCAGGAAACAGTGAAGTGACTCCGGAGAAACCGGAAATGAAATTCGATTACGAACTGGTCTGTGTGATCCTCAACGAGGGACACTCGGACGAGGTGATGGACGCGGCACGGCCGGCCGGAGCCACCGGCGGCACCGTGATCGGCGCGAAGGGCACCGGCATCATGCGCACGGAGAAATTCAGCGGCCTCAGCATAGCCAGCGAGAAGGAACTGGTTCTGATTGTGGCTAAGTCCTCCGCGAAGGCGGATATTATGCGCGTGATTATCGAGAAGGCCGGGGTGGAGACCAGCGCCGGCGCGATCTGTTTCTCCCTGCCGATTTCGCAGGTGGCGGGTATCCGGCAGCTGGAGGACGAAGAATAAAACGGGAGCGAAGAACATGGCGACCAAGAACCGGATCGTGACGCTGATGAACTATCTGCGGGAGCATTCGGACGAAAGCCATCCGGTGAGCACCGCGGAAATCCGGGAAGCAATGGATCGGGCAGGATGCCCGGTCACGACTTCCACGCTGCGGAGCGATATAGAATCCCTTCGGGCTTCGGGATACAGGATCCGGATCAACGAGCAAAGCGGGATGCCGACGACCTACAGCTGGCTGAGCCGGGAATGGACGTTCCCGGAACTGCAGATTCTGACGGACGCGGTTTCCTCCGCCCGGTTTCTGACCGTGAAGAAAAGCAGGGAGCTGATGGATAGGCTGGCCTGCATGGCGGGGCCCGCCGTCCGGGAAAAGCTGGAGCCCAGAATTCTGGTGTCCGAGCATGTGAAAGCGCCGAACAGCCATATTCTGGCGAACGTACAGATCATCGATGACGCCATCCGGAGCGACCGGAAAATCACCTTCCGGTACATGCAGTACGACGCGAACAAATGTCCGGTGCCCCGTCACGAGGGCACACCGGAAGAAAGATACCTCATTTCACCCTACGCAATGGTCTGGAACAGCGACTGGTATTACCTGGCCGGCTATTCGGAGAAGCGGAACAAAGTGATCACCTTCCGGATTGACCGGATGGACAGGGTGAGGCAGGTGCGGCAGCGGCGCGCAGCCGAGCCGAAGGATTTCAGCGTGCAGGATTACGCGGATAAGATCTTCCGGATGTATGACGGAAAAATCCAGGAAGTCGTCCTCCGCTGCAGGAATCACCTGATGGATCAGGTGATCGACCGGTTCGGCCCGGATGTGACAATCCGGAAATCGGGGCGGGAATACTTCGAGATCGTCGTTACCGTCGCCGTATCCGCAACGTTTTATTCCTGGCTTTTCCAGTTTACGGGAGAGATGGTCGTTATCTCCCCCGGGCATGTGAAGGACGCTTACGCGGATATGCTGGAGGAGGCGCTTGACGACGCGCTGACCTGAGAAAGCGGCGGAGAACTGTCCGGACCGGAAAGATGGAAAAGGCCGGTGTTTCCCTGTTGAACGATCCGGCGTGTTATGATACAATTCTCCTGAAATTGTAAAGGCTGACATATGAAATCGGATGACATTTCCGGCACTACGGAGCGCTGATCAGGAGGGGAAAGTACATGAAAAATCGGATGATTCCATTACTGCTGGCGGTTTTGCTGGCATGCTGCTTTGCGGTTTCCGCACAGGCCGGGGCTCATGTGTCGGAGCCGGCTGATTTCCCGGACGACAATTTCCGGGCCTATCTGCAGACCCTGGATGAGGACGGGGACGGATGGGTTTTTCCGACAGATGTTTCCGAGCTTGTTTTTCCGGGATGGGATGTGGCGGACGTCACGGGAATCGATATCTTCTCTGACATCGTCAAGCTGGACTGCAGCAACAACCAGATCCGGGAACTGGATCTGCAGGAATTTGTCAGGCTGGAGAGGCTGAACTGTTCCGGGAATCCCCTCACGAATCTGAATGTGAAGAACTGCCTGACGCTGTTAACGCTGGATATCCGGAATACGGATCTTACCGTGCTGACGATATCCGATCAATCCAGACTGGCCGGCGCCGCAGCGGCGGAACCGCAGGACTACGACGGCTCGAATCTCTGGAAAGACCCGGCTACCGGCTGCCGGATTCTGGCGGACAAGGATGTGCGGATAGAAATTGAAGAAGGAGAGGAAAAGCCGGAGGAACGCAGGTCTGCGCTGCTCGACATTCTGAGTCCCGCTCCCGGCTCTGAGCAGGAGGCCGGCACGGTTGAAGTCGTGATCGACTATCATGTGACGAATTGTGTTTTCTGGCCCGTAGGAGGCGTGTCCGAAACAGCCAAATTTCTCTCTTACTGCACGCCGACAACGCTGAGTGTCTGGTATAACGACGAGGATGAGCTGATCGCATCCGAGACGATTTATCCGGAGGGACTGACCGCCTTTACGATGACCACCCAGACGCATGTGGCGGATCTGGATCTGACAAAACCCGGCTCCTATACCATTACGGCAACCGTTCCCGGGCACAGCCTGATTCCCCTGATCAGCCGGTCGTCCACGGTTACCTTCACCGTCAACGCGCCGCCGACCCCGGAACCGACGGAAGAGCCGACTCCGGAGCCGACAGAGGAACCTACGCCGGAACCGACGGAGGAACCCACGCCGGAACCCACGGAAGAACCGACTCCCGAACCGACGGAGGAACCCACCCCAACACCGGAACCGACGGCGACACCGGAACCGGAGGATCCCACGACCGCCACGGTGAAGGGACTTAAGTATTCCCTGAACAGCAAGAAGAAGACCGCTGTCTTTA
>CAMKJS010000084.1 GCA_946413245.1 uncultured Clostridia bacterium
ACATGGAGCTGCCCTTCGACCTGAGCAAGGTGATGTTCATCACCACCGCCAACAACATGGAAGGCATCCCGGCACCGCTGCTGGACCGCATGGAGCTGATTGAGGTAGCCAGCTACACCGAGGAGGAAAAGCTGCAGATCCTCAAGCTACACCTGATGCCGAAGCAGATCCGGGAGCACGGCATGCAGCCTGACGCCCTGACCATGGAGGACGGGGTGCTGCGTTCCATGATCGAGGGCTATACCCGGGAAGCCGGCGTCCGCACCCTGGAACGGGTGGCGGCCAGGGTGTGCCGCAAGGCCGCCGTACGTATGCTGGACCGGAAGGAAACCAGCCTGGCCGTAACGCCGGAGGTGCTGCGGGAGCTGCTGGGCGCGCCGCGCTACCTGAGGGAGGATCTGGAGAAGGAACCCCGGGTGGGCGTGGTGAACGGCCTGGCCTGGACCAGCGTGGGCGGCGAAATGCTGGAAGTGGAATGTGCTTTGATGCCCGGCAAGGGCGGCCTGAAAATGACGGGCCAGCTGGGCGGCGTGATGAAGGAATCCGCGGAGACGGCCTTCAGCTGGGTACGGGCTCACAGCCAGGAGCTGGGTGTGGATCCCGAATTCTACCAGAAAACCGACATCCACATTCACGTGCCGGAAGGCGCGGTACCCAAGGACGGGCCTTCCGCCGGCGTCACCATGACCACGGCGCTGGTCAGCGCCCTGACAGGAACGCCTGTGCGCCAGGATGTGGCCATGACCGGCGAAGTGACCCTGCGGGGCCGGGTGCTGCCCATCGGCGGGCTGAAGGAAAAAACCCTGGCCGCTTTCCGGGCGGGCATTACCACCCTGGTGATCCCGGAGGAGAACAGGAAGGACCTGGAGAAAATCCCCGCGGACGTGCTGGACCGCTTTACGGTCGTCTTCGCGCGGGACGTGCGGGAAGTGCTGGACACCGCGCTGGCGCGGAAGGAGGAAGGGCATGGAACTGAAGACGGCGGAGTTTGTAACCTCCCTGGCTGAGTACGGCCCTTTTCCGGGAAAGGGACTGCCCCAGATCGCCGTGGCCGGCAAGAGCAACGTGGGCAAAAGCACCCTGATCAACACCCTCTGCCGCCGGAACAAGTTGGCCAAAACCAGCGCCACGCCCGGCAAAACACGCCTGATCAACGTCTTTCTGCTGAACGGCGCCTTTCACCTGGTAGATCTGCCGGGATACGGCTTCGCGAAGGTGGACAAAAAGGAAAAGCTGCGCTGGGCGGGAATGATGCAGCGGTATTTTGAGGAGGCGGAGGAGCTTCGCCACGTGCTCTGCCTCGTGGATATCCGCCACGAGCCCACGGAGGACGACCGGACCATGAACCGCTTCCTCCGGGAAACGGGAATCCCCTTTACGGTGGTGGCCACCAAGGCGGACAAGATCAGCCGGGGCGCGCGGATGAAATACCTGGCGCCGATCTGCCGGGCCCTGTCCGTACAGCCCTGGGAAATTCTCTGCTTCAGCGGCGAGGACGGCACCGGCCGGCCGGAGCTGCTGGCCCGCATCGAAGCGGTGCTGAAGGAGGAGCCTTCCGGAGAAGCGGACCCCTGAAGGGGCGGCGGAGAAGGAAACAAAAAAAAATACAAATTTGCGCAATTTCTGACATCTTCCCTATTGCATAGGAGGGTTATACGGAGTATAATCTCACACCGTAGGAACCGACAGAGCCAACAAGGGACACTGTGGCGAACGTTTTCCGAGAAGTGGGAACGTCCGTCTGTTCGGTGGTTGCCCGTTGGGACTCCGGCGGGGCTGAAGGGCACCTGTGTGGTGAGCACTTCCATAAAGGTGGAAACAGGGAGGAATGTGTGGATGAATCTGGTAAAATGCCCCCGGTGCGATCTGAACTATATCCTGGACGGGGAGAAGTACTGCAAGGTTTGCCAGCGGGAACTGAAGGGCGACAGCCGGGATGACGAGATCGAGCTGTGCAGTATCTGCAACGAGGAGCCGGCGCTGCCCGGGAAGGACGTGTGCCTGTTCTGCCTGAAGGAAATGAACAAGAGCAACAGCACGCCGGAGCCGGATGAGCTGGACGGCCAGGAGAACGTGGATACGGCCAATATCGGAGATATGGATTCCGTCAGCGGGATGGACGAGATCATTCCGGACGGGATGGATGATACGGATATTCCCAGCCAGGAGTTCGGCGAGATTGAGAGCGAGCTGAGCCTGGAGGATGTCCGGGAAGACGAGGAACGGGAAGCCATGGAGGATGAGGACGAGGAAGACATCTGACCGGCGTTCCGCTCGGGAAGGGTAACTATGCGCCTGTTTGCCATTGGGGATCTGCATTTGTCCGGAGGCGGGGATAAGCCTATGGACGTGTTCGGTTCGCAGTGGGACAGGCATTTTTTTCATATCGCGGAAAACTGGCGCGCCGCGGTCCGGGAGGAGGACGCTGTTCTGATTCCCGGAGACATCAGCTGGGCGATGCAGCTGAAGGACGCGGAGCCGGATCTGCGGGCGATCGGGGAGCTGCCGGGCCGCAAGGTGCTCTGCAAGGGGAACCACGACTACTGGTGGAACTCCCTGATGCGGGTGCGGGCTGTGCTGCCGTCGGGGATGACCGCGCTGCAGCACGACGCGGCGGATCTGGGCCCCTGCGTGGTGTGCGGTACCCGGGGATGGATGATCCCCACGGCGGGGATGCCTCTGCCGCCGGAGGATCTGAAGATTTACCGGCGGGAGCTGACCCGGCTGGAAATGGCGCTGGACAGCGCCCGGCGCCTGGCGGACGGCCGTCCGGTCGTCGCCATGCTTCACTATCCGCCGCTGACGGCGGCGGAAAAGGACTCCGGATTTACGGAACTGCTGGAGGCCTACGGCGTCATGACGGCGGTGTACGGGCACCTGCACGGCGCCGGCATCGCCCAGGGCTTCACCGGGGAGCACAGGGGCGTGCGCTATGAACTGGTTTCCTGCGACAGCCTGAACTTCAGCCCCCTGGAGATTGCGCTGCCCGCGCCGGAATCGGGAAAGGAGTGAACCGAAGATGATCCAGACCGCAATTGCCACGGACACCAACAGCGGCATTTCCGTCGAGGAGGGGAAGGCCCTGGGAATTTATGTGGTGCCGATGCCCGTGATCGTGGACGGAAAGGAATATACCGAGGGAGTGGATATTACCGGAGCGGAGCTGTACGCCGCCATGGAGGCCGGAAAGGCGGCCATGACCTCCCAGCCCGCGCCGGCGGCGGTAAAGGCTGTCTGGGATCAGGCCCTGGCGGACGGATCGGATCAGGTGGTATACATTCCCATGTCATCCAAGCTTTCCGCCTCCTGCGAAACGGCGCAGATGCTGGCCGCGGAGTATGAGGGGAAGGTGGAGGTGGCGGACAATCACCGGATTTCCGTGACCCAGCGTTCCAGCGTGATGGACGCGCTGTACCTGTCCCGCCGGGGCAAGAGCGCCGCGGAAATCCGCCAGCAGCTGGAGAAGAACGCTTTTGACGCCAGTATCTATCTGTGCGTGGAAACGCTGAAATATCTGAAGCGCTCCAGCCGGATCACCTCCGCCGGCGCTTCCCTGGCTACGGCCATGAACCTGCACCCCGTCCTGAATATCCGGGGCGGAAAGCTGGACGCCCAGTGCGTGGTGCGGGGAGACAAGCACACCCAGAAAACCCTGATCAAGCTGATGGAGGAGGATCTGGAGAAACGCTTCCGCTATATACCCCGCAGCGAGATGCGGCTGTATACCGCCGGCACCTTCCTGAAGCAGGAGGACGCGGAGGAGTGGACCCAGCGGGTGCGCAAGGCTTTCAAGGTGGAGGACGTGCAGTACTATCCGCTGTCCTGCTCCATTGCCTGCCACACGGGCGGAAACAGTATCGCCATCGCGATGGCGATGGTCGGCGAGGGATAGGATTCCTCCGGAATTCATTCCATTTTATAAATTTTTTGTTAACTTTTTCCGGAGAACAGAAAGCGGCAGCCCCCCGAAGCGGGGGCTGCTTTTTTTGTTATACACAAAATATAGAAACCGGGAATCGGGCCAACCACAAGAGCGATTCCATTCATTACAAAACTATTACAAAAAAGTTAAAATTAGAGCAACGAATGAACGGTGAAAACTTCAAAAATATGTTTTTTTGCTCTTGCGCAAGCGATGAATGTGTGCTATTTTTGTGGGGAAAAAGGGGAAAGTATCCCAAAAATGGGTAAAAAGTGGGAGGAAAGGGGGAAGCTGTGAGATGGATCGCCCAAATGGCGCCTCCGGCAGCCGCCCCGTCCGGTTTATCGGATCCTACCTCCACAGCCTGGACAGCAAGGGCCGGCTGGTGATTCCCCAGAATTTCCGGGATAAGCTGGGCGAGGAATTCTGCCTGGCCCCCTCCTCGGACTTCCGTTCCATCGCGATTTATCCCACCGAGATGTGGGAAAGGCGGAACGAGGCGTATGAAAAGCTCGGCCGCCTGAACAGCAGGGTCGAGAAGTATCTGGAACAGTTCTACGCCCTGAGCTATGACGAACAGTCCTGCGATAACCAGGGCCGGGTGCTGCTCCCCTCCAATATCCGCCAGAAGATCCTTGGGGAAGAGCGGGATGTGGAGATTACCGGCGCCAACGATCACATCCGCGTGGCGTCCGCCACCGTCGGCAGAGACGACTGGGACAACTTCAACGGCGACCTGCCGAATCTGCTGGATCTGATCGCCTCCCTGGAGAGAACGGAAAGCTGAACCGTATACTCAGAACCTCGCTGATTTGCAGCAGGTAAACCAGATCCCTTTGATAGATCCGGAAACCGGATTCGTTACGCGGTAATAAGAAAAGAAAGGAGCGTGCTGCGATGATGGAACTGCCCGTGCGGGTGGGTAAACGCCTGCAGGATTTCTCGGTCGCCTGGCAGGAGAAACAGGATCGCATGGACCGGCGCCAGCAGCACGCGGATATCCGCCGGCAGCGGATGACCTGCTCCGACACTCTCCGTTCCTTCCCCCAGGCCCAGGACTGGACCCGCACCATGGAAATGAGCCCCAGCGGCCGTTTTCAGGTGGTGGAGGAGAGGGAACAGAAACAACCCCTGTTTACCCGGGATACGGTCCGGTGGGACGCGGCCGTCGCCGTGATCGTCGCCCTGGTGGTTCTCTTCACGGCCGTCCTCCTCGCGGATCTGGCGGGGATCGGCCTAAGCAGCCGGAACATCACGCGGCTGGATGAGAAAGTGAATCAGGCAAATCAGAAGAATGAGGAACTGGAAACCCGGCTCCTTTCCAGAACCGGAGACGTCACCGTGTGTACCGAAGCGGTCAAGCTGAACCTGATCGCCTCCGGCGGCGCGAGGACCATCGGTCTGACGGCTCCGACCAACGCCAATATGACTTTATCGGGTGGGATGCGCCAGGCGGCCGCCTCCTCCCCTGACGCGGCCCAGGGAGACTGACGGTGTGTTGGTCTCCTGCTTCGCGTCTTAAAACCCAGCATGCTCCTGAAAGGAATGATACCGATGAAGCTGCGTGAATTGCTGACAGATGTGCCCTATGTGGCGGAAACCCGGGGAGATCTGGACACGGAAATCCGGGAGGTTACTTCCTCCAGCAAGGACCGGACGGAGGGCGGCCTCTTTTTCTGCATCGTCGGCGCCCGGTTCGACGCCCACGACTACGCCTGGGAGGCGGTGGAAAACGGCTGCGCCGCCCTGGTGGTGGAGCATTTTGTCGAGCTGCCCGTGCCGCAGGTGCGGGTGACCGACGGGCGGGCTGCCATGGCCCGTATCGCGGAAGCGTTCTACGGGTTCCCCTCCCGCCATATGCAGATGATCGGCATCACGGGCACCAAGGGAAAAACCACCACCACCTACCTGCTCAAGAGCATCTGTGAAAAGGCCGGCCTCAAGTGCGGCATCATCGGCTCCACGGGAACGGTGCTGGGCGGCTGCCACCTGGACAGCAAGCTGACGACCCCGGATCCCATCGATCTGCAGAAAACCCTCCGGATGATGCTGGACGAAGGCGTACAGGCGGTGTGCATGGAGGTCAGCGCCCACGCCATTGATATGGATCGGCTGGACGGCATGACCTACGAGGTGGGCTGCTACACCAACCTGAGCCAGGATCACCTGGATTACTTCTACACCATGGACCGGTACTTCGAAACCAAGAAACGCTTCTTCACAAGCGGCATGGTGCGCAACGCCGCGCTGAACGCGGACGAGGAGACCTCGAAGAAAATCGAGCAGGACATCGCGTGCCCCTTCATTACCTACGGCATCTGCGTGGACGCGGACGTCTTTGCAAGGGATATCGAGATCACGGAGGAAGGCGCACACTTCACCGTGCAGCTGCACGATACCGACGACGTGCGGATCAACATGCGCATGACCGGCATGTTCAACGTATACAACGCCCTGGCCGCCGCCAGCTGCGCCATGATTCTGGGTATCGAGCCCGCAAAGATCAAGGAAGGCCTGGAGAGCGTGACCCGGGTGCCCGGCCGCATCGAGGTGCTGCAGACCAGCACGCCCTACAAGGTGATTCTGGACTACAGCCATTCCCCGGACGCGCTGGAAAACATCCTGAAGACCGTACGCCAGTTCACCCGGGGCCGGGTGATCGCCCTCTTCGGCTGCGGCGGAGACCGGGACAAGGGCAAGCGCCCCATGATGGGCGAGATCGGCGGCCGCCTGGCGGACCACTGTATCCTGACCTCGGACAATCCCCGCACCGAGAATCCCATGGTAATCCTGGCTGCTATCGAGAAGGGCATCAAACCCACCGGGAAATCCTATGAGGTGATCGAAAACCGGCGGGAAGCCATCCGCCGGGCGCTGACCATGGCGGAGGACGGGGACGTGATCGTGCTGGCCGGCAAGGGCCACGAGACCTACCAGGAAATCATGGGCGTCAAGCGCCCCTTCGACGAAAAGGTCATCGTCAGCGAGCTGCTTCTGGAAATGAAGCAGCAGGGGCAGGACGGACAGAAGGAGTAAAGCGATGTACAGAATGATGGCGGCGATGCTGATTTCCCTCGGCATCGCCTTGGCGACCGGGCCCTGGCTGATCCGGAAGCTGCGGCAGCTTCATTTCGGCCAGACCATCTATGAACTGGGCCCCGCCCATCAGCAGAAGCAGGGAACGCCGGTCATGGGCGGCCTGATGATGGCCGCGGGCATCCTGATCTGCAGCCTGGCGCTGCACCCGGAGAAATGGGACGGCGCCTGGGATACGGTGATCCCCCTGCTGGCGGTCTCCTTTCTGAGTATGGCGGTGGGCTTTGCGGACGATTATATCAAGGCCATCAAAAAGCGCCACGACGGGCTGAGTCCCTGGCAGAAGATTATGGGCCAGGTCGTGATGGCCCTGGGCTTTTCCGTCTACTGCTATTTCTCCCCGATGATCGGCAGCAGTATCCTGATTCCCTTCGTGGGTACCGAGTGGGACCTGGGAATCTTCTATATCCCGGTCATGACCCTGCTGTCCATCTTCATCGTCAACTCCAGCAACCTGCAGGACGGCCTGGACGGCCTCCTGGGAACGGTGACCGCCGTCAGTTCCGGCGGCTGGCTTATGATCTGCGTGATTCTCTCCCTGCTGCCCTCCCTGCCGGGAGGCGTTCAGCCGGATACCTACGCGGTGACCGGCGTTTTCGCCGCCAGCCTCGTAGGCGCCTGTGTGGGCTTCCTGCGGTTCAACCGCTATCCCGCGAAGATCTTCATGGGCGACACCGGCAGCATGCTGCTGGGCGGAGCGACCCTGGCCATGGCCATGGTGACGCGCCTTCCGCTGCTCCTGTTCTTCACCTTCTTCACCCCGGTCATGAGCAGCGTCAGCGTGATCCTGCAGCGGTACTATTTCAAGCTGACCCATGGGAAGCGGATTTTCCTCATGAGCCCCATTCATCATCACTTTGAGAAGAAGGGTTACTCGGAAACCCAGATCGTCAGCATGTATATGAGCATTACCCTGATCCTGAGCCTCTTCGCGGCGCTCGGGGTCTGCATGATCCGGTAATTTATTTCAGAAAGGCAAGGACTATGAACTGGGAAAACAAAAAGGTGCTGGTGGTGGGTATGGCCCGCAGCGGTGTGGCCGCGGCTCAGCTCCTGCGGGCCAGCGGAGCGGTGGTCACCGTGAACGACAGCAAGACCGAGGATCAGCTGGGCGACCAGCTGGCGCCGCTGGAGGGCCTGGTGCTGGAGCGGCGCTTCGGCTGTCCTGCGGACGGACTGCTGGAAGGGCACGACTGCCTGGTGATTTCCCCCGGCATCCCGGATTCGGCTCCTTTTGTGGTGAAGGCCAAAGAAATGGGCCTGTATGTGACCGGGGAGCTGGAGCTGGCCTTCCAGCTTTCCCAGGGTTCCCTGATCGCCGTCAGCGGCACCAACGGCAAGACCACCACGGTCTCCCTCCTGGGAGAGATCTTCCGCAACAGCGGCCAGGTGACCCACGTGGTGGGGAACATTGGCTATCCTTATTCCCTGGCGGCCCTCGTCAGCCGGCGGGAGGACGTAATCGTCTGCGAGGTTTCCTCTTTCCAGATGGAAACCGCGGACACCTTTCATCCCCATGTGGCGCTGCTGACCAACATCACGGAGGACCATCTGAACCGGCACGGAACCATGGAAATTTACACCGCCCTCAAAATGCGGATGTTCCGGAACCAGACCGCCGAGGATTACGCGGTGTTCAATGCTGACGACCCGGGCCTCCACGGCCTGTGCCGCCAGGTAAAGAGCCGGGTGCTGAAGTTCAGCCGGAAGAAAGAAGTGAAGGAAGGCGCCTTCGTCCGGAACGGAGAGATCATTCTCTCCCTGAACGGTACTGAACGCCGGGTCTGCCGGACGGACGAGGTCCGGATTCCGGGCCCCCACAATCTGGAAAACGCCCTGGGCGCCGTCTGCGCCGCCGCGGCCATGGATGTGCCGATCCCGGTGATCCGCCACAGCCTTAAGACATTCAAGGGCGTGGAGCACCGGATCGAGAGTGTCCGGGTGCTGGATGACGTGGAATATATCAACGACAGCAAGGGGACGAACGTGGATTCCACGATCAAGGCCGTCCAGACCATGAACCGGCCCACAGCCATTATCCTCGGCGGTTATGACAAGCACACCTCTTTCGATCCCCTGTCCCGGGAGATCGTAGCCTCAGGGATGATTCAGGAAGCCGTCCTGATCGGTGAAACCGCTCCCCAGATCCGGGACAGCCTCGAACGGGCGGGATTCCGTGCCGTCACCCGGGCAGGCAGCCTGGGCGAAGCCGTGGAGATCTGCCGGAGCAAGGCGGAGAGGGGATGGAACGTGCTTCTTTCCCCGGCCTGCGCCAGCTTTGATATGTTCAGTGATTACGAAGAACGCGGTCGGGTTTTTAAACAGATTGTCAACAGTCTGGGATAAGCAAACCGTAGTCTTTTCAGGTGCTTTTCAAAGTATAAAACAGAATAAAATAAGATAATCAAGTATATTAAATTTTCTGAAATGGTATAAATTGTCAACCATGCTCGTGATCACATTGATCTGACGCAGGCAAATCAGTCAGGTCCCTATGATCCCATCCTGATGAAAATAGAATTTGAAACCGGATTCGTTATGCAGTATAATTCTGATCAGAAACGTGAGCACAGAGAGGGGGTCGCCATCCATGGACCAGGATCCGCGGAGCCGCCCCTCTTCTTCGTATCCGAATCAGAACACGTATCCGAATCAGAATACAACCCGGCGCACCGCCGGCTCCGGCAGCGGCATGCAGACGCCGGAAGGCGGTACCGTCCGGGACTGGCAGAGGAATACCTGGTACGGCCCGGTTCCTTCGGACATCAACCCCTTTGACGAGCCGGAGGACGCCCCGGAGCTGCGGGACAGCCGCTCCGAGAACGTGAATCAGCATATGGGCGAGTTCTGGAACCGGGAAAACACCGGCTACCAGTACACCGGTGCCCAGCCTGTTTCCCCCGGCACGCCGGCGGGAAAAGCGTTCGCGAAAACCAGGAAACCCCGGAAGGAAATCAGCTTTTCCGCCGTAATGAAGCTGGTGGGCGTCTTTCTGCTGGTCCTCCTGGCGGGTTTTCTGGTGCTGCGTTTCGCGGTGTTCACGGTCCGGGAGATCCGGATTGTGGGAAACAGCGCGTTTTCCGCCGCCGAGGTGATCCGTCAGAGCGGTATCAAATTAGGGGACAGCATGCTCTCCCTGAAGGAGGAGGATGTCCAGCGGCGGCTGGAGGAGAACTACAACCTGCGCTTCCGCTATCTGGAGAAGAATTTCCCCAGCACGGTGGTGCTCAGCGTCCGGGAGCGGGAAATGTGCTGCTGGCTGACCTACAGCGGCATCCTTTACTGCATGGACAAGGACCGGATGGTCATGTATGAAACCGAGGATCTGAACGAGCGTCCGGCGGAGCTGGTGGAGGTCAAGGGTCTCAATATCCGTTCCGGCTGCCGTGTGGGCCAGACCATGGTGCTGACGGCCCGTCTGCAGGAGTCGATTTACAGCGAACTCTTCCTGGAAATGAAGGTGCTGGGCTGCACTGCCGTTATTCAGGAGGCGGACCTGAGCAACCCCGATTCCCTGCTCCTCCTGACCCGGAGCGGCTATACGGTCTCCCTGGGGAATTCAGCGAACATTCATGCCAAGCTGCGGGCAGCCCTCCTGGTGGAAGCGGAGCTGCAGAACATGGAGATGCAGGGCGGCACCATCAATGTGAACAACCCCGAGTCGCCGGTGTATTCTCCCTCGCCCCTCTGAGGGCCCGCAAAATCCGCCAATTCTGTTACAAAACAGAAAAAATAATTTAATAATTACCGGCAAAGGACTTGCAATGTCCTTTTGAATAGCATATAATGAAATGCGGTGTATTCGCTTACCATGATGATTTGCGGATGACAGGTCCGCGGGCACGCGTTTCCGTGCTTCACGATGACGGATCCGCATTCCTGATGGGGTATGGATTCCGAACAGGGGGGTTGAGAGACCTATGAAAACGACGGTTGCCGCCATCGACTTCGGCACCAGCAAGATCGTCACGCTGGTAGCCGAAAACAGCAACACGCAGCGCTGCGATATCATCGCCGCCGGCGTGGCCCGCTACGATGGCTTTCTCGAGGAGGGCTGGAACAATCCGGGCCAGCTGGATGAGGCCATCCGTCGCTCCATCGCCGACGCGGAAGAGCAGTGCGGCAATAAGACGAAGATCCGGGAGATCAACGTGGGCGTTCCCGGGGCCTTTACCCGGGTGTACGCCACCAAGGTGACCATCTCCCTGAAAGGGACGGATCCCCGGGTGACCTCGGCGGACGTGAAGGCCGCCTTCAACAAGGCGGCGGAGAACCTGCAGAACCTGCCCGGCGTCGTGGTGCATTCCAGCCCGGCCTGGTTCATGGTGGATAACGGAAAGAAGACCCTGGAGCCTGTGGGCATGAAGGGCCGGGAAATGACCGCCTTCATCTCCTTTGTGGTGGGGAACCGCTTCTTTGTGGACGATGTCACGAACCGGATGGCTGACATGGGCATCACCGTGGTGGGGTTCTACTCCACTTCCGCCGGTGAAGCCATGCTGTACCTGAATGAGCAGGACCGGGATCACACCTCGGTGCTCATCGACATGGGCTATCTGAACACGGAAATCCTCGGGGTGGAGGGCGACGCCATCATCTATCACAAGGTGCTGGACGTAGGCGGCGGCGACCTGGCCGTGGCCCTGGCCGAGGATCTGGATATCAGCCTCACCGCCGCGGAAGAGATCAAGCGCAAGTTCGTATACGGCATCGATACCACCGGCGAGAGCTACGACGTGCAGGGGGAGGACGGGCAGAAAGCCAACTCCTTCACCCGGGACCAGGTCAAGCCGATTCTCTGCAAGGCGGTGGACGAAATCGCCGAGCAGATTAAGGACGCCATTGAGAATGACTTTGGCGGCCTGGGCAACTGGAGCAGCGTCTTCCTCACCGGCGGCGGCCTGAGCTTCAACCGGGGCGGCCGGGAATACCTTTCCGGCAAGCTGGGTCGCCCCGTGCAGGAAACGCCGCGGCGCACCACCAAGCTCAACAGCCACAGCTTCTCCAGCGCCCTGGGCCTCATGGATCTGATCATCGACACCATCGAGCAGCAGCGGGCGCCTTCCGCCGGGGCCGGCGGCAAAATCAAGGACTTCTTCCGCAGTCTATTGGGAGGTTAAGAACATGATTGAATTCCAGAACGAAGAACAGAGCACCTTCGCTTCCATTAAGGTCGTCGGCTGCGGCGGCGGCGGAAACAACGCCGTGAACCGCATGGTGGACGCCGGTCTCCGCGGCGTGGAATTTATCTCCATCAATACGGACCGCCAGGCCCTCAGCCAGTCCAATGCCCAGGTCAAGATCCAGATCGGCGAGAAGCTGACCAAAGGTCTCGGCGCCGGCGCGATCCCCGAGGTGGGCCGCAGGGCGGCGGAAGAAAGCCGGGAAGAAATCGCCCAGGCCCTCAAGGGCGCGGACCTGGTGTTCATCACCGCCGGCATGGGCGGCGGCACCGGCACCGGCGCGGCCCCGATCGTGGCGGAAATCGCCCGGGACCTCGGTACCCTGACCATTGCCGTCGTGACCAAGCCCTTCAATTTTGAAGGCAAACAGCGCATGAAGAATGCCGAAGCCGGCATTTCGGACCTGAAGCAGCATGTGGATACCCTGGTGGTAATCCCGAATGACCGGCTGCTGCAGGTGGTCAACAAGGGCACCACCATGCTGGAAGCCTTCCGCATCGCGGACGACGTGCTGCGCCAGGGCATCCAGGGCATCAGCGACCTGATCGCGGTCCCCGCGATGATCAACCTGGACTTCGCCGACGTCAAGACCGTTATGGAATCCGGCGGTATGGCCCATATGGGTATCGGCATCGGAAGCGGGGAGAACAAGCTGGTCGAAGCGGCCAAGAACGCCATTTCCTCTCCGCTGCTTGAGACCAACATCGACGGCGCCCGTGCCGTGCTGATCAACGTGACCGGCGGCGAAGACATATCCATCGTGGACATCAACGAAGCGGCCAACCTGATCATGGAAGCTGCCGATCCGGACGCCAACATCATCTTCGGCGCCGGTATCGATGAAACGATGAAGGACGAGGTCCGGATCACTGTGATTGCCACAGGTTTCGAAAAGACACCGTTCCCGACAAAGGAACCTGCCCGCAAGCCTCGTGAAATCGAGCATGAGCGTCTGTTCGGCTCCTTCGGAACCAGTTTTGCGAAACCTGAATCCACCTCGGCCCGGTCTGCTTTTGAAACACCTTTGGCTTCTCCTGTAAGTCCGTTTTCCAGCGGTAATACCGGAGAGGTTCCTACCTTCATGAGCAGCAGCCGGCCCAGCATGGGTGTGCCCGGCATGGTCAATACCGGATCATTCCAGACGGGATTCAGCTATCAGCAG
>CAMKJS010000085.1 GCA_946413245.1 uncultured Clostridia bacterium
GGAACCTGCCCACCGATCAGAAGGACAGCACCGGCAAGCAGGGCATGGGCCGCGAAGGCGCCATCTGGGACGAGCTGAACGTCATCGGCGTGACCCCCGGCATCTATAACGACACCGTGGCCATCACCACCGCCAAGCCCGAAATCAACAACCCCGAGTTCATCAACGCGCTGCAGACCGCGCTGATCAACATCATCAACACCGAAGAAGGCCAGGCTATCTTCTCCGTGTACAGCCACACCGGTTACGCCATCGCGCAGGACAGCGACTATGACGCTGCCCGCGAGGCCCTGACCGTGGTGAAGTAATTCCGGATTCGGCATTCCGCCCGGCAGCGTTCCGCTGCCGGGCATTTCCATGGTGAAAGACTTGTATTCCCACAAGCTCCATGATATGATGGAAACGGTGAAAAAAGCCGCCCCGCGCAGGCCGGAAGGAGACGATCGTTTTGATTGAATTCAAGCATGTTGACAAGGTGTACCCCAACGGCGTGAAAGGCCTGCAGGATATCAACCTGACCATAGACCAGGGAGAATTTGTGGCCATCATCGGCCTGAGCGGCGCGGGAAAGTCCACGCTGATCCGCACCATCAACCGGATGATTGACGTGACCTCCGGCCAGCTGATCGTGGACGGAACGGACGTGATGACCCTGAAGGGCCGGTCCATGCGCCGCTTCCGCAGGAAGATCGGCATGATCTTCCAGTCCTACAACCTGGTGACCCGGGCGACGGCCATCAAGAACGTGCTGACCAGCATGGTGCCGGATATGAACTTCTTCCGGGTGCTGTTCGGCCTGTTCAGCAAGGAGCAGAAGATCCATGCCCTGGAGGCACTGGACAAGGTGGGCATCCTGGACAAGGCCTACACCCGGTGCGATCAGCTTTCCGGCGGACAGCAGCAGCGCGTGTCCCTGGCGCGGACGCTGAACCAGAATCCCACCATCATCCTGGCGGACGAGCCGGTGGCGGCCCTGGATCCCATTACCGCCAAGCAGGTGATGAGCGACTTCAAGCGCATCAACGAAGAGATGAACATCACCGTGCTTATCAATATTCACCATGTGGACCTGGCGCTGAACTACTGCTCCCGGGTGATCGGCATCCGGGCCGGCCGGATCGTGTACGACGGGCCGACCGAAACCGTGACACAGGAGATTCTGGACGAAATCTACAACGGCGCCGCCATCCCCACGGCAGAAAAGTGAGGCAGGCGCGATGAAGAAGAGTAAAACGGAAAAAGCCTATAAGGTTCCGCTGCTGGACAGGATCATCAAACCCCGCACCATTACCCTGCCCAACGGCCATACGGTGCAGAAGCCCGTTTCCCGGGCGCCGTTCATCGCGGTGATCGTGCTGGCGGTGATCTATATCTCCGCGAAGGTGACGGGCTTTGATTTCCAGATCATCATCAACCGCGGCTATCAGCTGGGCTATATCCTGGGCCGGATCTTCCAGCCGAACTGGAGCTATTTCGGCGGGGACGCGGCCAACACCGGCAAGCTTTTCAGCGCGCTGTTCGACACGATCAAGATGTCCATCATGGGCTCGGTGATCGGCGCGACCCTGGCGCTTCCCGTCGCGGTGCTGTCCTCCACCAATATCAATAAAAACGGGCCGGTGGTGTGGATTCTCCGCATCCTGCTGATGATCATCCGGACTTTGCCGACCCTGATCATCGCCAAGTTCGCCGCACTGATCTTCGGCCTGGGAACCTTCGCCGGCACGGTGGCCATCATCGTATTCACCTTCGGCGTGGTAGCCAAGATGATGTATGAATCCATCGAGACCATCGACATGGGGGCCTTCGAAGCCACGGAAAGCTTCGGCGCCAACAAATTTCAGGCGTTCCGGAGCGCCTGCATTCCCCAGATCCTGCCCACGTACCTGTCCTACTGCCTGTACAGCCTGGAGATGAACATCCGGGCCGCGGCCATCCTGGGCTACGTCGGCGCGGGCGGCCTGGGCATCCTGATCAACGAGTTTGTGGGCTGGCGCGATTACGAGAGCCTGGGCGCCGTGCTGCTGGCGCTGTTCGTGGTGGTCTTCATCATCGAGAATACGAGCCAGTACCTGCGCAAGCGGCTGAGCTGAGGAGGGGAGCATCATGGCAAAGAGTAAAAACCTGGCCGCCAATGACCGGCCCCTCACCATCGAGGAAGCCTATGCTTCCCGGCCGCGCCTGTGGTGGGTCTATACGCTGATCGTGCTGATCGTGGCGGCGCTGCTGGGCTGGAGCGGTACCTCCATTACCTATAAAGGTCTGGCCACCAAGGGCATGACCATCGCGCAGGGTATCGGAAACGGCCTGCTGCATCCGGACACGGGGCTGCTGTTCAACCTGACGTCCGAGGGCGTGCCCTATCAGCTGCTGCAGACAGTGGCCATCGCGGTGCTGGGTACCATCATCGGCGGGATTCTGGCCATTCCCTTCAGCTTCCTGGCGTGCGACAGGATCGTGCCCAAGTGGGTGGCTGTGATTTTCCGTGCGGTAATCCTGGGGATCCGCACTATCCCGAGCCTGGTGTGGGCGCTGGTATGGATCCGGGTGACCGGGCCGAACGCATTCTGCGGCGTGGTAACCCAGTCGGTCTGCTCCATCGGTATGATCTGCAAGATGTACATCACCGCCATCGAGGATATCGACACAAAGATTCTGGAAAGTCTGGACGCTTCAGGATGCAACGGCTTTGAGAAGATCCGCTACGGGATGCTGCCGCAGATTATCCCGAATTTCATCTCCACGGTCATCTACCGCTTCGATATCAACGTGAAGGACGCCACCACCCTGGGTATCGTCGGGGCCGGCGGTATCGGCGCGGCCCTGATTCAGTGCATGAATTCCAGCCGCTGGAGCATGGTGGGCGCCTACCTTTGCGGTATGGTGATGCTGATGATCGTGATCGAAATCTTCTCCACCAAAATGCGCGCCAGGCTGGCCCGGGGATAAACATGAAGGACGCATTGACGATTTACTACACTTCCGATACCCACGGATACCTGTATCCGACAAATTACTGCGATACGCAGCCCCGCCCCATGGGGCTGCTTTCCATGCGCTTTCCCAAGGATGAGAATACCCTGGTAATCGACGGCGGAGATACGATACAGGGGTCGCCCCTGACCTACTATTGCCGGGTAACCGGCACGGAAGCTCCCGTAGCTGCGGCGATGAACGACCGGGGATATGACTATGTGACCCTGGGGAACCACGACTTCAACTACGGCCAGGCGAATCTGAGCCGCTATCTGCATGCGCTGAACGCGAAATGCCTTTGCGCCAACGTGAAGGACTCCCTTGGCCGGCTGCCCTTGCTGCCGGGAACGGTGCATACCCTGGGCAGCGGGCTTCGGATCGGTTTGATCGGCATTGTGACAGACTGGATCAACCGCTGGGAAAAGCTCAGAAACCTGACGGGTCTGACGATCTCCGATCCCCTGCAGGCTGCCCGGGAAGCAATTGCCGCCCTGCCGCCACACGACGTGCTGGTGGGGATATACCACGGGGGGATTGAGAAAGACCTGACGACGGAGCGGCGGCTGTCCGAGACAACGGAGAACATCGCCTGCCGCCTGTGCGAGGAGCTGCCCTTCGATCTGCTGCTGACAGGGCATCAGCATATCGCGCTGGCGGAGGGAAAGTGGCACAACACCCACATTGTGCAGACGCCCTGCAACGCCACGCAATATGTGAAAGTGACCATGGACACGGACAAACACTTTCATTCCGAACTGTGTGACGTGCCGGACCATGCTGATCTGACGGAAAAGGAAGAAAAGCTGTACGCGGATCTGAACCAGTGGCTGGATCATCCGGTGGGGCAGCTGTCGAGGGCAATCTGGCCGGAGGGGCATCTGCGGATGGCGCTCCGGGGAACGCCGATCGCTGATTTTTTCAACCGGGTGCAGCTGGCGGCCAGCGGTGCCCAGCTGAGCTGCGCGGCTCTGGCGAACAGCGTACGCGGCTTTGACGCGCAGGTGACGGTCCGGGACGTGGTAGCCAGCTATGTGTACAGCAACACGCTGGTGGTGCTGGAGGTTACGGGCGATATCCTGCGACGGGCTCTGGAGCAGTGCGCCTCCTACTTCGCCGTGGAAGGGGCAGAAAAAAAGGTGGGTATCAACCGGGCTTTTCTGGAGCCCAAGGAAGCCCACTACAACTATGACTATTTTGCCGGGATGACCTATACGTTCGACCTGAACCGGCCTGTCGGGAGCCGGGTGACGTCCATGACGCGGGAAGGGAAACCGATCCGGCCGGAGGAGAAGCTCACCCTGTGCATGTGCGATTACCGGGCGACCGGAGCCGGGGATTTCGATTTCTTCCGAACCTGCCCCCGGGTGAAGGAAATTCAGACGGACGTGAGCGAGCTGATTCTGGATTATCTGAGGGAGCATCCATATGTGAATATACCCGAAGAGCACAGCTTTCGGGTCATTGAACCATAAATGATTGCCGGGATCCACAGTGGCGTGGATCCCGGCAATCATTTTTATACAGGAGTTTCCTCTTGCCAGAGGAGGGTATAGTCGGTGGTGAATTCACCGGACCGGAGAGCGTGATCGTCGTTTTCCACCTCACCGCTCTGACTGTCGTAAGGATCGGCGCGGGGAAATCTCCGCGCGGGAGAAAAGGGAGCGAAGTAGCGGCGGTTTGCCACCATGCGCCAGGGGTCCAGATTGCCGAAGAAGAAGCGGTGGCGCAGCTCGCTGCCCGCCCGGAAGGCGCTGCCGCCGATGGAGCAGTCCACAGGCAGCCAGCCGAGACGATCGCTGTAGAATTCCGCCCAGTCATGGTTGCCCACGTCTCCGGGTTCAGTATACAGGCCGCTCTGCCAGCGGGCCGGGATGCCGCTGATCCGGCACAGGGCGATAAACAGCAGGGCCTGCATGCCGCAATCGCCGTGCAGATTGACGGCGGTGAACTCCGCGCCGCGCTCGTTGAGCACATAGGGCGGCATGAAGGAGTAATCCACCCGGGTGGTGATGTATTCATAGAAGCGCCAGGCGGTCCGCACCGGATCGGTTTCTCCGCCGCGAAGTTCCCGGGCCAGGGAGACGAGATACGGCGTGAAGGACAGATGAGGCGGCTGCGGCGCCAGGTCCTCCTCGCAGACAGGGAGGGCATCGGGATAGATTACCCGGCGGAGACTTTCATCCAGGGGATCCACTGCCTTCGGACGCTGGGTCCAGGTATATTCCAGAGTGACGCTGCCGGCGGAGAAATCCGTCTCCAGGCAAACCGTGCGCTGACAGGCGTCTTCCGCGCCCACTGAAAGGACAGGGCATGAGGCGGTGAGATCCTCCGCGGGATCCTGCTGCATGCTGCGGGCGGGAATGGGCAGATGCACGCGGTACAGGCCGGAAACAGGCACCGTGGGACGCAGTTCGGCCCTGATCCGGCAGCGCAGTGCGAGATCATGCTCCCGCATGCGCCCGATGACCGCATCCAGCGCGGGACGGGAGGTATCGGGAGCCGGAACGGCGCTGGCGCCGAGGGCGGGATCGGACTTGATCAGGGAGGAAACGGTACGGCGGAAGTAACGGCGGACGCCGTTCACATAGATAAAAGACAGCTTCCCGTCCAGCAGCAGGACCCGGAGATCCGCCTCTGTGAAATCCGGAATGCGCCCGCGGAATTCGTCCAGCAGCTGCTGTTCCGTCAGGGGAAACTGGGCAGCGAGCTGCGGAAGCAGCTGACGCTCAGTCTCCAGCCGGGCCCGGAGCATTTCCGGCAGCGGCTTTTCCAGCCGGCGGCTGATGAGCTGCAGAGCGAGGTCGAACTCGCCGGCTCCTTTCAGGGCGGCGATATCGTCCGGCAACGGACAGGACAGAGATTTCAGATACGTATCCGGCATTTGCTCAGCCCTCCTTCAGATTACACACGCAGCTCGCCCAGCGGTTCCAGCCCCTCCACTGCATAAACGCCGAGACCGGGCTCCTCGGTCATGACGAGATCCTTTCCCTCGCAGCGGCAGCCGCCGGAAACCGGATCCGAGGCGGCAAGCATGGGTCCGTCCAGATCCACCTTCGTAATGACGGAACAGGCGCAGGCCAGATGGGCGGCGGCATTCACGGCTACCCGGCCCTCCAGCATGCAGCCGATCATGCATTCCACCCCGTACAGCTCCGCGAGGGTGGCGATCTTCAGCGCACCGGTGATTCCGCCGCATTTCATCAGTTTGATATTGATCAGGTCCGCGGCGCGGAGCTGCAGGATTTTCAGGGCGTCCTCCGGGCTGAACACGGCTTCGTCCGCCAGAACCGGCACGGGGCTGTGCTCCGTAACGTACCGGAGACCTTCCAGATCAGCGCCTTTGACGGGCTGCTCCACCAGCTCGATATCCAGCCCCTTGTCCTGCATGCTGTTCAGCATGCGGACGGCTTCCCGGGGCGTCCAGGCCTGGTTCGCGTCGATACGCAGCACCACGGAGGCAGGCACTGCTGCCCGAATGGCGGAGAGGCGCTCAATATCCAGAGACGGGTTGACGCCAACCTTGACCTTGAGGCAGTCAAAGCCCCGGTTTACCGCTTTTTCAGCATCCCGCGCCATTTCCTCCGGCGCGTTGACGGAAATCGT
Organism: uncultured Clostridia bacterium; assembly: GCA_946413245.1. Lineage (GTDB taxonomy): Bacteria > Bacillota > Clostridia > Christensenellales > Aristaeellaceae > Aristaeella. The sequence goes on from CAMKJS010000085.1 coordinate 6,580, forward strand.
TATATCGGTGGTCAGTTTCGTGCGGGCGGCGCCCAGCATCCGGAACACCGGTATACCGAAACGTTTGCCGTACAGATCCCAGAGAGCCATATCCACGGCGGCCTTGGCGCTGCTGTTGTGCACCATCGCCTTCTGGACGTCCCTGGTGAGCGTTTCAAACTCCTCCACATCCCGGCCCAGCAGGCATGGGGCCAGATGGTGTGCCAGAGCTCCGCAAACGGCTTCGGCGGTGTCGCCGGTAATGACGCCGGTGGGAGGCGCTTCACCGAAACCGACCTCTCCGGTATCCGTTACCAATCGTACAATGATATCTTCCGCGGCGTTCGCGGTGCGCAGCGCGGTCTTAAAGGGTGTCAGCAGAGGAATGGATACCCGGCTCCACTGAACGGAAGTGATTTTCATGATTCTACCTCCCCGGAAGATGATTCGGCAGGAGAAAACGCCTCCATGGCCAGCAGGGCAGCACCGTAGGCCGCGGTATTCCGTGGTTCGATGACCCGCAGATCGGGCAGGGCTGCCTTCAGATAGGCGGTGACGCCTTCCCGGATGGCCGGATAATGGCCGAAGATGCTGCCGCAAAAGGCCAGCTCTCCCTCCTCCAGATGCAGCCTGCGCCAGGCGGCGATCACGAGCGCGCTCAGTTCCTCCGACGCGTGCTGCACAATTGCCTGCGCCGCGACGTCGTTCTTCTCCAGCGCTTTGAGCAGCAGCGGTGCCAGGGCGGCCACGTCCTTTTTGCCGGTTCCGGGGGCGTACAGCCAGGTGATGATCTCATCCAGAGTACCTGTTTTCAGCGTGTCCTGCACCAGCGCGGTCAGGCACGTAGTCGGACCGCGGCCGTCATCGGCGCGGACCAGGGCGGCGAGAATATCCCGGCCGATCGCGTAACCGCTGCCCTCGTCATCGATCAGATGGCCATATCCGCCGGTCCGGTAGGTGTTACCCCGGGCATTCCGGCCGAAACAGACCGAGCCGGTGCCGGCGATGAGGATTGCCCCTGGGCCCCGGACGGCGCCGGCCAGGGCGATTTCCTGATCTCCCACGAGGCGGTACGGCCGGGTGAAACCGGTGCTGGTGATGATTTCTTCCAGCAGGAGGGCTGTGTAGCGGCTGCTGATGCCTGCCGCGCCGACGACCAGGCCCCGGCAGGCTTCCAGCCCGCCCGGCAGCGTATCCATCCAGGCGATGCTGTCGCGCACAGCCTGTTCCACGGTTTCCCGGGTGTTTCCGACCGGATTCAGGGGGCCGAAAGAAGAGACTGCCAGCTGAGTACCCTGTTCATCCATGGCGCAGACCTGGGTTTTGGTTCCGCCGCCGTCCCATCCGCAGTAATACATCAATAAACGCCTCTTTTCTTTATTTCGTTAGTTCCCCTATTCCCCTGCGAGGGGGAAGGGGGAGAGAGGTTTATCAGGATTTTTCCTGTGAGCGGAGGGTGAGCGCGATCCGGCCGCCGGCGGCTTCCAGCGCGGCGCGGGCCGCGGGAGCGTCCAGCCCCAGCAGCAGCATAACGATGGCTGTCTTGCAGGAAAAACCGCACTGCTCCAGCGCTGCCCGGGCGGCGGCTTCTTCCTCGCCGGTGGCCGCGCAGACGATGGAAACGGCCCGGTGCACGAGCTTCTCGTTGGTGGCCTGCACGTCCACCATCAGATTACCGTAAACCTTGCCGGATTTAATCATCACGCAGGTGGAGATCATGTTCAGCACCAGTTTCTGACAGGTGCCGCTCTTCATCCGGGATGAACCGGTGACGACCTCCGGGCCGGGCACCGGGTCAATGGTGATATCGGCGTGCTGCGCCATGGCGCTGTTGTGGGTGCACACCAGGGCGATGACCGGCGCACCGAGGGAACGGGCGTAATCCATCGCGCCGATCACATAGGGAGTTCGGCCGCTGGCGGCGATGCCCACCAGCACGTCCGCCGCGCTGAAGGCGTGATTGATCAGGTCCTGCCGGCCCTGATCAGGGCTGTCTTCCGCGCCTTCCACGGCTTTGAGGAAGGCTGTGGGACCGCCGGCGATGAGCCCCACCACCAGGCCGGGATCCACCCCGTAGGTGGGCGGGCATTCCGCCGCGTCCAACACGCCGAGACGGCCGGACGTGCCGGCGCCGGCATAGAAAAGGCGGCCGCCTTTCCGTATCTGCTCATAAATCACGTCGATGCTCTGCGCGACAGCCGGCAATACCTCCCGGACCGCTTCCGCGCAGAGATGATCCTCGCTGTTGATCAGGGCGACCATGTCCTGCGTGGAGAGCGTGTCGATGGCGGCGGTGCGGGGATTCCGCTTTTCCGTGTCCAGTTGCTTCAGATTGACAGCCACGATCCTTGACCTCCCCGGATATTTTCCAATTTTTGCCTCGGCCATTATATCATTTCAAAAGGGGTTTTACAAGCGGGAACGGGTGCGGTATAATGCCGGGGAAAGGACAAAAGAACAGAGGCAGCGGGGTGAGAGAAATGACGGAAATACAGAAAACGCTGGAAACCATGCTGGAAGAAGGAAGACAGGGCGGGTGCTACGCCTGCGCCGCGGCGGCCGTGGGGGAAAAGAATCATGTGCTGGCCAGAGCCTTCACCGGAGAGGCGCCGGTGCCGGGAGAGAAGCCGGTGGACGCGCATACCCGGTTCGATATGGCCTCTCTGTCCAAGGTGATCGGGCCGACCATGATCGCTCTGAAGGCACTGGAGGAAGGAACGCTCAGCCTGGAAGAAACCGTGGGAGATTTCTTCCCGGAAGCGCCGGCGGACAAGCGGGAGATCACCGTGTTCATGCTGATGACGCACACGGGCGGTTTTAACCCGTCCTTCCGGCTGGACCGGATGGGGATCCGTCCGGAGGAGACCGCGGAGGCAATTCTGAACAGGCCGCTGGAGGGCCCGCCCGGAGAGAAGGTGCGGTATTCCTGTATGGGCTATATCCTGTTTGCGAAGATGCTGGAGAAACGCTTCGGAAAGCCGCTGAACGAGCTGGCGGACGAGCGGGTTTTCCGGCCGCTGGGAATGGCGGAGACGGGCTACTGCCCGCCGGCGGACGCCGTCTGCGCCGCCACGGAGGTGGACCCCGAAACCGGGAAGCCCTGGATCGGGATCGTGCACGACGAGAACGCCCGGTTCCAGGGGGGTGTTTCCGGGAACGCGGGGGTGTTTATGCCGCTTTGCGACGGGATCCGGTTCGCATCCATGCTCGGGTGTATGGGCGGAGATTTCCTGAAGCGGGAAACGATGGAGAAGGCCATCCGGAACTATACGCCGGAGCCTGAGAATCACCGGGGGCTGGGATTCCAGTTGGCCGGAACGCCGGACTGCTTTTTCAGCAGCGCTGTGCCGGACAGGTGTTTCGGGCATACGGGATTTACGGGCACCAGCCTGCTGGCAGAACCGGAGACAGGATTCTGGGTGATGCTGCTGAGCAACAGGGTCTATCCCACCCGGGAGAGCGACGCGTTATTCCCGTTCAGACGGAAACTGCACGCCACGTTATGGGAAATGTATCAATAAAAACAGAACAGGAGCGATGACCGATGAAAAAGAATGTTTTGCTGGAGATCTGCTGCGGTTCCGCGGAGGACGCGATAGAGGCCGCCCGCGGAGGGGCAGACCGGGTTGAACTGAACAATAACCTGTTTCAGGGCGGGCTGACGCCTTCCATCGGGACGCTGGAGGTCACGAAGGAACAGATCGGGATTCCGGTGATGACCATGGTACGGCCCCGGGCCGGCGGTTTCTGCTATACGGAGACGGAGCTGGCGGTAGCCCGGGCGGATGCGAAGGCACTGTTGCGCCACGGGGCGGACGGCCTGGTGTTCGGCTTCCTGAATCCGGACGGGACCGTAAATGCGGAGCAGACCAAAGCGTTCGTCGGGCTGGCGGAAGGAAAGCCATGCGTGTTCCACCGGGCGCTGGACGTGGTGCCGGACTGGAAGCAGGCGCTGGAACAGCTGATTGACGCCGGAATTACCCGGGTGCTGACCAGCGGCCAGCAGAGCAATGTCTTCTTTGCCCTGGAAACCATCCGGGAGATGATCCAATTTGCCGGAGACGCAATCGAGATTCTGCCGGGGGCGGGGATCACGCTGGAGAACGTGAGCCGCGTGGTGGCGGAAACCGGGTGCACGCAGGTTCATCTGGCGCGCCACAGGATTCTGACGGACTCCTCCGTTGCCAATAACCGGGAGATTTATTACGGCGGTTGCCTCTATCCCCCGGAGGACCGGATTGAGATTACCGACCGGGACTACGTGGCCGCGGTCCGGAATCTGCTGTAACAGGAGGGGAATGCATGTACGCGCTGATCGGAACCTGGCAGATGTGCCTGGATGGAGCCCGCAGGGGAACGTCCCTGCTGCGGGCCGGGGCCTGTGCCGGAGACGCGGTGGAACAGGCGATTATCATGGTGGAGGATGAACCGTCGTACTCTTCGGTGGGTTACGGCGGCCTGCCGGACAGCACCGGCCATGTTTATCTGGACGCGGCTTACATGGACGGGAATACGCTGCGTCTGGGCGGCGTCATGAGCGCGGAAAACGTCCGGAATCCGATTTCTCTGGCCAGAAAGCTCTGCGGCCGTGAAACGAACTGTCTCCTTGCCGGCCGCGGGGCGGAGCAGGCGGCCGTGTCCTTCGGGCTTCAGCTGCGGGACATGCGCACCGAAGCCTCACTGGAGGCGTGGCGCGCCGCCGTGGCGAAACAGCAGAAAAAGCTTTCAGCCTATGAGGAACACGATACGGTGTGTATTCTGGCGCTGGACGAGAAGGGCGGCATGGCAGCGGGCACCTCTACCTCCGGGCTTTTCATGAAGGACCCCGGCAGGGTGGGGGATTCGCCGATCGTGGGCTCCGGATTCTACTGTGACGCCCGCTACGGCGCGGCTGCGGCCACCGGTCTCGGCGAGGATATTATGCGGGGCTGCCTGAGCTATGAGGTGGTTTCTCTGATGAGGCGCGGCGCTTCTCCGACGGACGCGTGCCGGGAGGCGCTGACCGCATTAACTGAACGTAAAAAAAGCCTGGGAGAGGACGAAGGCTCCATGAGCCTGATCGCGCTCTCCCCGGATGGTATGTTCGGCGCGGCGACGACGCTGCCGGAATTCCCCTTCGCCGCGGGCCGCGGGGAAGAGGCGGCTGTGTATACGGTTAAAGCATAGCTTTCCACATGGTGCCGAGGAGGGTGCGGGAAGGATCGCTCCCGTGATCCCAGTACATGATCCCCCGCAGGCCTTCCGCCTTCAGATAATCGCATTTGAGACGGATGGATTCGGGATCGTCGTAGCTGATCAAGCTGCTGCCGTTGAACAGGTATGGGGCCTTCGCGTCGTCATCCCAGTACCGGACGAATCCGTTTTTATTGATGTATTTCTCCACGAGCCCGGTGTAGCCCTCCCCATACAGGCCGAGGGTTTGCGCCGGCTGGAAGAGGCCGTGATTCACGTCCGGGAGGCCGTCCCAGCGGCGCGCGTAGAACGCCGCGCCGATCACGATTTTATCCAGGGGAACGCCTGCCGCGTGGAAGGAATCCACGCTGGATTTCACGCTGCTGTTCCGCCGGTCGCCGGGACTGGTGAAGAGATTGGTATGATGTCCGGCTTCCCTGTCGAACCCGCTGCGCATATCATAGGTCATGATCTGAACATAATCGCATACTGCCGCGACCTTGTCCATTTCCGTATCCCGGATGAAATGCCGGCCTGCGCCGGCAGCAATGGAAACGACGCGGCTTTCTCCGATCGCGTCCCGGATTGCCTGCAGGAGCAGCGTGAAGTTCTGCTTGTCGGAGGGATCGCAGTCAATCCCGGCGGAATCGCTGCAGGGATATTCCCAGTCGATGTCGATGCCGTCCAGGCTGTACCGCCGGACCGCCTCCAGGCAGGAGGCTGCGAATGTCCTGCGGCCGTCTTCCGTCCGGGACATGAGAGAGAACCCGCCGGCGGTCCAGCCGCCGACCGACAGCACGAATTTCAGCTTCGGATTCAGCGCTCGGATACGCTCCAATTCCCCGATGTGCCGGAGTCGGCTCGTGTCCATCAGATTGCCCTTGACGGAGCCGAAAGCGATGTTGATGTGTGTGAGCCGGTTCGCGTCTTCCGCGGTTACCGTTTCCAGGGAGCCGTCTGTTACATAGCCCAGAATATAGTGATCCATGTTTGGAACCTCCGTTCTGTTT
>CAMKJS010000086.1 GCA_946413245.1 uncultured Clostridia bacterium
TTCCGTTCCGCAGCGACTTCTGGGTGCTGTTCTACAACAAGGATCTGTTTGACGCGGCCGGCGCCGAGCTGCCCACCAATGACATGACCTGGGATCAGTACGCCGAACTGGCCAAGAAGCTGACCGACAAGGATAAGGGAATCTACGGAACCCATTATCACACCTGGCTGTCCGCGGTCGCGAACTGGGCGGTGTGCGACGGCGTGAACACCCTGGCCGACAGGCAGTATGACGACCTGCTCTACTTCTACAAGCTGTATCAGGATCTGGAAGACTACGGCGCCTGCATGAGCTACGCGGATCTGAAGGCTTCCGGCCTCCACTACTCCGCGGCCTTCGCCAACGGCAACATCGCGATGCTGCCTATGGGCTACTGGTACGTTTCCACGCTCATCGGCTACAACAAGGACGGCACCTGCAGCTTCAACTGGGGCATCGCGGCTGTTCCGCATGCGGAGGGCGTGGCTGCCGGATCTTCCTTCGGCAATCTGACCGGCGCGATGATCAACGCCAAGTCCGCGCAGAAGGATCTGGCCTGGGAGTACATCTCCTGGCTGGGCGGCCCCGAAGGAGCCAAGGCGACCGCTTCTGTCGGCGCCCGTCCCGCGTGGGTTTCCGAGGATGTTGCCGCCGCGATGTCTTCCGTGGAAGGCTTCCCGGCTGATGAAATCAGCAAGGGCGCTCTCCTGCCTTCCGCCGTCGCGATGGAGTGGCCGGTGGCTGAGAAAGTGGCCGACATCAAGACGATCGTGAATGAAGAGCACAGCATGATCATGGCCCGTGAAATCACCCCCGAGGAAGGTATCGAGGAAATGAACGAACGGGTGGCCGAGCTGTTCGAATAAGCCTGACTCCCCTATGACTCCCAGGCAGGGAAGGCTGCTTGCCTTCCCTGCCTTTTTCAGAAACGAGGGAAAGGATGAGATGACACATGAGCCAGGCGGAAGGGAAGAAAGTCCGTTATAAAATGGGAAAGCTGGAAAGGAAAAACACGCTGGTGGCTTATTCTTTTCTCGCGCCCAACTTTATCGGGTTTGCGGTCTTCACGCTGGTCCCGGTGATCTGCGCCATTCTGCTGTCGCTGTTTGAGTGGAACGGCGGGGATATTTCCAAGCTGAAATTCGTCGGCATGGACAACTATGCGACGATCTTTGCCACGAAGAAAGTGGCGGAGAAGGGCATCGAATACTTTTTCAACCGGGCGGATCTGGGTATCGCGCTGAAAAACACGGTGTACTACACAGTGGTTACGGTGCCGCTGACGATCGCGTGCGCGCTGATGCTGGCGCTTCTGCTGAACAAGATCAGAGGCGCGGTGTTTTTCCGGACGGTCTTCTTCTTTCCCTATGTCTCCTCGATGGTGGCGATCTGCGTGTGCTGGTCCTTTATGCTGATGAAGGACGGGCCGGTGAACCAGATTATCATGGCGCTCGGAATCAATTTCAACAAAGGATGGACCGCGGACAGCACAATGGCCATGTGGGCCATTATCCTGGTGAGCGTATGGCGCAACATGGGGTATTACATGGTGCTGTACCTGGCGGCGCTGCAGGGAATTCCGCGGGAGCTGACGGAGGCGGCCACGGTGGACGGAGCCAATAAGCGGCAGCAGTTCCTGCACGTGACGCTGCCGCAGCTGAAACCCACGACGTTCTTCGTTTCCGTGATGATGGTGATCTCCTGCTTCAAGATCTATGACGTGGTCGCGATCATGACCGACGGCGGACCCGGAAGGGCCACCAAGATGCTCGTGACCTATATCTACGACGAAGCGTTCATCAAAGTGCGGTACGGCCAGGCCAGCGCCATCTCCATGGTGCTGCTGGTGATCGTGCTGCTGGTGACGATCATCCAGTTCAGCTCCGAGAAGAAATTCTCGAGCGACTGAGAAAGGAGGAGAACAGGTTGGAAACTGCCATTCACAGCCGGGAAATCCGGAAGGACAATCCGGTTCTGCATAAGGTTCTGCGGGTGATCATCTGGATCATGCTGATTCTGCTTTCCGCGTTTACCCTGGTTCCGTTTGTGTGGATGATCTCCTCCTCCCTGAAGCTGGACCGGGAAGTGTTTGCCTTCCCGATGCGCTGGATCCCGGAGACCTTTCACTGGGAGAACTATTCCCTGATCTGGCAGCGGGTGCCGCTGGTCACGTACTTTAAAAACACCGCGTTTATCGCCGTTGTGGTGACTGTCCTGCAGACGCTGACCTCCTCCTTCGCGGCTTACGCGTTCGCGAAACTGAACTTCCGGGGCAGGGACGCGCTGTTCCTGTGCTATATCGGCACGATCGCGGTTCCGTGGCAGGCTTACATGCTGCCGCAGTTCATCATGATGCGGTCCATGGGGCTGTACGATACGCTGTGGGCGATGGTGGTGCTTCAGGCGTTTTCCGCCTTCGGAGTATTCCTGATGCGCCAGTTCTACCGGTCGATCCCGACGGAGCTGTGCGAGGCTGCCCGGCTGGACGGCCTGAGCGAATACGGCATCTGGGCGCGGATCATGCTGCCGCTTTCCAAGGCGGCGATCGCGACCCTGGTGATCTTCACCTTTGTGAATACGTGGAACGACTATATGGGGCCGATGATCTACCTGACCCGGGACGTGAACAAGACGGTTCAGGTCGGCCTGCGCCGTTTTATCCAGGAGAATTCCAGCGATTATCACCTGATCATGGCGGCTTCCCTTTGCTCGCTGCTGCCGGTGTCCGTCGTATTCCTGTGCCTGCAGCGGTATTTCATCGAGGGGATAGCGACCTCGGGGCTGAAGGGCTGAACGGAGGTACGGAATCTTGCTGAATCGTTACGAAGAAGCGCTGAACAGGATCGCGGCAAAATTCAGGAGAACCGCGGAAGCGGCGGCAGAGGCCGGGATAATTCCCTATCAGAGCGCGGGAGGAAAATGGACTGCCAGCCCCTATGACGGAAACAGCTGGTGGACAGGAGGATTCTGGCCGGGACTGATGTGGCAGCTGTGGCAGCTGACGGGGGACGGCTTCTTTCAGGAAGAAGCGCGGCGGGCGGAAAGCCTGCTGACGGCGGAATTCCGCAGTTTCCGGAAGCTGAACCATGACGTGGGATTTATGTATCTGCTGTCCTGCGGGGCGGACGCGAAGCTGACCGGCAGCGAACAGCCGGAGACGGATCTGCTGCACGCGGCTTCCCTGCTGATGGGCCGGTTCAACCCGGCGGGATTCATCCGGGCGTGGAATGAGCCGGAACGCGTCGGTTACGCCATTATCGACTGCATGATGAACCTGGCGCTGCTGTACCGCGCCAGCCGGGATACCGGAGATCCGCGGTTCAGAAACACGGCGCGGATCCATGCGGACACCACGCTGCGGGAATTCCTGCGGGAGGACGGCTCGGTGAGCCATATCATCGAGCTGGATCCGGATACCGGAAAGCGGGTTCGGGAGCATCCGGGCCAGGGCTATGGCCCGGGGACCCAGTGGAGCCGTGGACAGGCCTGGGGTCTGTACGGGTTTGCCCTTGCGTACCGCCATCTGGGAGAAGAACGGTACCTGAAAGCGGCGGAAAGAATCGCGGAGAATTTTACCGCCCATATCCGGCCGGACGGGCTGACGGACTGCGACTTCTGCCAGCCGGCGGAGGAGGAACGGATCGACAACCTGGCCGGCGCGATCGCCGCCTGCGGACTGCAGGAGCTGTCAGCGCTGACAGGAGCGGAAAAATGGAAACGCGGCGCGGAACGGCTGGCGGACGGATTGCTGGAACATTGCGCGGACTGGGGAAATGAACGCTGCGGTATCCTGACCCACTGTACGGCCAGCTATCACGACGACGGGGCCGGACGGCATACGAACATCATTTACGGGGATTATTTCCTGACGGAAGCGCTGATGAAGTTCTGCGGCAAAGACCCGGAGCTTTGGAGCTGAAGCCGGAGAAACGGAGACGAAGAATATGAGCACACTGTATCCGCAGAATAACGCGTCCCGGATGACACTGGATCTGGGCGGCATCTGGGATTTCCGGTTTCAGGGGGACGAAGCGTGGCAGCCGATCGCCGTACCGGCTTCCTACAATGATCAGAGCCCGGATCCGGAATTCCGGAACCGGGCCGGGATTGTGGAATACCGCCGGAAGATCACGATCCCGAAAGGATGGAACGGGATGCGCGTGTGCCTGCGCTTTGACGCGGTCGCGCACAGCGCACGGGTGCTGCTGAACGGGCGGGAGATCGCCTCGCACCGCGGCGGGTTCCTGCCTTTCGAGACGGAACTGAACGGGCTGCTGGCAGCGGGAGAGACCGCGGAACTGATGGTGGAGGCTGACAACCGGATCAGCCATGATACCCTGCCGATCGGCACGGAGGGGGAGACCGCGTTCTTCGGATCGGACAATCCGGGCATCCCGGCGGTGGAGGCAGGAAAGAAATTCCAGGAGGATCGGGGCATCAACCGGCCGGCGTTTGACTTTTTCAACTATACGGGAATCCAGCGGCCGGTGCGGCTGACGGCTACGCCGATCCGCTTTATCCGGGATATCACCCTGATTCCGTCGCTGAGCGGGGAAGTCCGCTACCGTGTGGAGACGGAGGGAGAAGGCGCGGACGTATGCGTGGAGGCGCTGGACGCGGAAGGAAAAACCGTGGCCCGGTGTGAAGGCCGGGAGGGAATCCTGGCGATTTCGCAGCCGAAGCTGTGGGAACCCCGGCCGGGTACGCCGTACCTGTATACAGCCAGGATTACCTATGGGGAAGACCTGTATGAGCAGCCCTTCGGAATCCGGGAGGTGCGGGCGGAAGGCACACGCTTCCTGATCAACGGAAAGCCGTTCTACTTTCACGGCCCCTGCAAGCATGAAGACAGTCCCTTTCACGGCAGGGGAACGGATCCCTGCCTGAATGTGACGGATATCAACCTCTATCACTGGCTGCACGCGAACTGCTTCCGGACAAGCCACTATCCCTACGCGGAGGAAATGTACCAGCTGTGCGACCGGGAAGGGATCGTGATCGTGGATGAAACCCCGGCGGTGGGGATGTGGGCGTCCGATCAGTACGGCTGGAACCTGGCGGATTACCATAAACAGGTTCTGGAAGATATGATCGCGAGGGATAAGAACCATCCGTGCGTGGTGATGTGGAGCCTGGGGAACGAGCCGGATACGGACACGCTGCCGGACAAGGCGTATGCATACTGGCGCCCCCTGTATGAAACCGCACACCGGATCGATCCGCAGAACAGGCCCGTGACGGTGGTGGGCTGCCAGAACCGGTATGAGCGGGACCGCGTGATCTGCTCCATGGACGTGGTGCTGATCAACCGGTATTACGGCTGGTACAACCTGTCCGGGGATCTGGAAGCCGCAAAGTACGCCTTCCGGGCGGAACTGGACTGGTGGGAGAAACAGGGAAAACCGGTGATCCTTTCCGAATACGGAGCGGATACGATCGCCGGCCTGCACGGAGCGGCTCCCGAAATGTTCACGGAGGAATACCAGGCGGCTTACTACGAGGCGATGAACGCGTGCCTGGACGAGCGCGATTTCGTGATCGGCGAGATGCCGTGGAATTTTGCCGATTTCTCCACCTGCCAGGGTCCGATGCGCGTCGGCGGAAACCGGAAAGGGCTGTTTACCAGGGATCGCCGGCCGAAAATGGCGGCGCATTATTTCCGGGACAGATGGGAAAAGATGTGAAGCCGGAAGGGATCAGACTGAATAAGAAGAAATCACCGGGACGGACAGAATCCCGGTGATTTCTTTGTGTGTTCAGAGAGCTGAAATCCTTCCGGAAAAGTGCAGAAAGGCCTTGACAAAGCCAAAATGAGAGATTAAAATATGATTCACATAGGTTAACGTGTTAACCAAACGGTTAACGAAGGAGCATGTTATGCTTACTGCGGAGATACGGGCACACCTGGAAAACAAAATTCTGCCGTTCTGGGAAGCGCTGAAGGATGAGCGGTACGGCGGCTTTTACGGCGCGATGGGCAATGACCTGATGCTGAAACCGGAGGCTGACAAGGGCTGTATTCTGAACAGCAGAATTCTGTGGACGTTTTCGACGGCGGCCATGGTGCTGCAGGACGGCAAACTGCGTCGGTACGCCGATCACGCAATGGACTTTTTCCGGCGGTTTGAGGATCCTGTGAACGGAGGCGTCTTCTGGTCCGTGACCTTTGACGGAAAACCCGCGGATACGACCAAACATACCTACTGCCAGGCGTTTGCGGTCTATGGGCTGGCGGCCTATTACCGGCTGACAGGCTGTCAGGAAGCGCTGGAGAAGGCGATGGATCTGTTCCGGATCATGGAAAGCCGGTTCAGGGACGAGAACGGTTATCTGGAAGCGCTGAAAGCGGATTTTTCTCCGGAGAGCAATGAGAAACTGAGCGAAAACGGCATCATGGCTTCCCGGACGATGAATACGCTGCTGCATGTGATCGAAGCGTACGCGGAGCTGTACCGGGTTCATCCGGACGGACAGGTCAGGGCGGCCTGTGTCAGGGGGCTGAACCAGATTCTGAACAGGATCTACAATCCGGAAAAGCGCCGGATGGAAGTGTTCTTCGACAGGGATTTCCGGCCGCTCCTGGATATGCAGAGCTACGGGCACGACATCGAGGGCAGCTGGCTGATCTGGGACGCCGCGGAAACCGTCGTCAGGCCCGGGGAGCGGGAACCCTGGAGAAAGATGTGCCTGGATCTGCTGGAAAGCGTGACAGAGCGGGCGTTTACCGATCACGGGCTGCACTATGAAACCGTGAACGGCACGCTGAACACGACGCGGGCATGGTGGCCGCAGGCTGAGACGATGCTGGGATTCGGATTCGGCTGGCGGATGACGGGAGACCGTGTGTGGATTGACCGGATGAAAACCCAGTGGGACTATATTCTCCGGACAGCAGTGGACCCCCGGGAAGGCAGCGAATGGTTCAACGAACTGCGGGAGGACGGAACGCTGATCGGGGAGAAGCCCATGGTGGACGAATGGAAATGTCCCTATCACAACGGGAGGATGTGCCTGCGGCTGCTGGAAACGGAGCCGGATCTGTAAACCGTATTGCCGGGATGCCGTCCGCGGGAAGGAAAAAAGAGGCCAGCATTTTCGGAGAAAGGGAGAAGGGAAAGATGACCGGGAAGAAGCCGACGATGCGGGATATTGCCCGGGCGGTGGGGACCAGCGCGGTGACGGTTTCCAAAGCGATGGCGGGGAAAACGGGCATGAGCGACGAGCTTCGGATGAAGATTCTGAAAAAGGCTTCAGAAATGGGATACGAGTATCCGCACAGCAGGCTTTTGCCCCGGGAACACCTGGAGATCGGGATTCTGATTCCGGACAAGTATTTTGAGGCGGATTCGTTCTACGCGGAAATCTATAAGCGGCTGGTGAAGAAACTCACGGAGCTTGGGCATTTCGGCCTGCTTGAGCTGCTTGATCCGGATCAGGAAAAGGATCTGGTTTTACCCAGCCTGCTGACCACAAAACAGGTGGACGGGCTGATCATGCTCGGCGAACCGTCGAAAGCCTATTACCGGAAGACCGCCCAGGCCGGCACCCCGGTCGTGTTTCTGGATTTCTACGATGAACAGGCAAACGCGGACGCGGTAACCGGGGACAACAGTTACGGAACCTACCGGCTGACCAGCCACCTGATCCGGCAGGGTCACCGGGAAATCGGCTTTGTGGGAAATATCAAGGTCACAAGCAGCATCATGGACCGCTTTCTCGGGTATTACCGGGCGATGCTGATGAATGATCTGCCGGTGCGGGAAGAATGGATCCTGCCGGACCGGGAAATGACCGGAGGACTGGTGAAACCGACGCTGCCGGAGAAGCTGCCGACCGCGTTCGTCTGCAACTGCGATATGACTGCACGCCTGCTGATCGATCAGCTGCGGAGCAGGGGATACCGGGTGCCGGAAGACATCTCCGTAACCGGGTTCGACGATTATCCCCCGGGCGGCGAAGGAGATATTCCGCTGAGCACGTTCCGGATCGACACGGACGGAATGATCGCGATGGCGGTGAAAACGCTGCTGGAACGCTGCGCGGGAGAACAGAAGCCTTTCGGCAGGCTGGTGGTAGGCGGCCAGCCGGTGTATCGGGAGTCGGAAACCGTGCATAACGGATGATTCAGAAATAATTGCATGAGGAGGACAGACCAATGAGCAAGGTAAAAATGATCCATGTGGATGCGCTGCCGAATATTCCGTGGCAGGAGAGGCCGGAAGGCCTGAAGACGGAGTCGCCGGTATGGCGGTATTCCGAAAACCCGGTGATGGGCAGGAATCCCACCCCGGAGATCGCCCGGATTTTCAACAGCGCGGTGGTGCCGTGGGAGGACGGATTCATCGCGGTGCTGCGGGGAGAACAGGTGAACGGCATTCCTTATGTATACCTGGGCCGCTCGAAAGACGGGATTCACTGGGACGTGGACCGGCAGAAGGTTCCCTTTACCGATGAGGCGGGGAACCCGAAAATGCCGCACTACGCCTACGATCCGCGGCTGGTGAAGGTCGGGGACACCTATTACATCATCTGGTGCGGGGACTTCTACGGCGCCTCCATCGGCATGGCGAAGACAAAGGATTTCAAAACCTTTACCCGGATTGAGAATCCTTTTATTCCCTTCAACCGGAACGCGGTGCTGTTTCCCCGGAAAATAAACGGAACCTACCGGCTGCTTTCCCGGCCCTCGGACAGCGGGCATACCCCCTTCGGCGACATCTTCATCAGCGAGAGCCCGGACATGGTTTTCTGGGGAAAACACCGCCATGTGATGGGCAGCGGCGGGGAATGGTGGGAAAGCGTGAAAATCGGAGCCGGCGCGGCGCCCATTGAAACCAGCGAAGGCTGGCTGATGTTCTATCACGGCGTGGCCACGACCTGCAACGGCTTTGTGTATTCCATGGGCGGCGCGATTCTGGATATCGACGAACCGAGCAAGGTGCTGTACCGCTGCGCGAACCATCTGCTGACGCCGGAGGAGCCGTATGAGGTGACCGGCTTTGTGCCAAACGTGATCTTCCCCTGCGCGACGCTGCAGGACGGGGAAACCGGGCGCATCGCGATTTATTACGGCGCGGCGGACACGCATGTGGGGCTGGCGTTTACCACGATCGACGACGTGGTGGGATATATCAAGGAGCACAGCGTGCTGCACTACGGGGACGACGAAGCGGTGCACAACTATTAATCCGGAATAAAGAGCAAAGAGAAAACCGTCCGCGGGCACGGCAGCTTCTTGCCGCGCCCGGTGGACGACGCTTTGGAGGCGGACATGCGGAGCAGAAGTTTTGAATCATTGATGGAAGCGTACGAGCGGCTGCTGAGCCGGCCGAACCCTGTGGACGAGCATTTCTACAACGGGCTGTATGTGCGGTACCGGAATCCGGTGCTGACGCGGGAGCATATCCCGCCGTTCTGGATGTACGACGCGAACCCGGAGACCAATCCCTATATGATGCAGCGCCTGGGGGTCAACGCCACGCTGAACAGCGGCGCCATCAAGGTGAACGGGAAATACTGCCTGGTGGTCCGGGTGGAAGGCATGGACCGGAAAAGCTTTTTTGCCGTGGCGGAAAGCGACCGGCCGACGGAAGGCTTCCGCTTCCGGGATTATCCGGTGATCCTGCCGGACACGGAGGAGCAGGAGACCAACGTGTACGACATGCGCCTGACCGCCCATGAGGACGGATGGATCTACGGCGTGTTCTGTTCGGAGAGCAAGGACAGGGATAATCCGGATCTGTCCGCGGCGGTGGCCGCGGCGGGCATCGTTCGGACAAAGGATCTGGAAAACTGGGAACGGCTGCCGAACCTCACGACACTGAACTCTCCCCAGCAGCGGAACGTGGTGCTGCATCCGGAATTTGTGGAGGGCAAATATGCCTTCTATACCCGGCCGATGGACGACTTCATCGATACCGGATCCGGCGGCGGCATCGGCTTCGGCCTGTGCGAAGACATTACGCATCCGGTGATCGGGGAGGAGAAGATTATCTCCCGCAGGAAATATCACACGCTGACGGAGAGCAAGAACGGCGCCGGAGCGGTGCCGATCAGAACAGACAGGGGCTGGATTCATATTGCCCACGGCGTGCGGAACACGGCTGCCGGCCTGCGGTACGTGCTGTACGCGTTTGCGACGGATCTGAACGATCCCTCCCGCCTGATCGCGGAGCCTTCCGGCATGCTGCTGGGGCCGCTGGGACGGGAACGCACCGGCGACGTGAGCAATGTGGTGTTTACCAACGGCGCCATCGCGGACGACGACGGAAAAATCTATATTTACTATGCCTCCTCCGACACGCGGATGCATGTGGCGGAGACGGACGCGGAACGGCTGACGGACTATGTGTTCAACACGCCGGAGGACCCGCTGCGCAGCCCGGACTGCGTGCGGCAGCGGGCGGAGCTGATCCGCAGGAATCTGGAATACATGCGCAGATCATAATCTGCGACGAACGACGCGTCACAGGCGGTCGGAAGGAGAGAACAGGAAAATGCTGAAGCCGGCGCCGCTTTTTACGGACGGAACAGTTTTGTGCAGAGGGAAGGAAATCCGTGTATTCGGTGAAGCGGATGACGGGGCGGCGGTCACCGTAACCCTGACGGACAGCCGGGGAACTGTGCTGGCCGAAACGAACTGCGTATGCCGGGGCGGCCGGTTTACGGCATACCTCCGGCCGCAGGAAGCGCGGACCGGCTGCCGCCTGTTATTCATGGCGGGGAATGAAACCGCGGCCGCGGAGAACGTGGCTGTCGGCGAAGTGTTCCTGGCCGGCGGGCAGAGCAATATGGAACTGCCCCTGTGCAACGCGGACGAAGGGCAGGAGCTGATCGCGGTTCATAACGATCCGCAGCTGCGGTTCTTCAACATCCCCCGCATGGCGTACGAATGCGACGGGGCGCGGAAGGCGATGGGAGAGGCACGCTGGACTTCCGTTTCCCCGGGGACAGGCGGGGAAAACAGCGCGGCGGCGTATTTCTTTGCCCGGAAAATGCGGGAGCGGCTTCCGGGCGTCCCGGTGGGAATCATCGGATGCTACTGGGGAGGCACGTCCGTCACCTGCTGGATGGAGGAGAAGGTGCTGCGCACCGTGGCGGAAGGGATCCGGTATCTGGACGAATACGCCGAAAAGACGGCGGGCGTGGATATGGAAACCTATCTGCGGGAAGAAGAAACGTTCCAGGACGGCATGAACCGCTGGAACAGCGTGGTGGAGCAGTACAGGCGGGAAAACCCGGATGCCGGATGGCAGGAAATTGAGGCCGCCTGCGGCGCGGCGCCGTGGTTTCCGCCGGCTGGCCCGGGATCTCCCTACAGGCCCGGCGGGCTGGCGGAGACCATGCTGGCGAAGGCTGCGCCGGCGGTGCTGACAGGGATTCTGTATTACCAGGGAGAGGACGACGCGGACCGGACGGATCACTATGATACCCTGATGATGACCCTGATCCGGTACTGGCGGGAGCTGTTCCGGGATCCGGAACTGCCCTTCCTGTTTGTGCAGCTGCCGATGTGGATCGGCTTCGACGCCGCGGACAACCGCCGCTGGGCGATGCTCCGCAAAGCGCAGGCAGCCGCAAGGGACGCGATGCGGAATACGGGCATGATCTGCCTGCTGGACGAAGGGGAATACGGCAATATCCACCCGACGAACAAGCGCCCTGTGGGTGAACGCCTGGCGGAACTGGCCGGTGCGCTTCTGTACGGAGGGGGAAAAGTATCCCCGAGAGCTCTGGGAAAGTATACGGAGGGCAACGTTCTGACCGTGCGGCTTTCCGCGCCGGTAATCACAAAGGACGGCGGAGAAGCGGAACTCCTTGAAATCGCGGAGGAGGACGGAAACTATGTTCCCGCGATGGCTGAGATCCGGGGAACGGAACTGCTGCTTCGCGCGGAAGGGATTGCCCGCCCCGTGCGGGCCCGCTATGCCTGGACGGACTGGTCGGACAAGGTGAATCTGTCCGGAGTAAACGGGCTGCCTCTGGAACCGTTTGATCTGTAAATTAAGCGTGACGAACCCTCTTGATGAACCCTCTCAGATACGCTTCATGAGAGGGCTTTTTTCATACCGGAGACAATCAAAAACGGGGCTGCCGCGGCGTGGCGGGCAGCCCCCTGAAAGGAGAGAGGATATTACTTCTTGTATACCGCGTCCAGCTGGCTCTGGATCTCGGCCATCACGGTTTCGATGCCCGCGTCCTGCAGCTGCTGCCGGAACTCGGCGACCAGCGCCTCGGGATCGTCGTTCATGCCGAACACGATCCGCGGCATATAGGTGTTGTACACGTTGCTCAGGTTGTCCATGTACACACCGACATTGGAGTTGTCGTAGATGTACTGGCCGTAAGGATAGTCGATCTTCACCTGGTCATAGACCGCGTACATCGCGTCGATGGCATCCCAGTCCAGTTCCGCGTTCTTGTATTCCAGGTTGTCGTTGCGGCCCCACCAGAAGTTGAAGGACACGCCGTCCGTGGAATCCTCGAAGCCTTCGGGACGGGAGAACCGGTTGTTTTCATCCAGGGTATACATATCGCCCTCGAAACCGTACTGCATCAGGCGGTAGATTTCGGGATCGTTGCGCATGAGGTCATAGACCATCAGGGCGCG
>CAMKJS010000087.1 GCA_946413245.1 uncultured Clostridia bacterium
TTTAAAATCAACGTTTCCAGCCGATTCTTTGCTCCTTAACTGTCGAAGTCCGGATAATAATACAACAAAGAAAGTCGTATTTCAACCTGCCATAAGACAAGCTGAAACGGTCTTCCAATCATAAGCACTTTGCATTGATATGACTCAGGAGATGACACGACTATGAAAAATACACTTTTTTCCCGGTTTGGCAGGAGCAGGTTCCTTTCTTTCCTGCTCCTTCTTTGCTTTCTGATCCCTTTCCGGGCGGTTGCTGTCGGCTCATACGGTGTGGATCTGGAGGACGAAGCGTATACCGGTTCCATCAATCCGTTCGCGGCGTCCTACCATGGGCAATGCACCTGGTACTGCTGGGGCAGGGCCTACGAAAAGCTGGGGGGTCGCTCTTTCCTGGGGGGACGGAGTCCATCTGGGAAACGCGAAGGACTGGCTCGCCGGCGCGGAATCCGCGGGATACGATACCGGGGACGATCCCCGGGCCGACGCCATCTTCGTGGAGGACTGGGGCGACGGGATCGGCCACGTGGCTTTTATCGAGGAAATCCGGGATGGCCGCGCGTATTATACCGAGGGGAATTATCTGGGGCTGGACTATCATGAGAGCAGCTACGACTTGGCCACGCTCGTGCCTGAAAACAGCTATACCCCGCTGAGCATTACAGGATATATTTATCTGGACGCCGAGACCGAAACGGAAGGCGTTTCCATCGACGCGCAGCATTTTCCGGATACGGAATTCCGGGGATATGTAAAGGAAAACTGTGACAGGGACGGCGATGGAATCCTTTCATGGCGGGAAAACCGGGAGACGAGGGAAATGACCCTGTACGGGAGAGTAGAGTCTCTTCCGGGCGAAGAACCCAGATATTCAGGCATTTCAGATCTGAACGGGATACAGTATTTTACCTTCCTGCGGTCCCTGAAGGTCGGCGCGCATCCGCTGACAACCATGGATCTGTCCGGGAATACACGGCTCCGTGAGCTGGAAGTCACTTTCACCTCCGTG
Source organism: uncultured Clostridia bacterium (assembly GCA_946413245.1). Lineage (GTDB taxonomy): Bacteria > Bacillota > Clostridia > Christensenellales > Aristaeellaceae > Aristaeella. The sequence continues at coordinate 1,007 of CAMKJS010000087.1, forward strand.
TCCTCGCTGAAGATTTCCGCCTGTAGCAGCCTGCGGAGCATCAAACTGGAGAACAACAACCAGATGACTTCGCTGGATCTGAGCGGGTTGTTCCGGCTGCAGGACTTTACGCTGTATAACGGGAAGATGACGCAGCTCGATTTCAGCGGCTGCCCGGAGATCCGGACGATCACCTGCCCCGACGGGAAGCTGGCGACGCTGAACCTGGCAGGATGCGCGAAGCTGGAAAGCGTCGACGTGCTCAGAAATCAGCTGACTTCCCTTACGCTCGGCCGACAGGAGCAGCTGACGAGCCTGAGCTGCGCCGGAAATCAGATCGGTGCGCTGACGCTGAATCAGCTTCCGGCGCTGACCACGCTGGATTGCGGCGGAAACCAGCTGACCGGGCTGGATCTGAGCGGGAACGGGCAGCTGGAATATCTTTCGGTCGGTGACAACCAACTGACGTCGCTGGATCTCAGCGCCAACCCGAAGCTGAAGAGTGCGTTTTGCTACGAAAACCGGTTGACATCCCTGGATGTGCGGCAGAACGCGGCGCTGGAGGATTTGGGCTGCGAGAACAACGGGCTGGAAACGCTTACCCTGCGGTCCGGCACCGGCCTGTGGACGCTGCGGTGCCAGGGGAACCGGCTGAAAACCCTGTCGCTGCACGGATGCAAAAACCTGACGACGCTGTTGTGCGAGAAGAACGAAATCTCCATCCTGGATCTGTCCGAATGCCCCGGCATGATTCTGTGCATGCAGGAGGGCAGCCGGGAGGAGGACGCCGGGGAAGGGACAGTCCGATATACCTATACCGATTCGGGCGCCGTGAAACCGGCCTATTATCTTCTGCGCATGGATCAGCAGGTGGGGACGGTCCTCACGGACGTGGAGAAGCTGGACACGCTTCGGATTCCGGAGGGAATAACGGAGATCGAGGACGAGGCGTTCGCCGGGATCTCGGCGGAGCGCGTGATTCTTCCGGCGGGACTCAAGAGGATCGGGAAGCGCGCCTTCGCGGGATGCGCTCATCTGAAATACGTCAATATTCCGCTGAGCGTGACCGACATCGACGAAACGGCGTTCGAGGGCTGCGACGGAGTCTGCTTTACGGCGGGACCGTGATTGTTGTCAGGGGGACGGCTCCGCCGACAACGGACACACGATCTGCGCATATACGTCTGGTTCCGGTTTTTGTGTTTACTGACGGTTATCCGTATCCGAAAAAAATGACTTGACTCTTTCTTTCTCATCTGCTATAACGAGAGCGAGAAAGAGAGAGAAAGGAGGAAAACGGAATGATCGAGAATCTGGATATAGAGTTCAAAGAGCTGGACCGTGTCAAAGGCACCCTGCCTGACAGCACAGCGAAAGAGATCGCGGCGTTTGCCAATACCTCGGGCGGGACAATGTATATCGGGATCAGAGACGACGGAAGCATCGCAGGTGTCGACAATCCTGATGACGCCATGACGCGCTTATCCAATACGATCCGTGATTCGATCCTGCCGGATGTGATGCCGTTTGTGCAGATCAGGTGTATCGAGATGGAAGGAAAGCATATCGTGCGGGCAACCGTGTCTGTTGGTACTGAAAGACCGTATTACCTTGCCCGGGAGGGCTTAAAACCAAAGGGGGTTTATGTCAGACGAGGGAGCTCCTGCGTACCGGTCAACGAGGCTGGGATCCGGGAAATGATCATGGAAACCTCCGGGAAATCTTTCGAGGAGTCCAGGAGTTTGAACCAGGATCTGACGTTTGAAGCATTCCGGTCTGAGATGGCAAAGCGTACTCTTGAATTTGGACAGGCTCAAATGAAAACCCTGAAACTCATAGGATCCGACGGACTCTTCACGAATCTGGCGCTTCTTCTTTCAGATCAATGCCCATACACAATCAAGACAGCGGTTTTTCAAGGGACAGATAACGCTGTATTCAGGGAAAGAAAGGAGTTCTCCGGATCATTACTCACACAACTGGAGGATGTTTATCATTTCCTGGATTTTTATAATAAAACCAGGGCTCGCTTCAATGGCCTGCTTCGGGAGGATACAAGAGACTATCCCGAAGACGCAGTCAGAGAGGCGTTGCTGAACAGCATCATTCATCGTGATTACCTGTTTTCGGGCAGCACGATTGTGAATCTGTCTGACGACCATATGGAGTTTATTTCTCTTGGCGGTCTGATTATGGGACTGTCCATGGAGGCAATTCTTATGGGAGTCTCTCAATCCAGAAACCCAAACCTCGCAGATGTGTTTTACAGGCTCCGGCTTGTTGAAAGTTATGGAACCGGAATCCGTAAAATTATGCGGCTGTATAGTGGAAATGCAATACAGCCATCTTTCCGAACAGCTGAAGGGGCCTTCACTGTCTCCCTTCCGAACATCAATATACGAGATACTCATGGCACTTGTGAAACAGCTGCTGTGTTTTTTCCGGACGAGCGGAGAACGATCGTTGAGTTTGTGAGGAAAAACGGCGCGGCATCACGTAAGGATATAGAAAAAGAACTGCATGCAGGCTCTACAAAGGCATATAAGCTGCTCAAACGTTTGTGTGATGAAGGAATTCTTCAAACGCAAGGGCAAGGCAACCAAACAGCCTATACGTTAGCACGATGATCCTTTGCGCGTATTGTCAGGGGGATGGTTCCGCCGGCACACTCCTGTTATCCAAACAAATCATCCGCCGTAACAGCAGACCGGATCTCTCCGAAATACGCGCTGGAATTTGCCGGATATTATTGAAATGCTTACCCCCCCAGACCGTCCGAAAATCCAGTATTTCCAACGGCTTTCCGGCGGTTTGACAACAAAAATCTTGGTTTTCCGTCCGGTTTTTCTCAAAACCGGTTTTCGAACCTTGGCAACTGAATAAAATACGCTATTTGACTGGTATCAGACGGGTATTATCAGGGACTATCCCCTGACTTTCTGCATCAGTCCCCAGAAACCGAATAGGTTTTCAACTCTTGCCAGATTGTACCCCATCGACAAGAGCGCGAATTCACCATTCGTTTTCAGCTTTCCTTTCAGCAGGAAGAACGTTGCTCCCATGGCTTGCTTCAGTGTCCCAAAGGGATGCTCTGAAAGGCACATCCGCTGATTCATCTTCTTGCGATCCGGTCTCAGCATGAAGCGGACGATCTTGACTTTCTCGAACTTCCGTTTCGGAGGCTTTGGTGGATCCGTTTTATCGGAATCATCTTTGTCGTCCCGTGGGTACCATCTGGCCGGCCGTTCCAGTTTGTCTTTACCGAAATCAACCTCTTTCCATTTCGTGATTCCCCGGTCTGTGACACATTGTCCTCTGTATGGACAAAGGAAGCAGGCATGCTTATTCGCATATCTGGTAACGCCGTTCTTCTTAATGCTCTTTTGATAAAAAAATAAGCCCTGTCAAGGCTTTGAGGTACTTTCTCTATCTGTTAACTGTTAAACTTCCGTCCCCCTGACACGGTAAGCCGTAATTTCGCCGGAAATCCGCAGTTTCCGGATGGACAAACGATGGATTCTGTGATATGATGAAAGTTGGTTAAGCAAGTTCGGAAGGGAAGGAGACGGCGCGTATGCCTTCGCATCATCATTCGCATCGCCGCCGCCGGCTGACCCCTTTCCAGGCGATCCTGGTGCTAATCGCAGCTATTGCGGTTCTGGGACTGGCATATTACTTCAGCCTCAGAAACGAGGAGAGCCTGAAGAACCCGGAGCCCTTCGGGGACGCGGAAGCCCGGCACGCGTACGACGTGACGATTGAGCACGACGGGCACACGTACCGGCAGCGGAGCAACGTGATCACCCTCCTGCTGATGGGCATCGACAAGGAGGAGAGCGGGACCGCGGGCGTGGGCCAGCGGGGCGGCGGGCAGGCAGACTTCCTGCGGCTCGTTGCCATCGACCGGCAGAACCGGACGGTGTCCCAGCTGGCCATCGACCGGGACACCCTGGCGGAGATCACGGTGCTGGGCGTGACGGGGAACCCCGTGGGGACGCGGGTGGACAACATCAGCCTGTCGCACTACTTCGGGGATGGGAAGGAAAAGAGCTGTGAGCTGACCCGGGAGGCGGTGCAGCGGCTGCTGTACGGCACGCGGATCGACTTCTATATGGCTATGAACCTGGACGGCGTTCCCGCGCTGAACGACGCCCTGGGCGGCGTGACGGTGACTCTGGAGGACGACTTCACGGCCACGAACCCGGCCTGGACGAAGGGTGCCACGATAACCCTGACCGGGAGCGAGGCGGAAACATTCGTGCGCAGCCGGACGAGCATCGGCGACGGAACCAACGAGAGCCGGATGCGGCGGCAGCAGCAGTACATCTCCGAGGCTGTGCGGATTCTGGCGGACAAGGTCGAGAAGGACAGCGAGTTTATCGGGCGGCTGTTCGACACGCTGTATCCCTACCTGGTGAGCGGAATCCGGCGGGACCGGCTGGTGACGGAGGCGTATACCGCCCGGAAGTACGACCGGCCGGCGGTGATCAGCATCGCCGGGGAGCATGTGGTAGGGGAGGACGGGTTTATGCAGTTCAGGCCCGACGATGAACGGCTTAAGGAAACAGTGATTAAGCTGTTTTTCCAGGAAACCAGGTAAGGAAATGTTGAGTTTGGAGTTTTGAGAGTGGTGTTTTAAGAGTTAATCGAATTAAGGCCGGGAGGCTTTAAGATAGAATACGGTATAACGGAAGGAGAAACGACGATGAAAAAACTGATTGCGCTGCTGCTGGCTCTTGCGCTGACTATGGTTTCCTTTGCCGCGTTCGCGGCTCCGAGCAAATCCGGTGAGGACATCACCGAAGTGATCGTGGATCCCGAGCATCCCGGCGCTCCGGACGGCCCGGCGTTCTTCATCGCGATTTCCGACGATCCGAGTGACATTGCCTGGGCGAACGCGGAACTGGCAAAGATGACCGCGGCGGAGAGTGTTCAGGCCTACTTCGGACAGGAGAAGGAAATCGCCGCGCTGCTGGGCGACCCGGATTACCAGGTGAACGAGTTCTGGCCCATCATCGCCGGCAACTACGACAAGGCTATGGGGAACGTAACAGCCAAGTTCTATTTTGCCACTCCCTATGAGAGCGGCGCGAAGGTGGCTGTGATGATCGGCTTCGGCAAAGAGGAAGACGTGATCTGGACGACTTTTGCCGGCAATGTGCTGGACGACGGCGCGATCCAGGCTGTGCTGGATCCCGACACCGTGATGAATATCCAGAACAACGGCGCCCTGCTGGCGATCGTCAACAAATAAGGGAAATTCGCGTGCAACAGTTGCGGCGTATGACGGAAATGCCATATGCCGCACTTTTGCGTCAAAAAACAGGTTTGGAGAATGATCCATGGCAGAGGAACTGAAGAGAAGAAGAAGCCAGGAGCCGGCTGAGGGCAGCGCTGCCGCGCAGGCCGCTCCGCAGGCCGCCGCACAGCCCGCCGCGCAGGCCGCTCCGGCGCGGCAGCCGCAGAGCGTGCCGAACGCGGACCCGATCGACCTGATGGAATACGTGTTCCGCCTGCTGGCCAGCTGGAAGCTGATCCTGCTGTTCGCGGTTGTATTCGGGATTTTCGGGCATTTTTACGGCGCCAAGGAAGTGACGCCGCTGTACCGGGCCACCTCCACGATCTACGTGGTGGGCACGGACAACGCGCTGAACTTTTCCAACATCCAGCTGGGCAGCTACATGATGAGCGACTACCTGAAGGTATTCGACATCTGGGAGGTGCACGAGAAGGTGCGCCAGGAGCTGGACGTGAACTACTCCTACAGCGCGCTGCGGGGCATGATCAGCGTGAAGAACGACGACGGCACCCGGATGCTGGACATCACGGCGGTGTCGGCGGACCCGCAGATGGCGGCGGACGTGGCGAACGCCTACGCCCGGGTGGTCAGCGACTACATCGCCGACACGATGCGGATGGACAAGCCCAGCATCATGAGCGTGGCGCTGGTGCCCACCAACCCGTTCAACATCAGCTACACCCGGTACACGAGCAGGTTCGTGCTGATCGGCATCGGCGCCGCGGCGGCCCTGGTGTTCGTGATGATGCTGCTTGACGACAAGATCAAGACCGCGGAGGACGTGACCCGGTACACGGGTCTGACGAACCTGGCCGTGGTGCCGGTGGAGGAGGACCTGCGGAAATGGGGGCTGCCGGGCAGGAAAAAGGGAAAGGAGCATGAAGCGACATGAAGGCAGTGCAGATTTCCCAGTTTCCCGACCTGAGTTACGCGGGCACGGAGGCTATCAACACGCTGTGCACCAACCTGACCTTCTCCGGCAGCAACGTGAAGCGCATCATGATCACCAGCTGCCACGCCTCCGAGGGCAAGACCATGATCAGCATGAACGTGATGCGGACCATGGCCCGGATCGGTAAGAAGGTGGTGCTGGTGGACGCGGACCTGCGCCGGAGCGTGATCACCCAGAAGTACGGCCTGCGTTTTGAGGGGGAAGCGCCCTCCGGGCTGACGCACCTGCTGGCGGGCATGGCGGACGAGGCGGACGTGGTGTACTCCACGGACATCGAGGGCGCCTGCATCGTGCCGGTGGTGAAGACGGTGAACCAGAGCCTTTCCCTGCTGAACTCCGACAAGCTGAAGGACCTGCTGGAATCCCTGGCGGAATACTTCGACTACGTGATCGTGGACGCGCCGCCTATCGGCGCGCTGATCGACGCGGCCCAGATCGCCCGGCACTGCGACGGGACCCTGCTGGTGGTGAACTACAACGCGGTGCGGAAGAAGGAGCTGACGGACGCCTGCCAGCAGCTGGCGCAGACCGGATGCCCGATCCTCGGTACGGTAATTAACCAGGCGAGCCTGGATTCCTACCTGAGCCGGAAGTATTACTACAAGTCCTACTACTACAGCCACTACGACCGGTACTACAACGCGGAGGGCGGCTCCGGGAAGAAGGGCCCGCTGGACGCCGTGAAGAGGCTGCTCAAGGGGCACCGGAGATGACGGGCTTCACGGATATCCACGCACATGTGGTATACGGCTTGGACGACGGGCCGCGGACCGCGGAGGACATGCGGGACCTGCTGGACGCTGCCCACGGGCAGGGCATCACCCGGATCTTCGCCACGTCCCACGCGGAGCCGGGCATGCGGCCTTTCGACGAGGAGGCCTACGCGGCGCGGCTGGCGGAAGGGAACCGGTACTGCGCGGAGAAGGGCTACGGCCTGGAACTGCTGCCCGGGGCCGAGCTGCTGTACACACCGGCCATGGACGGATGGATCCGGGACCGGAGGTTGAAAACCCTGGGGGACAGCGCGAACGTGCTGGTGGAGTTCATGCCGGACGTGACCGAGGACGAGGTGCAGTGGATCCTGGAGCAGCTGGAGAACCAGGGATACCAGGCGATCGCGGCGCACATCGAGCGCTACGCCTGCATGCGGGGCGGCTTTCCCGCCCGGCTGAAGAAGCGCTTCGCCGTGCAGTACCAGGTGAACTGCCGCAGCGTGATCGCGTGCGGGGCCCTGCTGCGGGGAAGGCGTGTGCGCAGGTGGCTGGAGGGCGGCCTGATCGATTTCGTGGCGACGGACATGCACCATTGCGGTAGCCGCCCGCCCCGGATGGCGGAGGCCTACGAAGAGCTGGCACGCCGGGTCGGCGCGGAGGCGGCGGGGCGGCTGACCGACGGATCGGCGCTGGGGCTGTGAAGCCGCCGGGAGTATGGAATCGGATTGTTTTCCGGCTTCGTTCGGCGGAGCCGGGTTTTATCATTTTCGGACACGGAGGGCAGCATGAATCAGGGCGAAATGAAACTGGAGTGCCTCTACCGCGGGGATCCGCGGGTCTGTGTGCTGATGGGCACGCAGCAGCCGCCGGAGGAGGGAGAAGGCGTACGCAGGAGCTGCTTCGTATACAGCCTCTATCACAAGGGAAGCTACCTGCTGTTCCACACGCTGACCCGGGAGCTGCTGGCGCTGCCGCCGGCGGCCGTCGACCGGATCGCGGAGGGCAGGGTGTATCCGGCCTCCGTGCTGGAGGAGGAGCCGGCGAAGACGCTGTACGGGCACCACTTCCTGGTGCCGGAGCACGCGCCGGAGAGCCAGACCTACCTGGAGCTGAAGGACGTGCTGGTACTGAAGGAGGAGCTGCCGCGGGGGATCACCCATTACGTGATCCTGCCCACCACCACCTGCAACGCCCGGTGCTTCTACTGCTTCGAGCAGGGGATGAAGTACCATAAGATGAGCGCGGAGACCGTGGAGGACACCCTGCGCTTCATACTGGACCACAAGCCGGCGGACCGGAAGAAGATCCATATCCACTGGTTCGGCGGGGAGCCCATGTGCGCGACGGAGAACATCGACAGGATCTGCGAGGGCCTGCGGGAGGCGGGGATCGAATACACCGCCGAGATGACCAGCAACGGGAGCCTGTTTACGGAGGAGCTGGCGAAGAAGGCCGCGGAGGAATGGAAGATCGGGAAGATCCAGATCACGCTGGACGGGCTGGCGGAGGAGTACGCCAGGCGGAAACGCTATACCAGCGCGCTGAAGGATCCCTTCTGGACGGTGATCCGGAACATTCATCGGCTGATCGCCGCCGGGATCTCCGTGAGCGTGCGGCTGAACACGGACGAGGACAACCTGGGGGAAATTTTCCGGACGGTGGATTTCCTGCGGGAGGAGTTCAGCGGGGAGGAAAAGAAGAAACTGCTGGTGTACGCCCATTCGCTGTTCAGCCAGCAGGGAGAGGGGCTGGACGTGTGCCCCGTAGGCGCGGGGACGGACGCGCTGGAGACCCGGGTGCTGGAGGTCAACGACTATATCCAGCGGCAGGGCCTGTCCTTCCGCGATATGGGAACGCTGTTCGGGCTGAAATCCCACTACTGCATGGTGACAGCGCCGGAGTGCAACGTGCTGATCGACGCCGCGGGGAAGCTGTACGCCTGCGACGCCATGCCGGAAAACATGTACTACGGGGACGTGAAGAGCGGGATCGACCCGGAGGCCTGGAAGCGGGTGGCGGAGCCCTGCGCGGTGCGGCCGGAGTGCGAAAAATGCGTGTTCCTGCCCCAGTGCACGGAATTCGACCGCTGCCCGAACCGGACGGCGTACGACAACTGTTTCCGGCAGGAGCGGCGGACGCTGGAGCGGGAGATGATTTTCGCGGCCACGGTGATCCGGGAGCAGATGGAGAAGCGGGAAGCGGAGAAGCAGGCGGAGGAAGCAAAAAAGGCGGATCCGGCCGGAGCGGAGGAGGCAGCGGATGTTTCAGATTGAGGCCGCGGGCCTGGTGATCCGGCTGGAAAACCGGTACGACTACGTGCGGAACCTGTGCAGGGATTATATCACCGATCCGGACCGGCCGGCGGACATCACGGCGGCCGTGTCGGAGGAGGAGCTGCGGCGGGAAATCGAAAAGGCGCCGGAGTGCTTCTTCGGGGACGGATACGCCGAGGGCGTGGTGATGTACGAGAAGATCAGCAACGCGCTGCCGGCCTTCGACGCCTTCGTGATGCACTCCTCTGTGGTGGAGGTGGGCGGGAAGGCCTACTGCTTCGCCGCGGAGAGCGGCACCGGCAAGAGCACCCATACCCGCTACTGGAAGGAAGCGCTGGGGGACCGGGTGATGGTGATCAACGGGGACAAGCCGATTTACCGCTTCGTGTGCCAGGGGGACGGTTCTTCTGACACACTGATGGCCTACGGCACGCCCTGGTGCGGCAAGGAGAACTGGCAGACGAGGACGAGCGCGCCGCTGGCGGCGCTGTGCCTGCTGGAGCGCGGGGAGGAGAACGCCGTGTATCCGGTGGACGCCTTCGAGCTGCTGGGGGAGCTGACGAAGCATTTCCATCTGCCCGGGGGCGGGCAGGTGGACATGCCGAAGCTGATGGAGCTGGTGGACCGGATGGTGACGACGGTGCCGGTGTTCCGGCTGCGGTGCCGGAACGACATTTCGGCCGCGGAGGAAGCGATCCGGTATTTCGGACTGGGAGGAGAAAAGGAATGAAGGTCAAGGAAGGGTACATCATGAAAAAGCTGGGCACGGGCTACGTGGTGGTGACCGTGGGGCAGGCCAGCAAGGATTTCAACGGCATGATCCGGCTGAACCCGGCCGGGGCGTATCTGTGGCAGAGCGTGCTGGACGGCGCGGACACGAAGGAGAAGCTCGTGCAGGCCATGCTGACGCGCTATGACGATCTGGACGAGGAGACCGCGAGGAAGGATCTGGACGAGTTCCTGGATACCGTGGCGCTGGCCCTGGAGGAATGATGGACACCGTTGCCTATGAGGAGCTGCTGGAGAAAGACGGCCAGGTGATGACCCATGTGGTGGGGACGAGTATGCTGCCCCTGCTGCATAACCGGGAGAGCATCGTCATCGTGGAGGCTGCGGACCGGATGCCGCCCCGGCGGGGGGACGTGGTCTTGTATAAGACCGGCGGGACCTATATCCTGCACAGGGTTCTGAAGATCCGGGGGGATACGTATATCATCCGGGGGGACAACACCTGGGCGCTGGAGTACGTGCCGAAGAAGGCCCTGCTGGCCACCATGACCGGGTTTTACCGCAGCGCGGAGGGAAAGCTGGTGACCCGGAGCAATCCGGGGTACCGGGTGTACTGCCTGCTGCTGCCGGGGATCCGGTGGGTAAGACGGATCGGAAGCAAGGTCAAGAGAACGATCTGGCGGAAAAAATAATGGAAACACAGATCAGATGTCTTCTGTGTTTTATGCAGATGGAAAAACAGCAAAAAAACGATTGCCATTTTCGTGGAATTGTTGTATACTGAATGCGAACAGAGAAGAAGTTTGCATAGTAATGCATACTTCAAGTGTGTCAGGGGAGTGTCGGATATGAAGTATTGCAAAGCCGAAGCCGAAGTTGTTTTTTTGATGATTATGTGGAATTTATGGCGGGGTCGCTGACTCCAGACGGTCATTGTAATAATTATACAAACGCATATGGCGATACTTGCGCAGATTATCAACAAGGTGAACACTGCACCGGATACGATTTCAGTGCCAGACATTGTTCAAACTATGACGGACATACATGTTATGATTATCAGAATCTCAATGCTCCTTGGTATAGTCAGGGCAGAAATTGTACTCAATATAACCCTCGCACCCAATGTCCCCGCTTCTGATAAAGGTGAATTGTTGCCATCTCTCTGCAGAACATATGAGAGATGGCTTTTTTGTCGGATTCAGGAACAACACTTTCACATGCTCCATATACTATCGTGCCAGTTTTATTGCCTGCAGGAGACAGAGAACCATTGTCCGCTGCTCATGAATAGAGAAAGACAAAAAATCGTAAAACCTGCAGTGCTGTAGTTAACAATTGACAAAACATTTCATGAACTATATAATCCCATCTTTAACAGTTGAAGGAAAGTAAAAACCCGCCAAGCGTTGTA
>CAMKJS010000088.1 GCA_946413245.1 uncultured Clostridia bacterium
ACATCGGCGCGGACACGGACGTGCCCGCCGGCGATATCGGCACCGGCGCCCGTGAAATCGGCTACATGTTCGGCCAGTATAAGCGGATCCGCGGGATCTATGAAGGCGTGCTCACCGGCAAGGGCCTGAGCTACGGCGGCTCCCTGGCCCGCACCCAGGCCACCGGCTACGGCCTGCTGTATATCACAGAAGAAATGCTCAAGTGCCACGGTCTGGATCTGAAGGGCAAGACCGTGCTGGTTTCCGGCGCCGGCAACGTGGCGATTTATGCCATCGAAAAGGCGACCCAGCTGGGCGCCAAGGTTGTCACCTGCTCCGATTCCAACGGTTGGGTGTACGATCCCGAAGGTATCGACCTAGATGCCCTGAAGGAAATTAAGGAAGTCCGGCGTGCCCGCCTGACCGAATACAAGAACTACCGTCCGAACGCGGAATACCATGAAGGCCGCGGCGTATGGACCGTGAAAGCGGACGTCGCTCTGCCCTGCGCCACCCAGAACGAGCTGAATCTGGACGACGCCAAGGCCCTGGTGGCCAACGGCATCACCGTGGTGGCGGAAGGCGCCAACATGCCCACCACCCAGGAAGCGACGGATTACCTGCAGGAGAACGGCGTATACTTCCTGCCCGGCAAGGCTGCCAACGCCGGCGGTGTGGCTACCAGCGCCCTGGAAATGTCCCAGAACAGCGAGCGCCTCAGCTGGAGCTTCGAGGAAGTGGACGCCAAGCTGAAGGGCATCATGGTGAACCTGTATCACAATATTGACAACGCCGCGAAGAAGTACGGCTTCGAAGGCAACTACGTGGTCGGCGCCAACATCGCCGGCTTCGAGAAGGTCGCCGACGCCATGACCGCCCAGGGCATTGTCTGAGAACAGAGATTTTTCATGATATTCAATTGATCGGATAAAGGAGCTGTGAAGAGAAGACTGGAGAAGTCTGCGCTTTACAGCTCTTTTCCGTAATCGGGGCATTCAGGGATTTGCCGGAAAAACAAGAAGGAGAACAGATCCATGCCGTTTGAATTAGTCTACCTGCTGGTCGTGTTCGGTGTCGCGATCCTCGGCTTCACGCTCCTGAAGAGGCCCATGTACGAATGTATGCTGGCTGCCTTTGTCGTGCTGGTGATTCTCACAGCCGCGTTGGGAGCGTGGGAATTCTCGTTTGCGGGTCTCTGGGAGTTCATCTGGAAGGCGATGAAGGACTCCAGTCTGTATGTCATTATCGTGTTTATCGTCTCGGCGCATCTGCTGTCTCAGACGACGGTCATCGACGATTTCATCGCGATTATTCTCGCGGTTTTCGGCCGTCTCCGCGGCGGCGCGGGCTTCGTGGCCATCATCGGGTCCACCTATATGGGCTCCCTGTCCGGTTCCGGCCCCGGGAACGTGGCGACCACGGGCGTGTTTACGATCCCCGCCATGAAGCGGTCCGGCTTCCCGGCCCATCTGGCCGCCAACGTGGAGGCCCACAGTTCCACCATGGGCAACATGATTCCGCCGGCCGGCATGATCGCTACCGCCTTCGGCATTCTGAATACGCTGTATCCCGACCGGTACACGCTTTCCCAGTACTGGCTGCTCCTGTGGGGGATCGCGATCTGGTTTATCGCACAGCGGGTCCTGACGCTGTATTTCATGTGCCGCTACTATAAGGTTGAGCCGATGCGCAGGGAAGATATCCCGCCCCTCGGGCAATCGCTGAAGCACGGCTGGAAGGCGATCTTTCTTCCGATCATCGTATTCCTGCCTTTCCTGCTGACCTCGAAGTTCGAAAGCTTCTTCAAGGCCCGCCTCGGCGCAGGTTCGTCCTCGCTGAACAACAGCCTGCTTCTGTTCATTCCGGCGCTGATCGTCGTGGCGGCGATTCTGCTTTCCGATCAAAAGACGAAGCAGAAGATGACGATCCCCTATATGACGAAAAATATCACGGACGGGCTGATGAAGGTCGTTCCAACTGCCGCCCTCGTGTTCTTCGCCTACTGCGTCAGCAACGTGCTGGTCACCCTCGGAATTGAGAAGGCGATCGGAGACTGGATTTCCTCCCTCAACATGCCCCTCATCGCACTGGCGCTTATCCTTCCGCTGTTTACCGCGATCCTCGGCATGCTGATTCCCGGCTCCACACAGGTCAAGATTTTCGGCGGCATCATCATTTCGATCGTCGCCGCCGCGGGCGGCAGCCCGTTCATCGCCTGCGGCCTGCTGCCCTGCATCTGCGGCGCGATGCACGGCGTAACCCCGCCGTACTGCGCCTGTATCTACACGGGCATGGGCATCGCTGACGCGGAACTGAAGCCGACGCTGAAAAACTGCGCGATCTGGATCGGGCTGCACTACGTCCTGTCGGTCGTCGTCATGATGGGCTGGCTTCCGCTTGTGGGAATGATCGGGTAAGGAGGGACCGAAGATGAGACAGAAAATCGAAACGATTCTGCAGAAGGTCTACGGGGTCACCCTCATGATCTCTTTCTTTGCCGGCCTGCTCCCGCTGCTTCCCTTCGTCATCGCCCTGTTCATCGGCGGCGGAGAGGGAGGAACCGGGGAAGCGATCGCCACCTGGCTGTACAAGCAGTACTATCCCTGGGTGATTGCTCTGGCTTCCATCGCCATTCTGATCGGTCTGATCTCCATGTACGTGGGCAAAAAGGAAGCCTTCAGCACCAGGAGTTTCGGTATCGACGGGAAAAAAGAAGAGAAGTAAGAGCGTAAGCTTGACGCCTGTTGATCCGGCTGGTATGATGAGCTCGTCTTTCCAGTCCGCGGATCCCGGAACGACGGGTGAAGCGGTGTTTCACGGAAGCCCGGGGATAACAGGGTTATCAGAAAGCAGAATGGGAGAGGAATGGTATGGCACTGTTTACCGGATGCGGAACGGCTTTGATTACGCCGTTCAAAAACGATGAAATCGATTATCCCGCGCTGGATTGCCTGGTGGAGAGCCAGATCGACGCCGGTGTGGATGCCCTGATTGCTGCCGGAACTACCGGAGAACCGGCTACCATGACCTGGGAGGAGCATCTGAACGTCATTCGCCGCGTTGTAGATGTGACCCACGGGCGGGTTCCGGTGATTGCCGGCACCGGCTCCAACTGCACGCGGGAAGCTGTGGAGGCTGCCCGCATGTCCAAACAGTTCGGCGCGGACGCGCAGCTCGTGGTGACGCCGTATTACAACAAAACGAGCCAGGAAGGACTGATCGCGCATTTTCACGCGATCGCGGACGCCGCGACCCTGCCGGTGATCGTGTACAATGTTCCCAGCCGGACGGGGATCGACATGGGACCGATGGCACTGGCAGCCATCTGCAAGCATCCCAACATCATCGGGGTGAAGGAAGCCAGCAGCGAGGTGGGCCAGTCCCTGGAAAAGATGAGGATGGTGGACGGCCTGGCGGATTTCTACTGCGGCAACGACGACATCGCCGTGCCCATGGTCGCCTGCGGATACAAGGGACTGATCTCCGTGGTTTCCAATGTCGCGCCGAAGGAAACGGTGCATATGGTTCACGCGGCGCTGGAAGGGGACAACAGGGAAGCCGCCGCCTGGCAGCTGAAGCTGCTGCCGCTGATCAACGCGCTGTTCTGTGAAACCAGCCCGATTCCCTGCAAAGCCGCGATGGCTGCCCTGGGAATGTGCGAGGATGAGGTGCGGCTGCCGCTGGTGCCGATGCAGGAGAGAAACAGGGAAAGACTGTATCAGGCCATGCGCGCGCTGGGACTTCTGCCAGAGCAGGCATGAGCCTTCGGGACAGCTTTTTCGCGGAAAACAGGACGGAAACAATACCGGCACAGCGGAACGGGATTCCGCTGTGCCTTCCTGTATGGTATAATGCAATCGGGTCCGCCGGACAGGCGCGGCCAACAACTGAAGCAGAAGGAGAACGCCATGACGCAGCAGTATGAATCCCCCCTTTCCTCCCGGTACGCCTCCCGCTATATGCTGGAGCTGTTTTCTCCGGATACCCGGTATCAGACCTGGCGGAAGCTGTGGACAGCCCTGGCCCGGGCGGAGCGCGAACTGGGCCTGCCCATTACAGAGGAGCAGGTGAGGGAGCTGGCGGAGCACTGGACGGATATCGACTACGAGGCGGTGCGCCGCCGGGAGAAGGAAGTGCGCCATGACGTGATGGCCCATGTATGGGCATACGGGCAGGCGGCTCCTTCCGCGGCGGGAATTATCCACCTGGGGGCGACCAGCTGCTACGTGACGGACAACGCGGACCTGATCCTGTACCGGGACGGGCTGAAATACCTGCGGGCGGAGCTCAAGAGCGTGCTGGCGGCGCTGTGCGGTTTTGCGGAGAAATACAAAGCGCTGCCGACCCTGGGCTATACCCATTATCAGCCGGCCCAGCCCGTGACGGTGGGGAAGCGGGCTTCCCTGTGGCTGCAGGACCTCTGGGAGGATCTGCAGGAACTGGATTTTGTGATCGATCATCTGCGCTTCCTGGGCTGCCGGGGTACCACGGGCACGGAAGCCAGCTTCATGGACCTGTTCGAGGGCGACGGGGAAAAGATCGACGCCATGAACCGCCGCATCGCGGCGGAATTCGGGTTCGGGGCCTGCTACGACGTGTGCGGCCAGACCTATCCCCGGAAGACGGACAGCCGGATCCTGAACGTGCTCTCCGCTCTGGCGCAGAGCTGCTATCGGATGGCCAACGACATCCGGCTGCTGCAGCATGACCGCCAGATTGAGGAGCCCTTTGAGGAGCACCAGATCGGCTCTTCGGCTATGGCGTACAAGCGGAATCCCATGCGCAGCGAGCGGGTCTGCTCTCTGGCGCGCTATCTTATGGCGCTCTCGGCCAACGCGCCGATGACTGCCTCGGTGCAGTGGCTGGAGCGCACGCTGGACGATTCCGCCAACCGGCGGCTGTCCCTGCCGGAGGCTTTCCTCTGCGCTGACGCGATCCTCCGGCTGATTCGGAATATCGCGGGCGGCCTGCGGGTGAATGAAAAGATCATCGATAAAACCCTGCGGGAGTATATGCCCTTTATCGCCACCGAAAACCTGATGATGGAAGCCGTCAAGCGGGGCGGAGACCGCCAGAAGCTGCACGAAATCATCCGGAACTGCTCCATGGCTGCCACGGAGAAGATGAAGAACGGCGGGGAATGCGACCTGCTGGCCCGGCTGGCTGCCGAAAAGGAATTCGGCCTGACTGAGGAAGAGATGCGGCAGGTGCTGGAGCCTTTCGGATATACCGGGAGATGTGCGGAGCAGGTGGAGGCGCTGGTGGCGAAGATTCGTCCCTGCCTTGCCGGCGCTGCTGAGGATGAAGTATCGATTGAAATATAAAAGCAGAGAACAAAAACGCTTCCGGCGAAAACCGGAAGCTGTTTTTGTTCGGAATCAATATGCCTTACGGATCAGGGCCAGGAGATCCTCATAGCTTTCGCAGGCGGGGAGCTCGGGATGATCCTTACGGATCTGATCCGTACTTCGGAACAGAATACCCGCTTTGCTGGCCTGGATCATGCCCAGGTCGTTGTAGCTGTCTCCTGCCGCGATGGTTTCAAAGCCGATGCTCTGCAGGGCCTTCACGGTGGTCAGCTTGCTCTGGGCCACCCGGATGCGGTAGCCGGAGATGCTCCCGTCGGGAGCGACTTCCAGCTCGTTGCAGAACAGGGTGGGCCAGCCCAGTTTCTTCATCAGCGGGGAGGCGAACTGGCTGAACGTGTCGGACAGAATCAGCACCTGGGTCTCCGCACGCAGCGTATCCAGGAATTCCCGGGCGCCGGGCATCGGCTCCACGGTGGCGATGGTGCGCTGAATATCCTTCAGGCCCAGGCCGTGCTCCTTCAGGATGCCCAGGCGCCATTTCATCAGCTTGTCATAATCGGGCTCGTCCCGGGTGGTACGGCGCAGCTCCGGAATGCCGCTGGCTTCGGAAAACGCGATCCAGATTTCAGGAACCAGTACTCCTTCCAGATCCAGGCAGACGATATTCATAACATGTTCCTCTCTTTTCCTCACGGATCCCGGCCGGGATCAATTTCCCGGTTATCATAGCACAAAACCGGGCGGGATGACAAGCAAATCAGGCGCGGATCAGGTCCGGAAGCGTGGCCTCGAAGTCCACTCCGTACCAGGGCTTCCGGGGATTCTGCAGCGTGACCTCGATGGTATGGGCGGTGTAGTCCGCGGCGATTTTCATGGCTTCCTGCCAGGTCTTGCCGCGCATCATCTCTCCGACGCAGGTGCTGGAGAACAGATCGCCGGTGCCATGATAGGAAGCGTCGATCCGGTTGTTCTGATACAGATAGTATTCTCCGGTTTCCCGGTCGTAACCCATGACGCCTGTCTTGCCCTTTTCCAGGGAAACACCGGTCAGCACGCTGACGCGGGCGCCGAGTTCATTCAGGCGGGAGAGCAGTTCCTTGATATAGTCTTCGCCGTATTCCTCGCGGTAATCCATCCCGGTCATGAAGCAGGCTTCCGTGATGTTGGGAACGATGATATCCGCTCCGGCGCACAGCTCGGTGTTCTTCCGGACATAGGCCATGTCAAAGGCCGGATACAGCTTGCCGTTGTCCGCCATGACCGGATCCACGATGATCTGCGTATTTTCGCCGCGGAAAGCGCGGAAGATTTCCTTTACCTGGTCGATCTGCTCCGCTGTGCCCAGGTATCCGGTGTAGATGGCGTCAAAGGTAATGCCTTCTTTTTTCCAGTGGGCGGTGATGGGCTCGATCTGGTCGGACAGATCCTTGACCGTGAAGCCGGAGAACATGGTATGGGTGGACAGCACGGCCGTGGGCAGGATTACCGTTTCCACGCCCAGGGCGGAGATCACCGGCAGGGCGATGGTCAGGGAGCATTTGCCCAGGCAGGAGATATCCTGTATTGTCAAGACTCGCTTCATATTATATATCGCGCTCCTTTCACAAACAGCGGAAAAACGATGTTCCGCTTCGGCATACAATAGCACAGATGAATCAGAGGTTCAATAGGAAACCTGTTTTTTTCTGTTTTGAAATATGATAGAATCAAAGACGTTAAGTTGTTATGCAGCAGGGGGAATGAAGCGCAATGCACATGC
Organism: uncultured Clostridia bacterium; assembly: GCA_946413245.1. Classification (GTDB taxonomy): domain Bacteria; phylum Bacillota; class Clostridia; order Christensenellales; family Aristaeellaceae; genus Aristaeella. The sequence goes on from CAMKJS010000088.1 coordinate 7,048, forward strand.
GGAAAAAGAAATGGGCCCGGCCGGAGCTCCAGGCCTGTCCGTTTTTTACGGAGGACGGAGAAAAATGGAAAAACCGCTGGCGGGAACGCTTTCCCCATCCGGAACGGCCGCTGCATCTGGAAATGGGATGCGGAAAAGGCGTCAGTACGGCTCTGATGGCGGCGGATACCCCGGAGATCAACTATGTGGTATGCGACCTCTCCGCGGACGTGCTGGGGGACGCCCGGCGCAATCTGGTCCGTGCCTGCGGCGGGGACGTTTCCCATGTACAGATTCTTCTGACGGATATCTGTTTCATTGACCGGGTCTTCGGCCCGGAGGACCGGGCGGAACGCATATATATTCATTTCTGCAATCCCTGGACGGAAAAGCCGAAGCAGGCGAAACGCCGGCTGACGCACCCCCGGCAGCTGCTGCAGTACCGCCGCTTTCTGACGGAGAGAGGAGAAATCTGGTTCAAGACGGACGACGATACCCTGTTTCAGGATTCCCGGGTCTATCTGGACCTGTGCGGATTCGAGACGGTGTATCTGACGGAAGACCTGCACCAATCCGGCTTTGCGCCGAACTATATCTCCGAGCATGAACGAAAATACATGGATCTCGGGGTGCCGATCCGCTTTGGCATCTTCCGGATGAAGCCGGAAGCGCCGGACTTCGATCCGACCCGGTACCGGCTGACGCCCGGCGTTCGCAAAGCGGCGCTGGAACGACTGAATGCGGAATGGAAAATGAATAATCAAGGCCAATAAGCGTATAATATGCAAATATGCAGCATAAAAACAAAGATGAATTCCGAAAAATGCATAAAAATGCAAAAACCCTGTTGACAGGGAGCAGGAAAGGTGCTATACTCACCGCAACCTGAAGGACAGGTACTCCGGCAAAATGCCGGATAAACAACTGGTAAAAGGAACGGAGGACAAGAAAATGAAGAAAGTAATCGCGATTCTGGTTTCCCTGATGATGCTGGCGTCCGTGGCGATGGCTGCCGCGGAAACGATTGTGGTGGCGTTCAACCCGGAATATCCGCCCTTTGAGTATGTGGAGAACGGTGAATACATGGGCTACGACGTGGACCTGATCAAGGCGATCGCCGAGAAGGCCGGCTTTGACGTCGAGTTCGAGGCCATGGCCTTTGACGCCGTGATCTCCGAGGTCATGACGAAGAAGGATACCATCGGCGTTTCCGGCATCAGCATCACCGAAGAGCGGAAGCTGAATGTGGACTTCTCCGAAGGATACATCAACGCGGGCCTGATCGTGGTGATCAAGGACGGCAGCGGCCTGGCCACCGCGGACGATCTGAAGGGCAAGAAGATCGGCGCGCAGCTGGGCACCACCAGTGACTTCGCCGCCGAGGAAATCACCGGCCGCGAGAACACCGAGACCTACAAGACCTTCCTGGATGCCATCAAGGATCTGCAGGGCAACAAGCTGGACGCCGTGATCGTGGACAAGCCCGTTGGCATGGCGCTGCTGGCCGGCCTGGCGGACGACAGCCTGATCATCGTGGACATGGGCCTGCAGGCGGACTGGTACGGCATCGAGGTGAACAAGGAGAACCCCGAACTGCTGGAGAAGATTAACAACGCTCTGAAGGAGCTGGAGGCGGAAGGCTTCTTTGAGGAGCTGGCTGTCAAGTACTTCAGCAACGAGGAAGCCGCGGAATAAGTTCTGAGAGCGATCACACTGCCGTAGAGAGAGCTTCTCTCTACGGCATTTGAGCATTATTCCCGTATTACGACGACTGATATGAAAGCATTTTACTGATAAGAGGACCCGGATATGACTGTATTTGAGGAATGGTGGCTGCCGATCAAGGCCATGGTCGAGAACAAGGAGCCGCTCACAATTTTCCAGAGTTTCTATAAGGAAATCTACATGAACGTCCTCCAGGACGACCGCTGGCGCATGTATCTGGACGGCCTCTGGATCACCCTGAAGGTCAGCTTTTTCGCGATCCTGGTCGGTACGATTCTGGGCACGATCCTGGCGGTGCTGCGGCTGCCCGAGGTGACGGAGCTCCGTTATAAAGGAAAGAACCCGCTGCGGCGCGCCGGGGACGTCGTGCTCCGTTTTCTGTGCTGGTTCGCCAAATTCTATATCGATCTGATGCGCGGAACGCCGCTGCTGCTTCAGGTGCTGATTATCTACTACGGCGTATTCGGCCAGGTCCGGGTGGACAAGCTCATCGTGGGTGTGATCGCCTGCGGCCTGAACAGTTCCGCCTATGTGGCGGAGATCGTCCGGGGCGGCATCATGAGCGTGGACCGGGGACAGACAGAGGCCGGGCGGTCCCTGGGCTTCTCCGGTCCGGCGACCATGCTCTGGATCATTCTGCCCCAGGCGGCCAAGTCCGCCCTGCCCAGCCTGTGCAACGAGTTCATCGCCCTGATCAAGGAAACCTCGATCCTGAGCTATATTGCCCTGACCGAGCTGACCAAAGCGGGCGACTATATCCGCTCCCGGACCTATTCGGCCTTTACGCCCTATATTATCTCCGGTATCCTGTATCTGCTGATGACACTGATTCTGACCAAGCTCATCGGCCGGCTGGAAAGGAGGTTGCGGAACAGTGAACGCTGAGATCATTCTTTCCGTGAAGGATCTGGAAAAGCATTTTAACGAGGGAAAGCTGAAAGCCCTGCAAGGAATCACGACGGAGATCCGCCGGGGCGAGGTGGTCTGCGTGATCGGCCCTTCCGGAAGCGGCAAGAGCACCTTCCTGCGCTGCCTGAACCTGCTGGAAGAGCCCACCTCGGGCACCATCCTCTTTGAGGGGACGGATATCACAGATCCCACGGTGGACATCAACCTGCACCGGCGGAAAATCGGCATGGTGTTCCAGCATTTCTACCTGTTTCCCCATATGACCGTGCTGCGCAACATGACTATCGCGCCGATCAAGCTGCTGGGCAAGGACAAGGCGACGGCGGAGAAAGAAGCCATGGCACTGCTGCAGCGGGTGAACCTGGCGGACCGGGCGGACGCTTATCCCAGCCAGCTCTCCGGTGGCCAGAAACAGCGGATTGCTATTGTGCGCGCCCTGTGCATGAGTCCGGACGTCATGCTTTTCGACGAGCCCACCTCCGCCCTGGACCCGGAAATGGTGGGCGAGGTGCTGGACGTGATGAAGGAGCTGGCCCGCAGCGGTATGACCATGGTCTGCGTGACCCATGAGATGGGCTTTGCCCGGGAGGTGGCCGACCGGGTGCTGTTCATCGACGAGGGCAAAATCGTGGAGGAAGGCACCCCGGAGGCGATCTTCAGTCACGCCCAGGAGCAGAGAACAAGAGACTTCCTGAATAAAGTATTATGATCATTCAGCCGCCCGACCGGGCGGCTGAATGATTTTTACCGGCTGATCGATACAAAAAATACCCGCTATTTGCTCTGAATTCTTGTAAAAAATGCGATTTTGAGGTAAAATACATTTTGAAAAAATGCGATTTTGCGGGGATTAGCGATTTGAAAAAATGCGAAAGGAATTCTGAGAGGTGAAGAGCATGTTCAAAAGAAAAATCTATGACAGGCTTTTGGATTGGAAGAGTGAGTCAGACGGCCATACAGCGATCCTTGTTGAAGGCGCCCGACGCATCGGAAAATCTACAATTGTGAAGGAGTTCGCACAGAACGAATATGAAAGCTTTATTCTGATTGATTTTTCTTTGGCGCCGAAGTCAGTTCGGGAGCTCTTTGACGATGTCTCTGATCTGAATTATCTCTTTCTTCAGCTTCAACTCCAGTACCGTGTGGATTTAGTCGAACGAAAATCGCTGATCATATTTGACGAAGTGCAGTTTTGCCCTCATGCCAGGCAGGCAATCAAGCATCTCGTGCAGGATCACAGGTATGATTATATTGAAACAGGATCATTGATTTCGATTCAAAAGAATGTGAAGGATATTCTGATTCCCAGTGAAGAACGCAAACTGCAAATGTTCCCTATGGATTATGAAGAGTTTCTTTGGGCAATGGGAGACAATACGAGCTACAAACTGATACGTCAATTCTATGAATCCGGAAAGCCATTGGGCCAGCAAGCCAACAGGAAGCTGCTCCGTGATTTCCGGCTGTATATGCTTGTGGGCGGTATGCCACAGGCGGTGGCTGAATATATCAAAACGAACAATTTCCGGAAAGTGGATCTTGTCAAACGTGATATTCTAAGCTTATATGCGGATGATTTTCATAAGATCGATTCTACGGGAAGAGCAAGTTTGCTCTTTAATGCTATTCCAGCGCAGCTGAATAAAAATGCTTCAAGATATCAGGTATCAAGTGTACTGGCAAATTCAAGGGCAGACGATTTGCTGGAATTAATTGCTGAAATGAAGGAATCAAAAACGGTTCTTGTATCATACCATTCCAACGATCCAAATACCGGTCTCTCCGCAAGCATAGATTTATCAAAATTCAAGATGTATGTCTGTGATACCGGCCTGTATACTACGTTGATGTTTAGAGACCGGGATTTCACAGAAAATGTAATATACGATAAATTGCTGAATGATGTACTTTCAGCTAATCTGGGATATCTCTACGAAAATGTTATTGCACAGGTTCTGACAGCTAATGGAAACGAACTTTTTTATCACACCTTTACAAACGAGACCTCTCGCCACAATTACGAAATTGATTTCCTTCTTGCGCGTAATAACAAGATCTGCCCGATCGAGGTTAAATCTTCCGGCTACAAAACGCACAAATCGCTGGACGAATTCTGCGGTAAATATTCCAGCCGTATTCTTTGGAAGTATATCATTTATACAAAGGATTATGCAAAAGACCAGGATGTCATCTGTCTGCCGGTATATATGACATCGTTTTTATGATGATGGAAAATGGCCGGAAAAGCTGTTGACAGGCCGAAGGAAGCGTGATATAATTCGAATCTGTCAGCGGGAAAGCACGCCTTTTCCGTCGAGCGCCAAAGCCCTTTGGAGAGGCCGATCCCTATGGCTTGCGCCTGTAGCTCAGTCGGATAGAGCAACGGCCTTCTAAGCCGTGGGCCGGGGGTTCGAATCCCTCCAGGCGCGCCAAACATGGTGGGTATAGCGTAGTTGGTTAACGCGCCAGATTGTGGCTCTGGAGAGCGTGGGTTCGAGTCCCACTACTCACCCCATTTTTTTCCTCTGCGGCGTCAAGTTGGCAGAATACCTACGTTGGGGTGTAGCCAAGTGGTAAGGCACGGGACTTTGACTCCCGCATT
>CAMKJS010000089.1 GCA_946413245.1 uncultured Clostridia bacterium
ACAAGTACACCTACTTTGCCTCCAAAGCCAAGAAGGACGGCTTTGAGCAGATCGCGGCCCTGTTCCTGAAAACAGCGGAGAATGAGAAAGAGCACGCAAAGCTGTGGTTCAAGGAGCTGAACGGCATCGGCACCACAGCGGAAAACCTGGCTGCCGCGGCGGATGGGGAAAACTACGAGTGGACCGATATGTATGAAGGCTTCGCCAAAACCGCTGAGGAAGAAGGCTTCCCGGAGCTGGCTGAGAAGTTCCGCGGCGTAGCCGCCATCGAAAAGCATCACGAAGAGCGGTACCGGGCTCTGCTGAAAAACGTGGAGGCGCAGCAGGTGTTCGAAAAGAGCGAGGTCAAAATCTGGGAATGCCGGAACTGCGGCCACATCGTGGTCGGCACGAAGGCCCCGGAGATCTGCCCCGTCTGTGCCCATCCCCAAAGCTACTTCGAAATCAACGCGGAAAACTACTGATCGTTCCTGCAGGAACAGCCGCCCGGACGGGCGGCTGTTTTTATCTGCGGTAACCGTGAATGATTGTATTCCTGAAAGCTGCTGTCAGATTCTCGCGACGCCGCTGTCCCTCGCCGCCTTGGCGACGGCTTCGGCCACGGCCGGCCCGATGCGCTTGTCGAAGGCATAGGGCAGGATGTAGTCCGTTCTGAGCTCGTCGTCAGTCACCAGGGCCGCCAGGGCGCGGGAAGCGGCCTGCTTCATCTCCTCATTGATGTCCCGGGCCCGTACGTCCAGCGCTCCGCGAAACAGCCCCGGGAAGCACATCACGTTGTTGATCTGGTTGGGATGATCGCTTCGGCCGGTTCCCACGATCGCCGCGCCGGCAGCCAGGGCTTCGTCCGGCTCAATTTCCGGCACGGGGTTCGCCATGGGAAAGAGGATCGCGTCCGCGGCCATGGAACGCACCATATCCTGGCTTACGACATACGGCGCGCTGACGCCGATGAAAACGTCCGTGCCCTTCATGGCGTCCGCCAGCGATCCGGAAACCTTTTCCGGATTGGTGATCCGGGCCATTTCCGTCTTCGCGGGATTCATTCTTTCCCTGCCCTCGCACAGAATGCCGACGCTGTCCACCAGTTTCATATGCCGGACGCCCAGGTTCATCAGGTGCCTGGCGATGGCGATCCCGGCGCTGCCCGCGCCGTTGATGACCGTCTTGATCTCCCCGATATCCTTTTTGACCACCTTCAGCGCATTGATCAGCGCAGCGGCGACGACGACCGCGGTCCCGTGCTGGTCGTCGTGAAAAACAGGAATATCGCACAGTTCCTTCAGCCGCCGTTCGATCTCGAAGCAGCGGGGCGCCGCGATATCCTCCAGGTTGATCCCGCCGAAGGATCCGGAAATCAGGTAAATCGTGCGCACGATCTCGTCCACGTCCTTGCTGCGGATACAGAGCGGGAAAGCGTCCACGTCCCCGAACGTCTTGAACAGCGCACACTTCCCTTCCATCACAGGCATTCCCGCTTCCGGGCCGATGTCCCCCAGGCCCAGCACAGCCGTTCCGTCCGTGATCACGGCCACCAGATTGTGCCGCCGGGTCAGCGTGAAGGATTTGTCGTAATCTTTCTGAATTTCAAGACAGGGCTGGGCGACGCCCGGCGTGTACGCCAGGGACAGCTCTTCCTTGTTCCGTACGGGAACGCGCGGGATAACCTCGATCTTTCCTTCCCATTCGCCGTGCAGGCGCAGGGATTCCTCAGCGTAATTCAACAGGTTTCCTCCTTCCTGTATTACCCGTTTTTATTTACCCTTCTTCATATTCCAGAACAGCGTATATGCGAAGAACAGGCTGATGACGTAACCGGCGATTCCGATACCGCGGAAGATAATCGTCATGGCAAGGCCGTCGCTTGAAACGGAAGTGGACGTACAAAGCAGTGATGAGGCGATAATGACCGCGATAATGATCAGCGCCCGCACCAGGTATCCGGTAAAGCGGCTGATTGTTTCAACAGTCTTTTCCTCCAGGCTGAAGTCGGTCCGTACTTTGATATGGCCCTTCTCCAGCATATCGAGCGCTTCGGCGGTCTTGGTCGAGGAGTTTGTGATACCGTTAAAGAGCTGCAGCAGTTTGATCGCGATTTCCGGGTTCATTTCCTCGGGATGCTCAAGGTCGAGATTGAAATTCAGGCCGGTATTCACCTTGTTGGTGAAGAAGTTCAGGATGTTCACGTTCGGGCAGAGCGTCTTAATGGTTCCTTCCGCCGCGACGATGCCGCGCGCAAGATTGGTAATAAAGGGATCCACCTTGTAATTTTCTTCCTGAAGGCCGCCAAGGATGGAGCTCATAAGATCGCCCAGATCAAAGTCGCCAAAGTCTGTGCCGGTGAACTGGCCGCTCATATCCTCGCACATCTGGAGCAGAGCGCCGTGATCGATTTCGCCTACCGGCTGAGCGATCTGCATCACCGTACGCTTGAGGGCGTACGCATCGTGCATTACCACACTGGTGACGAGGTCGATCAGCGTCTGGCGCTGCTTCGATGAGAGGGTGCCCATCATCCCGAAATCGATCCATTCGATGCTGTGCTCCGGAAGCGGAATCTTTTCTTCAGCCGGCTTGTTTTCGCCGTTTTCATCGCTGCCGGCAGTCACGGCCGCAGCCTTCGGAGCATCCGCCGCCGGCGCCTTGATCAGCACGTTGCCGGAATGCGGATCCGCGTGATAGAAACCGTCCTCGAGGATCTGGGAAGCGAAGTTGTCCGCCAGCAGCCCGGCAATGCGCTCGCGTTCCTCTTCGCTCAGCGTGGCGAGAAACGCGGTATCGCTGACTTCATTGCCGGTAACGAAGTCCTCGGTAAGAATTGCCTCACAGGTAAGGTCGTGGTAGCACTTGGGGCTTTCGACCATCTCGCGCCCTGTGTTGTTCTTCCAGAAGCGGTCCAAGTTATTCGCCTCATTGGTGAAATCCAGTTCCGTCTTCGACGTATTCTCCAGTTCCACGATCAGGCTCTTGATATCGAATCCGCCGTTTCCTGGCTTGACGAACTTGTCAAGAATCTTTTCGATCAGGGCGAAGTCGCGCGCCACCGTGTCGACGATGCCCGGGCGGCGAACCTTGACGGCCACGACAGTGCCGTCATGCAGAACTGCTTTGTGCACCTGGGCGACGGACGCGGATCCCAGGGGCTTCTCGTCAAAAGAGGCGAAAAGTTCGCTCACCGGCTTGCCCAGATGCTTCTCGATCTGGGAATTGACGGTGGCGATATCCATAGGAGCGACTTTGGAGCGCAGCTTTGAAAGCGCCTCGCAGTACTCCGCGGGAAGATATTCTGCCTGCTGAGAGGCAATCTGCCCGATCTTCACAAAGGTTGGCCCCAGGTCCTGGAGAATTTGCACTGTGATTTCGGGTGTAATGCCGTCCTCGTAATCATATTTCTTCAGAACGGCAATGATTTCTTTCAGCCTTCCATGGGTATCCGGCTCAGCCTTTTTGGCTTCCCTCCGCTGTTTGATCAGAGCACTGACAAATCCGGCCACAACGATCACGCCTCCACGCTGTTGCATTGATAAACCGTGTTCTCAGACACATCCTTATTATATCCCCAGATCGCGGCAATCCGCAAGAACAAATTGAAGAGCATAAAACCGGGCGGTCAGACCGCCGGCACCGGAAAAGCGATGTCTTCCGTCTCGAACCCGGCGCAGTAGAAGTTCATTTCATCTCCCCCGATATCATAATCGCCGATTTCAATTTCAATCCTTTCATCTTCCGTAATCCGGTAAACGGCGCCTTTGAGAAGCTCATCCGCCGTATAGCAGAGGCAGATCCCGGTTTCGTCGTCGATCACCATATCGCATTTATAGGTGAAGGTGATGGTTCCCGGTTCCGCGTGATAGAGGCCGCAGGGCCGGCCGAGATACTCCGTCGCTTCCGTGCGGTCCGCGCCGAGCCATTTGATAAACGTCTGATCCGCGCAGTTCCAGAAATGCTCCGTCTTCTCCCGCACGCTTCGGGCGCTCAGCAGGATTCCGTCCCATTCGCCGAAACCTGCGTGATCTTTCAGCACGGGATACATCCGGAACCCCTCTTCCGTCCTGACGAAAACCTGTTCGTCGTCCCCGTCCAGATAGTGGATATTCCCGTCCGCGTCCCGCTCCAGCAGCGTGACCACCTCCCGCTTCTCATCATTCAGCCGATGATAGGCTACAGAATAGGTGGCGGGCATCGCGACCGGATCCGGCAGCTCCATGACAAATTCAATCTTTCCCTTTTTCTCGGAATTGCCTTCCATGGAGATTCCGTCCGCACCGGTCCCGAAAAGAGCGTCCCAGAAATCCTCGGTATACTGTCCCGGGTTTTTCAGGATTTTCCTCACCTGGTCGGCAATCCACTGCCTGTCGCTGAGGGGATCGTTCCCCGTCAGCCCGAAAATGATCCGGAGCATATTCTTTGCCTGCTCCAGCAGCTCGTTTTTCACTTCTTCCTGCTCGCTGCCGTCCGCTTCCGTACTGAGCGGCTGCTCTTCAGGCTGTTCGCTCACAGCCTCCGCCGTTTCCGCTGTCTCCGTAACTTCACCGGCTGGCTGTTCCGCGACAGCAAAGCTGCTGAACATCATTGCCACGGCCATCAGAATCGCCAGGATCATTTTTCTGGTATGCCCGTTCATAAATACACCTCTTTCTGGTTTTTTCCCACGTGCCTCGAAGCATCCTCTGCTCGCTTGATATCTGTTATTTTGCACACAATAAAGCGAATTGTCAATGAGTCAGAGAGAAATGGCGCACAATGCTCTCAGTCAGAAATCATGCGCACTGAAACCCCGATTGGGTGAAGGAATTCAGATACCATATGTCAAACTGTTTATATCGATACAGCAAAGGATATATTTTTTATTCCCGGATACACGCTGTATATTTCCTGTATGTATATCCATCTGCACCGATTGTATCCGCATGGATCCTCAGGTCATGTATAACCAGAGACTCAGGCAGCAACCCGAAAGCCGTTATATCTAAAGACGAGACGCGAAAAAACATATGACACGATAAAAGGACAGGGAGTTATAATTGGAGTATCATAATGAGGGGAGGTAATCAGGGCATTGTTGGCAGAAAGCATTCCATGACAGTGATATTTCTTTCACTTGCCTTCCGGTAACCATTCGTATATACTTTAAAGCGAGATGACCAAACCAGTCGAACGAAGAAAACAGTCTTCAGACAGGACAAAATCACGAAGGATAAATAAGGAGCGAAACAGCATGAAGAAGCGTATTGGATTCCTGGTATTTGTTCTGCTGGTGTTTGCCGTGTCTGCCGCGCTGGCGGACGCATGGATCAACGATCAGACATTCCCGGACGAGAATTTCCGGAACTTCGTCATCGACACTTTTGACGAGAACGACGACGGCAAACTGAGCGACGCCGAACTGGCGGAGGCAAAGGTCATCCGCTGTTACGGTAAGGATATCGAATCCCTGAAGGGAATCGAATACTTCACGTCCGCAGTCACCATTGAGTGCTACAGCAATAAGCTGACAGAGCTGGATGTGAGCCATAACACAGCGGTAACCTATCTGAACTGCTGGGATAACCAGCTGACGAAGCTGGACGTAACCGCGCTGACCGAACTGGAGGATCTGCGCTGCTCCGGCAATGGTCTGACAAGCCTGAACCTGACGCAGAACACGAAGCTGAAAGAGCTGCGCTGCTACCAGTCGAAACTGCAGAGCCTGGATCTGCGGCAGAACACAGCTCTGGAAGGCGTGCACGTGTACGAGAACGAGATTTCCGCCCTGCGGCTCAGCAACTATCCGAATCTGACAAAGCTGAATGTGTACGGAAACCAGCTCACGAGCCTGGATCTGAGTCCGTTCCCTGCGCTCCGGGAGGTGTATTGCTTCAATAACAAGTTAACCTCCCTGAACGTCTCGGAATGCGCGCAGCTGCGGGATCTGCGCTGCAGCGGCAATCAGCTGAAGTCTCTGGATGTGTCCGCCAATACGCTGCTGGAGAAGCTGTACTGCTGGCAGAATCCGCTGACGACAGTAGACGTTTCCAACAACAAACGGCTGACGATCCTGGACATCGCGGAAACACCTACGCTTACCAGTCTGGATGTGGGCAGCAACGCTTCCCTGAAGGAACTCTGGTGCTTCGGTACAGCGCTGACTGCGCTGGACATCAGCCGCTGCAGCCTGCTGAACGAGGTTGCGCAGACCGAGCCGGATGATTACAGCGAGACAGTGTATATCTATCATGACGATACCGCCGGTATCTGCCTGGTTGTGGACAAAGCCCTTACTCTGACAAAGAGTTCCAAGGGCGTCTGGATTAACGAGACGAATTTCCCGGACGAAGCCTTCCGCATGATTGTCAGTGGCTTCGATACGGACGGGAATGGCAGACTGAGCAGTGAAGAAGCAGCTAATGTCAAGAAGCTGGACTGCTCAGGCCAGGGGATCGATTCCATGGAAGGGATAGGGTATCTGACTTCCCTGACAGAACTGGACTGCTCAGGCAATGCCCTGCGGATTCTGGATGTGACCCGGAACCCCCGCCTGCAGGTGTTGACCTGCCGGAACAACAGGATTTCCGAGCTGCTACTTGGAGACAACAGGGTGATGCGGGAGCTGTACTGCGAAAAGAACCTGATGACGGAGCTGGATGTCAGCGACGCTGATAAGCTGTGCAACGAGGTACGGAGCCAGACGCGGAAGACGTCTGCCAACGGCTACGACTATATCGGCCATACGGAGACCGTCACCAAGTATGACCCATGGGGACGGGTGGAATCTATAACGACCACAGACTATTCTCTGCATTTTGACCGTTTCCTGAAGATCATCGCGGGCGATAAGATCAGCCTTCCGACCTCCGGGGATGCGCCTACGCCGGAACCCACCCCCACCCCGGAACCGACGGCGACACCGGAACCAACGGAAAAGCCGACAACGGAGCCGACAGCGACACCGGAACCGGAGGATCCCACGACCGCTACGGTGAAGGGACTTAAGTATTCCCTGAACAGCAAGAAGAAGACCGCTGTCTTTACCCAGCCGAAGAACCGGAAGATTACCTCCATCACCGTGCCGGACACTATCACGGTGAAGAACAAAACCTATAAGGTAACGGAAATCGGAGCAAACGCCTGCAAGGGCATGAGCAAGCTGACAAAAGTCAGCATCGGGAAGAACGTCACGAAGATCGGAAAGAACGCCTTCAACACCTGCAAGGTACTGAAGACGGTGACCGGCGGCGCCGGGGTGACGTCCGTCGGCGACAGTGCTTTCGCCTCCTGCTTGAAGCTGACGTCCGTGCCGGCTTTCCCGAAGCTGACAACCATCGGGGCGAACGCATACAAAGGCTGTAAGGCTCTGCTGAAGATCACGCTCTCCGCGAAGGTGAAAACCATCGGGAAGAACGCCTTCAGCGGATGCGCAAAGCTGAAGACGATCGTCATCAAGACAAAGCTGCTGAAGGATAAGACGGTCGGAGCAAACGCCTTCAAGGACATTTACAGCAAGCCCACGGTCACATGCCCGAAGGGTATGGCAAAGACGTATAAGAAACTGCTGCTGAAGAAAGGTATGCCGAAGAAGGCGACATTCAAGTAATCCCGGAGTCCTTCCCTATTTGAAGACGAAGTAAACCCAATTGACGCAGGCGGAGCATACCAGCTCCGCCTGTTTTTAATATTTCAGAAGCTTGACAGAATTTTCGGGTAATGTCAAAATATTTATACCGGTACAGCAGAGGATGTATATTGTTTCCGGGCACAAGCTGTATATTCCTATATGAAGGAGCATGATAATGATGATGCGGAAAAGAATCGGAATCCTGTTGGGCCTGGTGCTTATTTTGTCGTTCACATTTGCTTTGGCGGATGTAGCAATCGACGAGAGCATTTTTCCGGACGAGAATTTCCGTCAATACATTCTGGACGCAGGATTTGACGCAGATGGGGACGGAAAGCTCAGCGATGAAGAACTGGAAGCGGTAACCAGAATATCCTGTTCAGACAAGCCAATATCTGATGTAACAGGTGTTGAGCACTTTATGAACTTACAAAAATTCACTTGTACCAACGCTGAATTGACGAGCCTGGACATCAGTCAGAATAAAAAGCTGACATATTTGAATTGTCACGATAATCTGTTGACGAGCCTGGATGTCAGCAACAATACAGCTTTACAGAGAATATTGTGTGACCAAAATAAACTGACTGAACTTGACGTGAGCAATAATAGCGAACTCAAGGAATTAAGATGTCAGAATAATCAACTGACGAGCCTGGATGTAAATAAAAATACAATATTGAGACTCCTGTGGTGCGATGACAACCAGATAGCGAACCTTTACTTGCCAAATGGAACAGCTTTTGAGGTCTTACGGTGTACTAATAATCATCTGACTGCTTTGGATGTGAGCAACTATCCACTGCTGACAATTCTTTATTTCAGCGGTAATCAGCTGAAGTCAATCGATGTTTGCAGCAATCCGGCATTGGACACTCTGGACTGCGCAAATAATCAGCTGACATCGCTGGATATAAGCAAGAATACGGAACTGGCATTCCTTTATTGTGAGGGCAACCAACTGACGTCTCTGGATATCCATGATCATGAAGCATTAACTGTTCTTTCCTGCTGGGCTAACAAAATCACAAAGCTGGATGTTTCCAGAACACCATTGCTGAACAGCCTGGTTATAGAAGCGAATCCTTTTACCAGAGACGGATGCCTTATTTGGAATATTCAGGATCATGATCCGCGAAAGGAAAAATATCTTGGGGTTGATTTAAATGTCGGAATTATCACTGACGAATCAGAAATATGGTATGGTGGTGAAGGCATTGAGATCAACGAAACTAATTTCCCGGACGAGAATTTCCGGGAGTATGTTGCCAAATTTGATACGGATGGCAACAGTACACTCAGTGATGACGAGATTGCCGCGGTTGAGCTGATCGAATTGGATTACTCCGATATTTCCGATCTGAAAGGTGTTGAATATTTCACCGCCCTGAAGAGGCTTTACTGTGAGAACAATCAGCTGAAATACCTGGATATAAGCAGTAATAAGGCTTTGGAAGTGCTTTACTGTGCCGGCAATCAGCTGGAAAGCCTGGCAGTGACGGAGAACACGAAACTGACCGAACTGTACTGCGCCAGCAACAAGATCACGGCTCTGAACCTGACGATGAATACGGACCTGGAGATCCTTTCGTGCTGGGATAATCAGCTGACGGATCTGGATGTGGACAGGAATACCGCGCTGAGAGAGCTGATCTGTGACCGTAATGGACTGACAAGCCTGAAAGTGACCAAAAATACAGCGCTGCTTCATCTTTCCTGCACCGGTAATCAGCTGAAGAGCCTGAATCTGAGCAACAATAAAAAGCTGGCCTTGCTCTTCTGCTATGATACCAGGCTGACCAAGCTGGATGTATCGAAAAACCCTGTTCTGAACGATCTGGTGAAAAAGAACAAATCTGTTCAGGCGGACGGTCATCTGGAGTGGAAAGCCGACGCGGACGGTGACGGAGAGTACGAAAGTATTCTTGCTGTCGGCAAGGATACCAAAATTGTTACGGACGCCATTGCTCTGAGCAAAGTCAAGGTCACGGCGATCAAGAATCAGGTCTGCACCGGCAAGGCCATCAAACCGACAGTTGTGGTTCAGTATAAAGGGAAGAAGCTGACGAAGGGAACAGACTATACTGTTTCCTATATGGACAACAAGAAGGTCGGCATGGCCAAGGTGACCCTCACGGGTATAGGCGACTATACCGGAACCAAAAAGGTAACCTTCAAGATTGTTCCCAAATCCGTGAAGCTTTCTTCGCTGACCGCCGGAAAGAAGCAGCTGACAGTCAAATGGTCTAAAGGTACTGACATCACCGGATATGAGATTGAATACAGCCTGAAAAAGGACTTCAAGACAAAGAAAAGTATCATCATCAAGAAAGCAGCCACCACCAAGACTGTGCTGAAGAAGCTGCAGGCGAAGACAACATACTACGTCCGGATTCGTGCTTATAAGACCGTAGGCGGAAAGAAGTACTACTCAGCCTGGTCAGCGGTCAAGAACAAGAAGACGAAGTAAACCCAGTTTTCTCGGGCGGAGCATAGCAGCTCCGCTCTCTTTTTATCCAGCAAGCTCCATTGTTCTTACACATGCGAGTACTCTGCGGTCATTCGAGCCTGTTTCGCGTTCTGACAGGGAGAACGTAAACCTGTCATGCGAGAAGCAGCAGAGGCTGTTTTAGCGCTGAATTAAGCCCTGTAAGTCCAGGATTATCGAGAAACGCGAAAAAAGAATTCCTTTGTGCAGGTATCGAATTGTTACAGAACAAAGGGGAAAAAGAATTATCACAGGAAGCATAAAGGGGTGTTGGAAGATGAATAAAAGTGTTGGAATACTGTTGAGCCTGGCGCTTGTGACAATATGCGCATTTGCTTTGGCAGATGTAGAAATAAATGACTCAGACTTCCCACATGGGAAATGGCCATAGAACCTTGAGAATTCTATAAGAACCAAGCCACAAATATCTTTTAGCCTTTTGACTATAATTGTGCCGCCAAAATTTCAGCAAAGAAGTATTCCCCTATGGCGCTCAATTATTCTGCCCTTGGAAAGAAAATTCAGTCCCTCCGTTCTCCCCGGAAGATTTCCCAGATCAGGTTCGCGGAACTGATCGACAAATTCATAACATTGAAGGCCAACTTCGGGACCAGGAAATTGTAAAAAAACACTGCCACCCCTGTCCGGAGCAGCGTAAGAACTAGCGTAAATTAAATCAGCACCTGCAAACATGCAGTGCACTTTGAAAGGAGAACCCATTATTATGAATATGAAGAAGATCATTGTGGCCCTGGTCCTGGCCCTGGCGCTGGCCATTGTCGGTATTGTGTGCGCGTCCGGCGCGAAGAAGGAACCCGCCCTCGAGAAGGGAACCGTCAGCTACACGGTCGTCAACAACACCGGAAGGAACGTAACCAAGATGACCCTGTCCGACATGCGGAGCGAGAACAAGATGGAAGCTGAGCAGCTGGATGGCGGCCTGCCGGACGGCCAGTCCGTCGGCATTGAACTGCCGGTCATGCTGGAGAAGAACGCCCCCGACGTGATGTTCAGCTACACGGTGGAAGGCGGCAGCAGCGTGTTCGCCCATGTTTACCAGAAGACCGGCACCATCACGATGCTGAACGGCGCCGACGGCCTCACCTTCGAGGTTTCCGCGCTCACGAAATAATCCTGATGAAACGAAACAGGGGCTGTCTCACAAAATGAACCGCTTCCCGTCAAGTAGACAGTGAAACAAAAAACAAATTAAGGACAAGAAATCTCTGGTGACCAACACAGGTTACCAGAGATTTTCTTTGGGGAAGGCACGGCAAATAGCACCCTGCTGTCAACCGGTCAAGGGCTTCGCAAGTGGCCTGCGGCCACCCTTGACCGGCTGCCATCAGTGTGCTGAAAGGCAGTCAAGGAGGGTCAGATAAATCTGCCCTCCCGGGCCAATTCTCACTTAAGCAGCAAAGTACATCTCATGCTTTTCCATAGGAGTGAGTACGCCGAGATTTCGCTGGAGCCGTTCGGTATTGTAGTACTGAATGAATTCATCAATCATGGCGACAAGACTGACTTTGTCCGTGAAGCGTTTTCCGTAATACCGTTCTCGCTTCAAGATTCCCCAGAATCCTTCCATTGGACCGTTATCAATACACTTGGCGACCCTGGACATGCTTTGGATCATGC
>CAMKJS010000090.1 GCA_946413245.1 uncultured Clostridia bacterium
TCGAAATGGCGATGCCCTCCTCCTTCGCGGTGGTCTCGCCCTTGCCGCGGCGGGTAACCGTATACGTGGACAGGAAAGCGTTGTGGCCTTCGAGGAGTTCGGTCAGCTCCATGTTGAACGCCTGGGCTGATTTGTAAATGAAGGTGAACGGCATGTCCGTACGGCCGGCTTCATACAGCCGGTATTCCTCCGCGGACACTTCGGTCTTTTCCGCCATTTCTTCCTGGGTCCATCCCAGAATCTCCCGCATCTCACGGAGACGGGAAGCGATGGCGCTGAGTTGATTGAGGTCAGTCTGGGTCGGCATAATCAGTTTCCTCCTTTGGAAATCATCATCTGCTCTGCGTTGGACGGCATGGGCCGGGAAGAAAAAAATGACCCGCCTCAGCTTTGAGACGGGTCATCATGACTCGCGGTACCACTCAAATTGCGTGGGGATTCCACACCTCTTCAGGCACTGACATGCCCTATGCGTTTACGCAGCATTCACGGGAAACGCCTACTGGGGATAACCCGTTCGGATTTCCGGCTCGGAAGCGATGGGATGAAGCTTCAGCCCGCCGGTTCGCACCATACCCGGCTCTCTGGGGGGCCTCCCGCTGTTCCGTCTTCGTCACAGCCTTCTATGAAATTGCTCGGATTCTAACACAATCAGACCGGGCTGTCAAGCTTTCCGGGGTGTTTTTTGCGTTTTTCCGGGGTGTTTTTTGCGTTTTTTCCGATGTCCTTCTTTGTCACTGCGATTCATCCGGATCAAACCGGTATTCCTTCCCGCAGCACGTCTTCCAGATCTTTCACACGGAACCCGGCCTGCAACGCCAGCGCGGCAAACACGCCGCGGCCGGGAATCCGCCTTCCGGAAAACGTTCCGTCATAAATCTCCTTTACGCCGCAGCTGGGACTGCGCGGCTGGAGAATGATCAGGTCGGGCTTTTCTTTCCCGGCGATCTCCAGCGCTTTTCCGGCTCCCCGCCTGAACGCTTCGTCCACGGAAACCCCTTCCCGGTTCATGACAGTACCGTTCACAATCTCGGCGGGAACGCGCGGAACCGGCAGCCCGCCCAGCACTTCCGGACAGACCGGAATCACCGTGTGCCCCGACAGAAGGCGGAGCAGCTCCGGGCTCCGGTTGTCTCCTCCGTTATATTTGCATTTCTCGCCCAGCAGGCAGGCGCTGACCATGATCTTCATGCTTCTCTCATCGTCCTCTCTCCTTCAGCTCCGCCGGTTCGGACGCTTCATTTCGACCGCGCCGGCAGTTCCGGAATGATTATACTACATAACGAATTTGGTTTCCAAATTCGTTTTCACCTTAACGGTTTAATAGGGAATTTATTGATTTGCCTGCGGCAAATCAATATGATAATGAGTATATATCTGAACGGCCCGATGACGGCAATTCCTTTAAAACAGACATGAATGGTTGAAGTAACCGGGATATACTGGTATAATATGCGGCGAGGAAAGGAACCGGGCGGAAAACGCCCGGAAGAAAGGAAGGAACCCCGGATGAAAAAACTACTCGCACTGATGCTGGCGGTAATGATGCTGGCGGCGCTGGCCTCCGCGGCCATGGCGGAAGACCAGGGAACAGCGATGTACGTCTACACCGAGAACGGAAAGCCCCTGCTCGTCCGCTCCAGCATGAGCACGACAGAGGACAACGTGATCGACAGCCTGCCTTACGGCACCAAGGTATTCGCCTACGGACACCCGCAGCCCGGCTGGACCTATATTGAGTACGGCAACAAAGGCGGCATGCGCTATGTGATGTCCCGTTATCTGGTAAAGAACAAGCCCGCCCCCTATGATCCTTCGCCGAAGCCCACGTCGAATCCCAAGGATTTCGACACCAGATCGGCCACCACCGTGGAGCAGATCAACACGCTGCTCACTTCCGCGAAATCGGTTACGCCGTACAGCATGACAGTCCGCCCCGTCCGGAGCAGCGGCTGGGTATATCTGCGCTGGCTCCCGAGCCGGTACTCCCGGCAGATTGCCACCTTCGGCGCGAACAAGGAACTGACGGTCATCGCCGAGCTGAAGGACTGGTACCAGGTGGAGGATCCCGCCACCGGCACGGTCGGATTTGTCTACAAGAGCTATATTCAGTAATCCGGACGCAGAAAGGATAAGGAGATGAACATGATGAAAAAAATCATCGCGCTGGCGCTGAGCCTCATGCTGATCCTGTGCGCGGCAGCCGTGCTGGCTGAAGGAACCGTGGAAAAGACTGAACTGGGTTCCCTGAAGGTCGGCCAGGCATTTACGATCCGGAGCAAGGTTCCGGAAAACTATACCTTCAGCCTTGTTACGTCAAACGAGCTGAATCTCGTCGGAATCCTGTCGGGCGGGGAAGGCAGACCCACGGTATATATCTCTATCGCGTATAACGAAGAGTACAACGGCGTGGAACGCTTCAACGACGTGGATGAAGCCACCGTGCAGGAAATCCGGGACAGCTTCCAGGATATGGATGAAGTGGTTTTCGAAGACCTTGAGACAGCGTACGGCACCCGTTTGCTGAAGGTAACCCAGGCCAACAAGTCCTTTGCCGATATTTACACCATCTACAAGGGCTATGAACTGGAGTTCGTTCTGACCGCCCAGGACGAGGTACAGGACGCGGATATCCAGATGCTGGTGGACTTCATCAGCGACATGGACTTCGTGCCCGCGGAATAAACACGAAAGACGGCACCCGATCTCTCCGGCTCCGGAATCATCCGGCAGCCGGAGTTTTTTTGTCCGCGTCAAACACGCCGCATGGATTGACGCCTATTTCTTCAAATAATATAATATTCCCGACAAATGAATAGCCGGTGTATCTGCGCAGCGATGCGCGGCGCGGTTTTATACTGAACCGCGTCATAGGAATACGGATGAGAGTTCCGGGCTATCCCAGTAACCGTGAAGCGGACGAACGCACGTTTGGATACCACTGCGAAAGCGGGAAGGTGTGCAAGTAGGATGAGGCCAAGCCGGGAGACTTGTTTACACCGTGAATCAATCATTCCCCTGGGGGTGGGATATGCTATGAAACTTGCGGAGAAAACCGCAGGTTTTGTTGGCGTGCCTCGGGGAGGGACGCTTTTCTTTGTGAAAGCTCTCTCTCGCTGATTCATTTGATCATTTTTTTGAGGAGGGACAGAAAATGTCCAAAAAACTGGTATCCCTGTTTCTCGCGGCGCTGATGATGTTCAGTGTCGCTGCTTCCCTGGCCGACGGCTCTGTCATCACGGTTACAGACATGCACGGCCGTGAGATTACGCTGACGGAGCCGGCAACCCGGATCGTGGTTATGCAGCCTTCCGACTGTGAGATCCTCTGCGCCATCGGCTGCGAGGATACGATCGTCGGACGCGGCCAGTATGTCGACTATCCGGCTTCCATCCTGGAGGTTCCCGTCGTACAGTCTGGCGCAGAGACCAATGTCGAGGAGATCCTGGCGCTGAATCCCCAGGTTGTTCTGATGAACGACATGGGTCAGAGTGAAGAACAGGTCAAACAGCTGGAAGAAAACGGCGTCAAAGTCGTCGTCAGCTCCGCCACGGATATCGAAGGCGTCTATTATGCCATCCGCATGATCGGCAAGCTGATGGGCAAAGACGACAACGCCGAAGCAGTAATCGCTGACATGCAGGGAACTTTTGACGAAATCCGGGCGAACAGCAAGAACGAAGGAAAGAGTGTTTATTTCGAAGTGTCTCCGCTGCAGTGGGGACTGTGGACTGCCGGCAAAGGCACTTTCATGGACGAGCTGGCTGAGATCTGCGGCCTGACCAACGCCTTTGCCGATCTGAACGACTGGGCGTCCATCAGTGAGGAGCAGGTTCTGGCCCGCGATCCCGATTACATCGTGACGATCACCATGTACTACGGCGAAGGCCCCACGCCTGTGGAAGAAATTCTCGGCCGTGAAGGCTGGGGAGATCTGAAGGCTGTTCAGAACGGAACCATTCTGAACGCGGAATCCAACGCGATTTCCCGTCCGGGCCCGCGCCTGAAGGACGCTGCGATTGAACTGTATAACTTCATCAACGGTATCGAAGCGGAGGAAGCCCCTGCCGCTTAATGATCCTTCTCATGGGGGCCGGAGCGGATTCGGCCCTCATGATTTCTTTTCAACAGGGGGTACCATGCAAAATTCAAGGCAGCTGAAACGGGAACGGTTTACACCGCTGACATATTGCTTCCTCTCCGCAGCGCTGCTGCTGACGATGGTGCTGTGCGTCTGTGTGGGCAGTGTCCGGATCTCCTTTTCGGATACTGTCACAGCCGTCTGGAACGCGATATGGGGATTGCCGGTTCCTGAAAACATCGCCAAAAACATTATATTGAACGTTCGTCTGCCCCGTGTTCTGTGCGTAACGCTGGCAGGGGCAGCTTTATCCATATGCGGCGCGGCCATGCAGGGTCTGCTGAGAAATCCCCTGGCGGACGGCTCCACCATGGGCGTGTCTTCCGGAGCGGCATTGGGCGCCGTTATCGCCATGGCCGCGGGATTTACCCTGCCGGGATCCGGTTACGGCGGGATCATGATCACGGCGATGGCCTTCGCCTTCGGGTCCCTTGTGCTGATTCTTTCCCTGGCCTATATGCTGGATCGCTCGCTGAGCACCAGCAGCATCATCCTGATCGGTGTCATCTTCACCATGTTCATTTCCAGCATTATCTCCCTGATTATCACTTTTGCCAGCGACCATACCCGCTCGCTCAATTTCTGGACGCTGGGTTCTTTTTCCGGGGTTAATTACACGCAGGTCAGACTGCTGGGGGTGGCTCTCCTGCTCTGCGGCGGAATTCTTTACCGCTTCAGTCCGGAACTGAACGCCTTTGCCATCGGGGAGGACAACGCGCGCCATATCGGCGTCAACGTGAAAAATGTGAAGCTGATCATTCTGATCACCGTATCCGTACTGATCGGAGTATGCGTCTCGATTTCAGGCACCATCAGTTTTGTGGGGCTGGTTATGCCGCATATCGCCCGTATGCTTGTGGGACCGAATCACAGGCGCCTGCTCCCGGCTTCGCTGTTTTCAGGCGCGATTTTTCTTCTTCTGGCGGATCTGACAGCCCGGACCATTCTCAGCCCGATTGAATTGTCCATCGGCGTGGTCACGTCTCTGGTCGGAGCGGTCGCGTTCGTGATTATCTTCTACAGAACCAGGAATAAGAGGTGACCGGAATGCTGCAAGGCAACCATCTTACTGTTCGCTATGGTGATCATACGGTCGTCGACGACCTTTCCTTTCATCTGGAGGAAGGCCAGTGGCTGATGCTCGCCGGCCCGAACGGCGCGGGAAAATCAACCCTGATCGAAACCGTCGCGCAGGGAGTGCCGTACACCGGCAGTATTCTGTGGAACGGTCAGGACATCCGCACGTTGAAGCCCTCTCAGCTTGCGCAGCGGATCGGCGTTCTGTCACAGCGGAACAATGTCGGCTACGCCTATACCGTCGAGGAGGTTGTCGGGCTGGGAAGGTATGCCCACCGGTCCGGCTTGTTCTCGGCAAAGGATGACGAGGGAAAAGCGCAGGTCGAAAAGGCCCTGGAAATGACCGGCCTTACGGACCTCCGTCACGCCAGCATGCTGACGCTTTCGGGCGGTGAAACCCAGCGCGTTTTCCTGGCGCAGGTGTTTGCCCAGAATCCGCAGGTCCTGATTCTGGATGAACCGGCGAATCACCTGGACCTGAAGTATCAGCAGCACATCTTTTCGCTGATCCGGCAGTGGCTGAAAGAGCCGGGGCGCGCGGTCCTGTCCGTGGTGCATGACCTGAGTATGGCCAGAAAATACGGCACGCACGCTGTTCTGATGGACCGGGGAAAATGCATATCACAGGGCACGATCGGCGACGTGATGACGCCGGAGAATCTGCAGCAGGTATACGGCATGAACGTATATGAATGGATGCGGGAGATGCTGTCCCAGTGGCAGGGATAAACAAACAGACAAGTCCGGATCAGCGTCAGCGCCCGGGCAGAAAAGGGAGACGTGAAAATGAGCGGGATTACCTACAGGAAACTGATTGAAAAGGATCTTGAAACGTTCATCAGCATGCGGATCACCCAGCTGCGCGAAGAAGGCGCGACGGAAGAACTGGATCTTGTTCCGGCGCTGGCAGCGTATTACCGCCGGCACGTGGCTGACGAAACCTTCGTGTCCTGGCTGGCCCTGGACGGAGAAAAGATCGTTGGAACCAGCGGAATGTCCTTTGTGGAGAAACCGCCGTACTTCAGCTGTCCCACGGGAAAGATCGGCCTTCTTTCCAGCATGTATACCGATCCGGACTATCGCCGCCGGGGCATCGCGAAGGAACTGCTGCGCCGGGTCGTGGAAGAAGCTCGTGCATACGGCTGCGGCGCGGTGCAGATCACAGCGTCCGATATGGGCGTATTGCTGTATACCGACTTTGGCTTTGTAAAGAACGGAAACTTCATGCAGTATAAACTGTAGGAAGAAAACAGCGAAACATGCCACGGGCAAGGATATATCAAGGAGAACCGTCAGGGGTTTCTCCACGGAGGTGCAACGATGAGGCATAAGGTTCAGTACTACGAAACAGACATGATGGGCGTTACGCATCACGCCAATTATATCCGCTGGATGGAAGAAGCGCGGATTGATTTTATGGATCAGATCGGTTTCCCCTATAAGCGCATGGAGGCGGAAGGGGTTTTCTCTCCCGTGAAAAGTCTGCAGGTGAACTACCTGAAGCCCTGCACCTTCGGCGACGAGGTGGAGATCTCCGTCGGGGTCAGGGATTTCAACGGCGTCGTAATCACGATATTCTATGAAATGCGTCTGAACGGCGAGCCCATCTTCACCGGCACGTCAGAGCATGTTTTTCTGGACCGGGAAGGCAGGTTCGTCCGGATGAAACGGGTCATGCCTGAATTCTGCGCGGCTGTCGAACGCCAGACGGCGCGGGGATAAGCAGCTCCGCTATTCCATATTGTCGATAATCCGGACGATCTCGTCCCAGTTGTTCACCCGGATCATCCCGTTGGCCTCCGCGTCGTAATTCCGGTTATGCGGCGCCGTGAACATGATCTTTTTGTACTTCCCGCCCTCCAGGTTGTGGATGCCGTCGTCAATCAGCACGTCCCCGCGGATCATCTGTTTCCTGCTGGTAATGATGACCTGCCCCCAGGTCAGGAACGGGAAATACCGGAACAGAAGCCCCTTCATTTTTTCTTCCACGTGCTCGATCTCCGTGGCAGTGACGATATACACCTCATGGCCTTCGTCCAGAAAATGCTTCAGAGCTTCCGCCGCGCCGGGCATGGGCTCAATGCTGCTCCAGAACCCGGGCTCGTAGGTCAGCCCGTAAATCTCCTTTTTGGTTACACCGGGATACGGCGCGGCCACGTTCCAGTCCGTAATCTCGTCCAGGCTCACGTTGCGGCCGTATTTCTCGTTTGCCCGGGCCACCCAGGTTTTCAGCAGTTGCTCAATGGTATCGTCCATATCTACGAGAATAACCATGACGCACCTCGATATTCCAATATCATTTCAGACTCTCTTACTCCGTGATTCCGTACAATTCGTTCGCCTTCCGCAGCTCCGCCCGGATCTCCTCCACCAGGCTTTCCGGGGACACGACCCGCAGGATATTGGCATGCTCCACAGCCCAGTGTTTCATCGCCTCCGAGCTGACCAGCAGGCGGCAGGAAACGCTGCCGTCCTCCTGCTCATGGAAGGAAACGTGCTTCCCGAAGAAATCGATAATCAGGCTGACATGCTTTTTCTGAATGACAAATTCCACTTTTTCCGCCCTGCCGGAAAACATGTTCAGGTTCTGATACACATAGTCCTGCAGGTTCAGACCGTCCTCCAGCCCCTCCACCTGGCTTTTCGGTTTGGCGGATGTATCCAGCAATTCGATATCCGTGATCCGGTCAATCCGGTAATTGGACACCGTGCTGTAGTGGTCGTTGTTGCAGATCAGGTAATATCTGCCTTCGCTGGCTACCATCTGATACGGATTCAATGTCTGCCGCTTCACCGTTCCGTCTTCGTTCCGGCCCGGATGCAGCTTCATGTCCGTGCCGTAGTGGTTATAGGTGATCCGGACCTGTTTTCCCTCGGTGATCGCTTCATCCAGAATATCGATGGTATGAAACAGCTCCGGATTCTGCGGGGAGTCCGCCGACATGCAGTGTACATGGTTCATCCGCCGGCTGAAGTAGGAGCTGGAAAGCCGGCCCAGCTTGTCGATCAGCTGCTTGCGCTGCCTGTAGGGTACGGAGCGGGAGAACAGCAGACCGTCGATGAGCATATGCAGCTCCGCTTCCGTGAAATCGTGCTCGTAATACAGGTCAGTATAAATGGTATTCTCTTCTTTTTCACCGGTTTTTCTGTTCATATACGACCGGGTTACCTCGGTATACTGGATATCGTACCCGGCTTCAATCAGATCCGACAGATTCCGCTTGACCGTCGCCCGGTTCACCTCCAGGCCGTATTCGCTCAGCAGCTTCTCCGCGATCTGCTGCTGCGTCATGGTATGGTCGGAATCAGTATATTTTCGCAGAATCTGCAGGATATACAGAATAATGATTTTCTTTCCGCTTTCCTGAAGCATACGCGTTTCTCTCCCCGTGTATCCGGGTCAGCCTTTCTTCTTTTTTTTCTGCGCGGGCAACTCCCGCGTTTCCTGCGCGGCAGGCTCCGCCGGCAGGGTTTCTTCCGGCTGTGTCTCCGACGGAAGCTTCCCTTCCGCCGTCGTTTCCTTCCGGGTGACCCAGGACTTGATCAGATTGTACACGGTCGCCGCCAGCGGCACCGCCAGCAGCATGCCGGGGATTCCGCCCAGCCCGCCGCCCATCGTGACGGCGGCCAGAACCCAGAGCCCGGGCAGGCCCATGGAGGAGCCCAGCAGCCGGGGATAAACCAGATTCCCTTCCAGCGTCTGCAGCAGAATAATATACAACAGGAACCAGAGCGCCATGGACGGCGCGGCGGTAAATACCAGGAACGTGCCGACGGCGCCGCCGATATATCCGCCGATAATCGGAATCAGCATGCAGGTGCCGCAGAGCACGCCCACCACCAGCGCGTATGGCATTCCGAAAATCCGCATACCGAGCCAGGTAGTGACGCCGGAAACCAGCCCCCACAGGGTCTGCCCCACGATAAATCCGCTGAAACAGCGGTTGCAGATCCCGAGAGCGAACCCGACGGACCTGCGTTTCCGGTCTTCCAGCGCCGCCCTGATAAAGCGGTCGAACTGGGTACGAAGCACTTTTCTGCCCGTCAGCAGGAACATCATGAAAATAAAGGAGATGAAGAAATTCGCCAGCCCGCCGGTCACCCCGCTCAGCACGGACATGGTGGAACTGAGAATCGCGCTGGAACCGTCGCTCCCGGTAGCCCATTTGATGACCCGGTCCGAAATCATATTCCAGTCCAGCTCAATGGGCTCCACGAAATCCCGCACGGCGGGAACGTCCCGGAAGGTTTCCAGCGTCCATTCCTTCGCGGTGGCGAAGTACCGCGGCAGCTCCCGGGCCAGCAGAGTCACCGCCTCCGCCAGGCCGGGGATGATGACGAAAATCAGCAGCACGACGACTGTCGCCATGATAATAACGGACAGCCCGATGGCAATCCACCGGCGGGACCGGATCAGCCATTTGTTCTTCGCGCGGGGAAACAGAATGTCGTCCAGCCGGTCGATATAGATCTCCAGCACATACGCCGCGGCGGCGCCGATCAGCAACGGCTCTGCCGCCGCGATGACGCCGGCCGCGCCGGCCAGCAGCTCTTTGCTGTAGATCACCGCCAGCGCCAGCAGCGCCGCCAGCAGCATCAGGCGTACCGCTTTCCGCTCGCCGAACCAGCGCGACAGCTTGTTATTCGGTTCGTACATGGCCGCTCATCTCCCGTCCGCTTTTCACTTTCCCGCCGCAGTCATTCTATCCCCCTGCCCGGTGTTCGTCAAGGGTAGCCTTTTTGCGGAGCGGGGGATGGGTTCCCAAAGGCCTCCCCTTATTGGAAGGGGAGGTGGCCCGTAAGGGCCGGAAGGGATAAATATTTCCTGTTGCAGCACATACATATCCCCTCAGCCGGCAAAGCCGGCAGCTCCCCTTACTATAAGGGGAGCCAAAAAAAGAACCCCGGGGGAACACAGCGTTCCTCCGGGGAGTGCGCAAAGGTCAGAGCTTATCCGCGGCGGGCAGCGAAGCACTCGCTGCAGTAAACGGGCCGATCCTCCCGAGGCTCGAAGGGAACCTGGGTGGGTTTTCCGCACGCAGCGCAGATCGCGTCATGCATCTCACGCGGAGCGCCGGCAGCACGACTGGCCTTGCGAGCCTGACGGCATGCTTTGCAACGGGTCGGTTCGTTCTGGAAGCCCTTCTCGGCATAGAACTCCTGCTCACCGGCGGTAAACACGAATTCCGCGCCGCAGTCTTTGCATACCAGCGTTTTGTCTTCGTACATGATGTGGCAACCCCCATATTGTTGATTGGCGATTCCTTCGGCTGACCTGGTCTTTGACCCCACACACGCCGCCTGGGAGGTTGCTCTGCGCACACGCGCCCTCACGCACTCCTCTCGGATTTTCATCCGGACGGACTTACATCTAGACCGCACCATGCTCCCCGCCGCTTTGGACGGATTACGTGGACCGTTTTGCCTGCGACTGGCATCGGCTTGCAACCACAGACCCGAAGGTTTCAACCTGCGTCATTATATCCAGTCTTTTTGGGGAACGCAAGCAAAATGTCAACCTTATGGGGCTTACATTTGCCAAAAGACAATTAAAATACAGTATCCGGGATACAATCAGCCTTTTTTCTGGCCGTAGTAGGCGTTCGGGCCGTGTTTCCGCATAAAGTGCTTCTCTTTGACGTAATCCGGCATGGACGCTCTGGTCTGGGCTTCCGGCAGGGCTTCCGTATGCCAGGCCATCATAGCCACCTCTTCCAGCACCACCGCGTTATGCACGGCGTTCATGGGATCCTTGCCCCAGGCGAAGGGCCCGTGATGACGCGCGAGGGCGCAGGGTACATGGATAGGATTCAGCCCATGCTTCTCAAAGTGATCAGCGATCACCCGGCCGGTTTCCAGCTCGTAAGCGGTTTCCACCTCATGCCGGGTCAGATCCCGGCAGCAGGGAATGGGGCCGTAAATATAGTCCGCGTGGGTCGTTCCGTACGCCGGAATATCCCGGCCGCTCTGCGCCCAGATGGTCGCCCACCGGGAGTGGGTGTGCACCACGCCGCCGATCTCAGGGAAGCGGCGGTACAGCTCCGCGTGGGTCGGCGTATCGGAGGATGGATTCAGGTCACCCTCCACCTTTTCGCCGTCCAGGCTGATCACCACCATATCCTCCGGCTTCATCTCCTCATAGGGGACGCCGCTGGGCTTGATCACGAAGAGGCCCTTCTCCCGGTCGATGCCGGATACGTTGCCCCAGGTGAAAGTCACCAGATGGTAGGCAGGCAGCAGCATGTTGGCTTCGTAGACTTGTTTCTTCAGTTCCTCCAGCATGGTTCCACTCTCCTTCTTTTTATTTCGTCACTGACGATCATCGGCCAGTTTCCCGCATCCTCAATAGTCGCAACTCC
>CAMKJS010000091.1 GCA_946413245.1 uncultured Clostridia bacterium
CCGTCCATGCCGACATCCAGCAGATTGACGATATTATGGTGCGTCATCTTGCTGGCGGCTTCTGCCTCGCGCTGGAAACGGCCGATAAACTCCGCGTCCTCGTTGAACTCCGGACGCAGCACTTTCACCGCTACGTTATGCCCGGTCCGCATGTCGATGGCTTTATAGACGATCGCCATACCGCCCATGCCGATCTGCTCCGTCAGGCGGTAGCGGTCCGCAAGGATCTTATCCATTCAGCCGACCCTCCGCCTCATCGCCGCATGCTTCCACGCTGTCCGCCGGCCCGTCCGGATCCAGCAGAATCACGATCGAAATGTTGTCCTTGCCGCCGTTGTCCAGCGCGGCTTCCAGCATCTCGTTCGCCGCTTCCTCCGGATTTTCCGTCTGCATCATCCGCTTCAGTTCCTTCCGGCTGACCAGGCCGTGCAGGCCGTCCGAGCAGATCAGCCAGCGGTCTCCGGCGCAGCGCGGCATGGAGATGATATCCGCCTCCACCGTATCCTCCGTGCCCACCGCCCGGGTGATAAAATTGCGCATGGGATGGCAGGCGGCCTGCTCCTCTGTCAGGACGCCCCTGCGCACCATATCCGCGACCATGGAATGATCCGACGTAACCTGCTTCAGTTCTCCGTCCCGCAGCAGATACGCCCGGCTGTCGCCCACGTGGCCGATAAGCATTTCCCGCCCGGCAGGCCAGAGCACCGTCAGGGTCGTACCCATGCCGGTCAGGGAAGCGTCCTTTTCCTGCTGCTCCCACAGTTCCAGGTTCACGGCCTCGATAGCGCTTTGCAGGCACTCTTTGCTCGGTGTTTTTCCCGCGGTTTCCCGGAGCAGCCCGTCCCGCAGCCCGCCGGAGGCGACTTCGCCCCCCTGGTGGCCGCCCATGCCGTCCGCGACGCCGGCCAGCCCGTTCCCGATGATCACCGCGTCCTGATTGTTCTTGCGGACTTTGCCGACATCCGTCCGCCAGGCGATCCGGATTCCATGCTCCTTCTCCTGCTGAGCCGGAGCCGCCGCTTCTTCCGTCACGGAAGCCGCGGACGCCTGATCCTGCGCCTTTTCCGGCGTTTCCGGGGCCTGCGTCTCCAGGTCCTTGATCCGCTTCACCGCATTCTCTTTCAGGTTAAACATCCGCATGATCATTTATCTCCCATTTCAGTCTGTAGTACTTTCCGACGAAGCTGACCGCAGGCGCCTTCGATATCGTCGCCCATTTCCCGCCTGCGGGTGCACGAGATATGTCTGGCTTCAAGGACCTCCAGAAAACGCCGGACCGTTTTTTCGCTGACGCCACGGAGCTGCCTTTCCGGCACCGCGTTCAGCGGGATCAGGTTAACATGGCACTGCAGGCTCCGAAGGATCTCCGCCAGCTCCGCGGCATTCTCCTCCGAGGCGTTCAGGCCGTCCGTCAGCGCGTACTCAAAAATCACTCTTCTCCCGGTTTTGGCGATGTAATACCGGCACGCGTCCAGGACTTCCGGGATGGAATACTTTACCGCCACCGGCATCAGCTGCCGGCGGATCGCGTCGTTGGGCGCGTGCAGTGAAACGCACAGGGTCACCGGCAGGTTTTCCTCCGCCAGCCTTTTCATTTCGGGCACCAGCCCGCAGGTGGACAGGGATACGTTCCGCAGGCTCAGCCGGATTCCGTGCTCTTCCCGGAGCAGGCGGAGAAAGCGGATCACCTGTTCATAGTTGTCCAGGGGCTCCCCGCTTCCCATCAGGACCACATGGCTGACTTTCTTTTCCTCTCCCGCCAGGTACCTGTTTGCCTGCAGTATCTCCCCCAGCATTTCTCCCGCGCTCAGATTGCGCACGCATCCTTCCAGGGTAGAGGCGCAGAAGCGGCATCCCATCCGGCAGCCGACCTGCGTGGAGATACACAGGCTGACCCCGAACTTGTAGCGCATCAGGACGCCTTCCACGCAGTTCCCGTCCCGAAGGCCGTACAGGAACTTGACGGTGCCGTCCAGCGCGCTGACCCGCTGCGTCCGGATGGTTACCGGCTGCGCGACGGCTTTCGTAGCCAGATCCTGCCGGAGATTCTGCGGCAGGTTCGTCATCCCCTCAAAATCCACGCCCTGATGAATCCACTGGAAAATCTGCTTTCCGCGGAAAGCGGGAAAGCCTTCCGACCGGACCCAGCCGGTCAGTTCTTCCTCTGTCAGGCCTGTCAGTTCGGTCATGCGTCCGTCCTTCTTCTCATCCGGCAGATATAGAAGCCTTCCACGCCGTCCCGGAAAGGAAGCAGCTGCAGCCCCGTCCCGGCATGGTTCCGGAACCGTTCCGGGATTTCCTCCGGCAGCGGAAGCACCTCAAATTCCGGATGCCGCCGCAGGAACGCCCCGATCTGGCGCTCGTTCTCGTCCTTCAGAACGGAGCAGGTGGAGTATACCAGCGTTCCTCCCGTTTTTACGTATCCGCATACGGCGTCCAGCAGTTCCGCCTGCAGCTGAACCAGTTCCCGCACGCTTTCCTCGGTAACCCGCAGCTTGATATCCGGCTTCTCCGCCAGAACGCCGAGACCGGAACAG
The DNA here is from genome assembly GCA_946413245.1 of uncultured Clostridia bacterium. Lineage (GTDB taxonomy): Bacteria > Bacillota > Clostridia > Christensenellales > Aristaeellaceae > Aristaeella. The sequence goes on from CAMKJS010000091.1 coordinate 2,538, forward strand.
GGGGCGTCCAGCAGAACGCCGTTCATGGTTCCGGTCCAGTCCTCCTTCGGCTTCCGCGCGTCCCGCGTCACGGTCCGGATGTTTTCCAGCCCCAGCCGGCGGGCCTGCGCCTCAATCAGGGCGGTACGGTGCTCGTGCACGTCCCAGGCGTATACCCTTCCCGTGCCCTGCATGAGTTCCGCGGCCAGGCAGGCTTTCCCGCCCGGCGCCGCGCAGCAGTCCAGAATCTGCTGCCCCCGTGCCGGCTTCAGGGCCATCGCGGCCATCATACTGCTCTCGGACTGGATGGAAAAGGCGCCGGAAAGGTAATCCGCGTCCCGGGCGATGTCCATGGCTCCCGTAATCCGCCAGGCATGCGGAACGTCCGTCTTTTTTCTTCCCCAGATCTTTTTCGCCAGGATTTCCTCAAAGCCGCGGTCGTCCAGCCGGGTCAGATTCGGGCGGACGGTGATGGCCGGCTCCGGTTCCCGCCAGGAGGCAAGGGAGGCGGCATCCTCTTCGCCCCAGTCTTCCCGCAGCTTTTTCCACAGCCAGACCGGAACACTGTATTTCAGGGAAGCGGCGAGATCCGGCTCCTTCTCCGGATCCGGGAAAACCAGCTCTTCCTTCTTCCGGATCAGGTTCCGGAGAATTCCGTTGCAGACGCCCTTCAGCCCTTCCATGCCCGTTTCCACACAGAGCTGCACACTGGTGTTGGTCGCTGCGCTCTCGGGAATGCGATCCTCCAGCAGCAGCTGGCAGGCGCCGAGGCGGAGAATGTTCCGCAGCTTGATATCCGTATCTTCCCGGGCCATGACCTGGCTCAGCACATGATCCAGATACAGCAGGTGATCCAGCGTGTCGTACACCAGCCGGGTCGCCAGCCGCCGGTCCAGCGCGCTGAGGCCGGAGCCCCGCAGCGCCTCATCCAGGGCCAGGGAAGCATACGCTCCGTCCTCCGTCACCTTGCGCACCACGCGCAGGGCGACGCGGCGCGGCGGCATCCCGTCGGTCACGGGAGCCGCTTTCCCTGTGTTTCCCTTCTCCGGGGGCCTTCTGCCCGGACTCTTCCGCGTGTCCGGCCTTCTGCCCGTTCCTTTTCCCGTTTCAGGCCTTCTGCCCGTTTCCTTGCTCATACCCGATCCTCTTTATCCTGTATTCCGGTTTCATTCCTGCGGATATCTGTTCACTCTGATACGGCGCTCACATTCAGGCCCACCGGGATCCGGTGCCCCCGCAGATAATCCTCCGGCCGCATCGCTCTGCCCCCGGGCGCCTGGATCTCCAGAATCCGGACCGCCCCGGAGCCGCACGCGATCACCAGCCCCGCCCTGCTGTCCGCCGCCAGCACGGTGCCCGGCGCGCCGGAGCCTTCCGCGCAGACCGCCCGCAGCAGCTTCAGCCGGATGTCTTCCACCGGAACGGCGGCGCAGGGCCAGGGGTTCAGCCCGTTGATCCTTCCGCGGACGAGACGGGCTTCCGCCGAAAAGTCGAGGATGCCCATTTCCTTTGTCAGCATGGGATCGTAGCTCATAAGGGCCTCGTCCTGCTTCCGTTCCCGCAGGGTGCCCGCTTCCATGGCCCGGAGGGTTTCCAGCAGCAGATCCGCCCCCAGCAGGCTCAGCCGCTCCGTCAGCTCCCCGCAGGTTTCCTCCTCCCGGATTTCCGTTTCCGCCTGCAGCAGGATATTGCCGGTGTCAATCCCCGCGTCCATCCGCATCGTGGTGACGCCTGTCACGGAATCCCCGTCCATCAGGGCATGGGCGATGGGCGCCGCCCCGCGATGCTTCGGCAGCAGGGACGCGTGCACGTTGATGTTCCCCAGAGGAGGGATATCCAGCACCTCCTGGCTGAGAATCTGCCCGAAGGCCGCGGTCACGCAAAGATCCGGCGCCAGCGCCCGCAGGTCCTCCACGCCGGTCTTCCGGATTCTTTCCGGCTGGAACACGGGGATTCCCGCATCCAGGGCCGCTGCCTTCACCGGGCTGGGAGTCAGTTTGTTTCCGCGGCCCCGGGGGCGGTCCGGCTGGGTAAAGACACCCGCGACCTCATATCCGCCCGAGAGCAAAGCCTTCAGGGACGGAACCGCGAAATCCGGCGTCCCCATGAACACGATCTTCATTCGGCGTCTTCCTCCGCGTCATCCTCCGCGTCGTCCTCCGGAATATGACCTTCCATTTCTTCCTGCGTCAGCTCCCGGTCCATCACGTCGATATAGAGGCGGCCGTCCAGATGATCCAGCTCATGGCAGATGGCCCGGGCCTCCAGTCCCTCCGTCTCGATTTCCATCCATACGCCGTCCCGGTCCTGGTAGCGGGCCGTCACCTTCAGCGGCCGGGTGACCACCGCCTGCCGGTTCGGCAGGCTCAGGCAGCCTTCCCGCCCGGTCTGGCTTCCCTCTTCCTCCACGATCACCGGATTGACCATTTCCAGCTTTCCGCTGTGGTCCTCCGTGATGTCGATCACGCAGACCCGGCGCAGGATCCCCACCTGCGGGGCCGCCAGCCCGACTCCGTTCGCCTTGTACATGGTATCCGCCATGTCCCGCAGCAGGATTCCGAGCCGCCTGTCAAATTTCTCCTGGGGCTTGCATACTTTCCGAAGGGTATCGTCTCCGAGGGTTACGATCTTTCTGATAGCCATTTTCTCATCCTTTTCAGCACATTGCGCGATGATTCACATCATAGTCGTCGGGTTCAGTTCGAACCAGATTTCCGCTTCTTCAGCGGGAACGGAACAAAGCTCCGTCACCGCCCCGCAGAACGCGTCCGTTTCCGGGCTCACCAGCAGCTTCATGATCAGATGCCGCCGGTATTTGCCGCGCAGAATCCGGACCGAGGGAACGTCGTTCAGGATCAGCAGCACCTTTTTCGCCCAGTCCGGATGCTCCTCCAGCACGGCGCGCACCTGCCGCTCCTTCTCCGCGACGGCGCTTTCCGCCTGCTCCTCTGCGGGGCTTTCCGCCAGGATCCGGGCCAGAATCGTGAACGGCGGATACAGGCCCTGCCTTCTCCGGCGGAACTCGTCCTCGAAGAAGGCCCTGTAATCCTGCCTGGCTGCGTAATTCATAATCCGGTCTTCCGGGTGATACGTCTGGATGATCACGGTTCCGGGCCTCCGTCCCCTTCCGGCCCTGCCTGCCACCTGCGTCAGCAGCTGAAAGGTCCGTTCCCGGCTCCGGTAATCCGGCAGGTTCAGCATCATATCCGCGGCGATCACGCCCACCAGGGTTACCCGTGGAAAATCCAGCCCCTTTGCGATCATCTGCGTTCCGATCAGGATCTGCGTCCGGCCGCTCCGGAATTCCTCCAGGATTTTGCCGTGGCCGTCCTTTCCGGAGGTCGTGTCCAGATCCATGCGGGAAACGCCCGCCTCCGGAAGCAGCTTCCGGACCTCCTCCTCGACCTTCTGGGTTCCTGCCCCGAAGTACTTGATGCTTCCGCTTCCGCAGGAAGGGCAGGCCGACGGAGGCCTCATCAGCGTGCCGCAGTAGTGGCACCGCAGCAGCCCGTCCGACGCGCCGATGTGATAGGTCATGCTGATGTCGCAGTTCGGGCACTTGACCACGTACCCGCAGCTCCGGCAGGAAACAAAGGAATTGTATCCGCGGCGGTTCATCAGCAGCATGGCCTGCTCCCCGTTCCGGAAGCAGGCGGTCAGCGCCCGGCGAAGCTCGCCGCTGAGCACGGTGCGGTTCCCGTTTTCCAGCTCCGTCCGCATATCGATCAGGCTGACCTCCGGCAGCGGCCGGTCTCCCACCCGCCGCGGCATCTCCAGCAGCATATAGTCTCCCCGCCTGGCTCTGGCGAAGCTGAGAATACTGGGCGTCGCGCTGGCGAGGATCAGGGAGGCCCCTTCCCGCCCGCAGCGGCTGACAGCGATGTCCCGCGCGTCGTACCTGGGATGGCGGTCGCTGAGATACGTGGTCTCGTGCTCCTCGTCCACCACGATCAGGCCGAGGTTTTGGACCGGGGAGAACACGGCGCTCCGCGCGCCGATAACCACCCGCGCGTCTCCCCGCAGGATTCTGCGCCACTCGTCGTACCGCTCTCCCGGGCTGAGCCTGGAGTGAATCACCGCTGCCTGCGGGCCGAACCTGCCCCGGAACCAGGATACCATCTGCGGCGTCAGCGCGATCTCCGGAACCAGGATGATCGCCCCTTTTTCCTGCCGCAGGGTTTCCCGTACAGAGGCCATGAAGACCTCTGTTTTCCCGCTGCCGGTGACCCCGTGCAACAGGAATTTTCCGCCCCTGCCTTCCAGGGCCGGAAGAATCTCCTCCAGCGCTTCCCGCTGCCCTTCCGTCAGCGTATACCCCGGATCCGCGGCGACCGCGAAGGGATCCCCCGGACGCCGGAGCACTTCCTGCTCCGAAACGCGGATCAGCCCCTCGCTCTCCAGCTTCTGCAGAGCTGTCCGCGGATCCTTCACCTGTTCCGCCAGTTCCTTCAGCGTATGGCTTTCGCCATCCGCCAGGATATGAAGCAGCGCCGCGCGCTTCCCGGAACGCCTGTCTTCGGCCGCGAGCCGCAGGGCTTCCTCCGGGGCGACGCACAGGACGGCAGTCTTCTCGGTCCGCACCCGTACCCTTCCGCCCCGCATCTGGGCGGGAAGCATCAGCCGCAGCGTTTCCGCCAGCGGGCAGTGCGTCTTAAAGGCCATTTCCTCCGCCAGCGCCATCAGCGGTTCGGGAATCGCCACATAGTCCTCCAGCGGGCGGAGCACTTCCCGGATTTTTTCGGGATCGTAATCCGTCTCCTCCGTCAGGTTCAGCACGATGCCTTCCTTTTCCCGAGGGCCGAAGGGAACAGCCACCCGCTGCCCCCTGCACAGCTCCATCCCTTCCGGAATACTGTAAATGAACGGCTTCGCCACGTTCTCATGCACAATATCCACAATCACATGGCAGTACAAAACCGTTCATCCTCCTTCCGGGCAGAAACCTCCCCAGAATGATTATACCTTTTTATCCATCGAAACACAAGCAGAATACGCCTGCTTACCAACTTCCCGAACGCATGCCCCGCAGGTCCGCCGCGATCTTCGGCAGCACTTCCAGCACCTCGTCGATTTCCGCTTCCGTCGTCTCCCTTCCCAGGGTCAGCCGCAGGCTCCCGTTCGCCAGCTCGGGCGTCTGCCCGACCGCCAGCAGCACATGGCTGGGTTCCATGCTCCCGGCCGTGCATGCGCTTCCGGCGGAAGCCGCGATTCCGGCCAGATCCAGCCGCAGCAGCAGCGCTTCGCCCTCCAGGCCCGGGAAGGAAAAATGGCAGTTGTTCGGAAGCCTCTCCGTCGGATGGCCGTTCAGCACCGCGCCGGGAATCCTTTCCTGAATACCGTGAATCAGCCTGTCCCGGAGCGCCGTCAGCCGCGCGGAATCGGACGCCATTCGCTGCGCCGCCAGCTCCGCCGCTTTCCCGAAGCCCACGATCCCGGCCAGGTTTTCCGTTCCCGCCCGGAGGCCCCGCTCCTGCGCGCCTCCGTGAAGCAGAGCGTCCATCCGGGTGCCGCCGCGGATGTACAGCGCGCCGGTGCCCTTGGGCCCGTAAATCTTATGGGCGCTGATACTGATCAGATCCGCGCGGATCTCTTCCGCGTCCAGCGGAACGGCTCCCGCCGCCTGCACGGCGTCCGTGTGAAAAAGGATCCCGTGTTTCCGGGCGATCTCCCCGATTTCCCGAACAGGCTGAAGGGTGCCGATTTCATTGTTCGCCGCCATCACGGAAATCAGGACGGTGTCTTCCGTGATGTTTTCCTCTACCGTTTCCGGGGAAACGGTTCCGTACCGGTCCACAGGCAGGAAAACCACCTCGAAATGCTGCTTCTGCAGCCATTTGCAGGCATCCAGCACCGCGTGATGCTCCACGGCGCTGACCAGAATCCGCCTGCCGCGGTTCTGCTGCGCGAAGGTCGCCCCCTTCAGGGCCCAGTTGTCGCTTTCGCTGCCCCCGGACGTAAAATACAGATCCCGGGGCGGTACGTGCAGCAGCTCCGCGACTTTGCCGCGGGCCTGCTCCGCCGCTTTCCGGGATTCCCTGCCGGATCCGTGGATGCTGGAGGGGTTCCCGTAATTCTCCGTAAAAAAAGGCAGCATCTCCTCCATCACCTCGGGGGCGACGGGAGTTGTTGCCGCGAAATCCATATAAATGCGATCTTTCATCTGTTTCGCTGTCTCCGGTTTCCTCAGGAATACCATACTCGTGCACGCAAGGCGCGCCGGCCCTGTCAGAATTTGATCTGGAACAGGGAGAAGCTGTGGCTGAAATCCTTCCACACGAAATTCACCATGCTGAACAGCAGCGTGATCAGGATCAGGATCAGAACACAGCCCACCAGAATCCCCGTCATATTGCCGGCGTTGAACATCATCCGGATCCGGTGCTTCCGGTACCGGGACAGTTCCTCCTCCGTCAGCGGTTCTTCCTCCGGCTCCTCCGGTTCATCCGTGTATTCCGAATCGAAGAACAGCCGGTCCTCTTCGGGATCGATCTCTTCCTGTTCCTCATCCTCCAGCTCGTTCCGAAGGTTTTTCAGATAGGGTTCGTTCTGCCGGAAATATGCCATGAAGCGCTCCTTCTTCAGCCCGCCGGAATCCCGCGGGGAATATGTGATTATGATACTGCATCACGGCGCGGGAATCAAGTCAGTCTTCCCCTTATTCTTCCAAAAGCGCGGCGTTTTCTTTCCGCATTTTTTCCAGAACGAAGCCCGTCAGGAACGCGCCGAGCAGCACGCCGGAGCTGTCGATCATCACATCCATCAGCTGGCCGCTCCGGCCGTCCACCAGAAGCTGGTGAAGCTCGTCCGTGCAGGCGTACAGCGTGCCTCCGGCCCAGGCCCACAGGCCCAGCCGCTTCCGGCCGGACTGCCCGAACCAGCTTTCCAGGCACAGGCGCAGCACCAGACCCAGCAGCGTGTACTCCGAAAAATGCGCGCATTTGCGGATCACGGTCTGCACGGAATTGAACAGCTCTTCCTGCCTCTCCGGCGCCAGCTGCTCATACCCCGGCGCGATCACTGAAAGCACGATCCGGGTAACCGTTCCGCTCGTTTCGTTGGACCGGTCCGCGTCCTCCATGGAAAAAGCAAAAATCATCACCATGACGGCGACGGTCAGCAGCGTTGTGATCCAGCGCACCGGAGGGCTTTGCCAGCCGCGGCGCTTCTTATCCGGTCTTTTCATGATCGGCCCTTTCCGGGAAAAAGTCCGCTCCTTCCGGCGCGGACTTTTTCATTCCTCAGGAATTCAGGAAAACAGTTCCTTAACACGGTCCATGAAGGACTTCCGTCCGTCATATTCCCGGTCCGAAGTGGTTGCCTCGAATTCCCGGAGCAACTCCTTCTGCTTGTTGTTCAGCCTTCTCGGCACTTCCACCTTCACCCGCAGAACCAGGTCGCCTTTCCCGCTGCCCCGCAGCTGCTGAATGCCCGATCCCTTGATCCGGAATTCGGTGCCCGGCTGCGTTCCTTCGGGAATGCGGTATTTGATCGGCCCGCTGAGCGTGGGCACGTCCACGTCCCCGCCCAGCGCCGCGGTCGTAAAGCTGATCGGAAAATCCAGCAGCAGGTTGTAGCCTTCCCGCCGGAAAATCTTATGCGGCTTGACGCCCACCGCGATATACAGGTCCCCGCTGGGACCGCCGCGGAAGCCCGGTTCGCCCTGGCCGTTCATGATAATGGTCTGCCCGTTGTCTATGCCGGCCGGCACCTTCACGGTCACCGTCCGCTTTCTGCGGATTCTGCCGCTGCCGCCGCAGCTCGTGCACTTCTCCTTGATCACCCGGCCGGTGCCCTGGCATCCGGGACAGGTTCTAACCGTGGTCATCCATCCGCCGGTCTGCCGGATCTGCCCGCTGCCCTTACAGGTGGGGCACTGGACCGGGCTGGTGCCCGGCTTCGCGCCGTTCCCGCCGCAGGTTTCGCAAAGCTCGTTCCGGAAAATCTCGAAGCTCTTTTCACAGCCTTTAGCCGCTTCCTCGAAGGTGATCCGCAGTTCATAGCGCAGGTCGTTTCCCTGAACAGGTCCCTGGTTTCTGGAGGTTCTGGAGCCCATGCCGCCATTGAACAGCTGGTCGAAAATATCCCCCATTCCGCCGAAGTCGAAGCCTCCGCCGAAGGGGTTTCCGCCGCCCATGCCGCTCATGGGGTCTTCAAAGCCGAACTGATCGTATCGCGCACGCTTGTCCGGATCGCTGAGCACTTCGTTTGCTTCGTTCAGCTCCTTGAAGCGCTCGACGGCGTCGGCGTCACCCGGATGCAGATCCGGGTGACATTCCTTCGCCTTTTTCCGGTAAGCCCGTTTGATTTCCTCGTCCGTGGCCTTTTTGTCCACGCCGAGAACCTCATAATAATCCCGCTTGTTTGCCACCCCGGCTCACCTCTTGCACTGCATTACTCCACGCTGCCGTCCGCGTTCACGCTGCCGTCGTCATTGGTCGTTCCGGGCTGAGGGCCCATGTCACCCGGGGCGCCGCCGGGATTTCCGCCCTGCTGCTGATACAATTTCCCGAAGATGTCGTATACCTTCCGGGTGAACTCATCCATCGCGCCCTTGATCTGATCGGCGTTGCCGCCCTCGCGGACCTTCTTGAAGCTGTCGATCTCGCTCTGAACGGTGGCCTTGTCCTCCTCGGACAGCTTGTCCCCGTTATCACGCAGGGTCTTTTCCATCTCATAGATCAGGCCGTCCGCGCGGTTCAGAGTTTCAACCTCTTCCCTGCGCTTCTTGTCCTGCTCCGCGAACTGCTCCGCTTCCTTCACGCGCTGCTGGATCTCTTCCTCGCTCAGGTTGGTGCTGGCGGTGATGGTGATCTGCTGCTCGTTGTTCGTGGCCTTATCCTTGGCGGATACGTTCACGATACCGTTGTTGTCGATGCTGAAGGTAACCTCGATCTGCGGCACGCCGCGCGGCGCGGGAGCGATGCCCGTCAGCTGGAAGCGGCCCAGGGTCTTGTTGTCGTACGCCATCTGCCGTTCACCCTGCAGCACATGGATTTCCACGGTGGTCTGCCCGTCCGCCGCGGTGGAGAACACCTGGCTCTTGCTGGTCGG
>CAMKJS010000092.1 GCA_946413245.1 uncultured Clostridia bacterium
GGACCTGGCAGATGGAAGTATGGGCCCTGTCCAATGGCGGCGCCTGGTTCTCCGAGGACGGCAAAGAGTGCCTGATCAACAGCCCCGAAGCGATCGAATCGATCCAGAAAGTTGCCGATCTGGCGCTGGTTGAACATGTGGCGCCTCTCAACGTTATTCCTGAAGATAACGGTGTAGGCGTTGGTATCGGCAGCAAAACTGTAGCCATGACCACCGACGGTACATGGAGACTGGGCACTGATTTCCCGAATCTGGACATCAATTACGGCATCGCGCCTCTGCCCATGATGAAGGAGGAGGTCACCATCTGCACCTCCGGCCTGACAGGAGTATTCAAGGGAAAGCATCAGCAGGAAGCCTATGACTTTGTCAAGTGGTACACCAGGGAAGAAAGCAACTGGGATGCTCTGGTACTCTCAGGCATCTGGCTGCCCAAGAGCGAATACTTCTACAACACTGAAGAAGGCATCAACGAATGGCTGGGCAACGAGAAGTATCCCTACAATAAGGATTTTGAGACTGGTAAAAAGGTACTGGTGGACTACACCATGAATTATGCCAAATCCACCTGCTGGTACTTCACTCCCAACACCCAGATAACAACCAACGAAATTCTGTTTACTGCTCTGCAGAGCGTATGGAGCGGTGAGCGCACGGCAGAAGAAGTAATTAACGAAATCTATTCCGAGCTGTGCGAAGCCATCGTCGTGGATTAACAGGCAACCCAGTTCAGACGGGGGAACGCGCTTGCGTTCCCCCGTCTTCAAAAAACAGGAACCACCGGAGGAATGATGCGATGACGGTTATATCAAAACGAAACAAAATTCGCTATAACCGGGCGGAAACCCGGGCAGCATGGCTGTGCGTGCTGCCGTCTGTAATCGGCCTCACTTGCATCACCTATCTGCCCATGATCGCTTCCTTTGCGCTGAGCCTGTTCAGCTGGAACGGTCTGGGCGATATGAAATTTATCGGGTTGGAAAACTATGTGCGCCTGTTTACCCGGGACACCAGGTTTTACGGTTCACTCCTGACTACCCTCGAATACGCGGGGATATCGGTGGCCGGCAGTATCATTTATTCCATGATCATCGCCATGTTGCTCAATCGCAAGGTGCCGGCGCGCGGCTTTTTCCGCGCCGTCTTTTATCTGCCCTATGTGCTGCCGGCCCTGGCTGTGTACCTGGGCTGGAAATGGCTCTATGATTATAACCATGGCCTGTTCAATTACCTGATCAAACTGAGCGGCGGCACCTCGGTGAAATTCCTGGATTCCAGCAGCCTGGTCACGCCGTCCCTCGCGCTGATCGCCGTCTGGCTCAGCGGAAACCTGATCGTGATATTCCTTGCCGGGTTGCAGAACGTACCCCGAACCTATCATGAAGCAGCGGAGATTGACGGTGCCAATGCCTGGCAGCGTTTCTGGAAAATCACGATTCCCTGCATGACACCCATCATTTTCTACAATCTGCTGATGAGCCTCGTCAGCAACCTGCAGGTGATCACCCCCGCCCTGTCGCTTACGCAAGGCGGCCCCGGCACAGGAAGTTACTTCATGTGTTTTATGCTGTATACCCAGGCTTTCAAATCCCACAAATACGGCTACGGCAGTGCCATCGCCGTGGTCCTGTTTGCGCTCATCGCGGTCTTTACCGGCATATTGTTTTCCACCAGTAAAAGCTGGATCTTCTATGAAGGAGATGATAAGGAATGAGCACGCGTACGATGAATATACCTGTACGCGGGAGTCGGGCTGCATCCATGTCACGCCGGGAAAAGGCAACGAATACCCTGTGCTTTGTACTTTTGATTTTGCTGGGTCTGATCGTGATGTTTCCCATTTACTGGATCTTCCGGTCATCCCTGATGTCCAACGGGGAACTCTATGCCTATCCGCCTGCTTTCATACCTCCGGCCTGGCGATTTGAGAATTATCCGGAAACGCTGAAATCCTTCGAATATCTGCAATTTCTTGGAAACACCATGACCATCCTGCTGCCGGCCGTGTTCGGCGCTGTGGTTACGGCAACCATGGGCGGATACGCCTTCGCCCGGCTTCGCTTCCGGGGCAGGAAATTTCTTTTCACCCTTTGCGTCGGTTCCATGCTGCTGCCAAGCATGGTAACGCTGATTCCGCTGTTTATAGGCTGGTCCAGACTTGGCCTGGTAAATACCTATTGGCCTCTGATTCTGCCTCATTTTTGCGGCGGCGGCGCATTCAATATTTTCCTGATCCGCCAGTTTGTGAAAACCGTACCCCGGGAACTGGATGAAGCTGCCACCATCGATGGATGCGGTTACTTCCGGATACTCGTTTTCATCATCGTACCAGCGATCAAAGCCGCCATGATTGTGGTCGGGCTGCTGAAATTCATTGAGCTGTGGAACGACTTGCTGCAGCAAGTAACCTATATTACCCGCCGGGAACGTTACACCCTTGCGCTGGGCCTCAATATTTTCCGGGGATCCTTCAATGACGACTGGTCAAGCATCATGTGCGCCACCTGTCTGTCTTTTATTCCCGGTATCGTTTTCTATCTGGTCGGACAAAGATACTTTGTGGAAGGCATCGTAATGACCGGTATGAAGAACTGAGGAAGGGAGGGGGACCTTAATGTCCATCCGGGAAATCCCACTGCGGAATGTGAAGATCGCAGACGCGTTCTGGTCGCCCCGCCAGACGCTCATGACGGACGTGACCATCCCCTACATGGAAAAGATCCTGCGGGATGAAGTGCCGGGAGCGGAAAAATCCCATGCCGTCGATAATTTCCGCATGGCCGCAGGAGAAAAAAGCGGCAGTTTCTATGGTATGGTGTTTCAGGACAGCGATGTGGCAAAATGGCTGGAGGCAGCGGCATATTCGCTGGCGCTGAAGCCGGACGAAGCGCTGTCCGGACGTGTGGACAGGATAGTGGCGCTGATCGGGCGCTGCCAGCAGCCGGACGGTTACCTGAACACCTATTTTACAGTGAAAGAACCGGAGAACAAATGGAAAAACCTGCTGGAATGCCACGAGCTGTACTGCGCCGGCCACCTGATGGAAGCCGCGGCCGCTCTGCATGAAGCTGCCGGGAAGGACGAGCTTCTGCACATCTGCATCCGTCTGGCGGATCATATATGCGAGCGTTTTGAAAAGCAGGAGGGTATTCCCGGTCACCAGGAAATTGAAATCGGTCTCCTGCGGATGTACCGTGCTGCAGGAAATCCGCGCTACCGGGACATGGCGCTGCGGTTTCTGAATCTGCGCGGCCGGGATCCGGAATGGTTCAGGAAACACACACCCGCGCACCCCGCTGTGCATTACGGCGGATATGATATTTTGCCTGAAGATACGGTTTATAACCAATCTGACGTGCCGGTACGGGAGCAGACAAAAGCCCGGGGGCATGCGGTTCGTCAGCTGTATATGCTCACCGCCATGGCGGATGCCGCAGCAGAAACCGGTGATCAGGATTTGCTGGACGCATGCCGGCGTCTGTTTGAAAATATTACCCAGAGGCAAATGTATGTGACAGGAGCAGTCGGCGCTTCAGTGCATCATGAAGCCTTCACGGTAGACTACGATCTGCCCAGCGATCGCTGTTACGGGGAAACCTGTGCCTCCGTGGCAATGGTGTTCTTTGCCCGTCAGATGCTGAAAAACCGCCCTGAAGGACGGTATGCGGATCTGATGGAACTTGAACTGTACAACGCAGCCCTGGCCGGTATGCAGCTGGATGGGAAACGTTTTTTCTACGTTAATCCCCTGGAAGTGGACAGAAGCGTATCCGGCAAAGTCCCCGGCTATGAGCATGTGTTGCCTGAGCGTCCCGGATGGCACAGCTGCGCCTGTTGCCCACCCAACCTGGCAAGATTGATTTCTTCCCTGGGACGGTATTTGTGGGGTGAGGATGATCACACGATCTACAGCCATCTGCTGATCGGCAGTGAAGCGGATACTCATTGGGGCCGTATCCGCATGGAGAGCCGTTATCCGTGGGAAGGCCGGGTGGTATATACAATTCCGGACGGAGGAGATTTCGCCCTTGCAATCCATATTCCGGGTTTTGTTTCAGACTATACCCTGACAGTCAACAGCAGCGGGGCGGTCACTGTCGTTCGGAACGGGTATGCTTATATAGAACGTGTCTGGATGCCCGGCGATACCGTGACACTGTCTTTCGATCTGCCCGTACGGCGCATTTATGCAAACCCCAAAGTCCGCAGCTGCGCCGGAAAAGTCGCGTTGGCCCGCGGGCCTGTGATTTATTGCTTCGAGGAAGCCGATCAGGCAGCGCCTTTGTCGTCCCTGTCCCTGCCCCGGGATCAGGTCATTTCACCGGTCCCGGCGTTGTCAGGCCTTCCCGGGGAAGCCGTCTGCCTGCGGATGCATGGAAAGCGCGACGCTTCATCCAAACAATTGTATGGCGTTCAGCCGCCCGCAGCAGACAACTGCGTGCTTCAGGCTATTCCGTATTTTACCTGGGCAAACCGGAAGCCGGGCAATATGCAGATTTGGATTCGGGAGGTATGATCTCTGTTTATCGGGACTCTCCCTGCCGTGCTTGTCGGTTCTTGCTTCCAACTGTAAACGAATTTCTTTCCCTGTTCACAATACCCCCAGAATCATCTCTTGTGAATTGCCTTTATATACAGGCCGGCAGCTGTGTGCAAAGCGGAAACCCCGCTAAACCGGAGGCCCCGCAATCTTCCGGAGAAGTCCCCTGCACCCTTCCTCGATCTGGTCCAGCGCTCCGCGGAAATCCCGGGTATACCAGGGATCGTCGATTTCAAGCCCCGGTTCCCCTGCCCAGCTTCTGAGCAGGGTGATTTTTTGCTCCGGATCCCCGCCGTAAATGCGCAGCATATCATACAGATTCTCGTGATCCATTGATGAAGTCTGGCCGGGGGTAAAGCCGTAACTTACTTTTCTATTATCTTCCGATATTCTCGGCTATCAGGTTTCCTGACACTTGGACATGTGTTATTGATTCTTCCACTTCATTAAATGGTACTTTGATACATCGTCAATAAACCCTACTGATCGGTATAAGGAATCGATGAGACATTATCACTTTTGGATAGTAAACGGGAAAAGCCTTGTCAGGCCATGCCAAATCGTCGAAAACAATCCGCGGTTTTTGACGGGAGCCTGCCGGTGTGGTATAGTATACACAGCCGCCTCAGCCGTACATATCAGCGGAAAGGGAACGTGCGCATATGAAAAAAGGAACGCTCCGGACCAGAATCGTCCTTTCGTGGGCCCTGCTGCTCTGCCTGCTCTCCGGCTGCTCCGGAACCCTCGCGGAAACCGGGGCGGAGGCGGAAGAGCTCTCCGCTTTTCAGCTCTGCCTGCAGAACCACCTGAAATACAGCCCCGGCACGCCGGCGGAACCTGCCGACCTGTTTTTTGCCGCCGGCAACGCGGAAGGCGATCCGCTGACTATTTTCGCGGAGGCGCAGCGCTGCGCCGCGGAGCTTGGGATCGCCAGGGGGTTCGCGTTCCGCACGGAAGACGCCATAGCTGCGGAGAACGGGTCCACCGGGCGGATCATGGCCGGCTATGAAGATTACTGGTTGACGGATGCCAAAGAGCCGGCCTTCACCCGGAACCTCCTGCGGAAGGAGGTGGGGCAGGCGCTGGCCTCGGAGGAGGCCCGGGCTGCCGTCCCGCCGTCCCTCTGGACGGAGGAGCGCTTCCGGGAGATATACGGCGTATCCATGCAGGATTTCCGGCCCTCCCGCCCGCGGTCGGGCGTTTTCCTGCTCACCCTGTCGCCTTCCGCCTGCGGCTGGCCGGGCATGCCCGCCTCAGAGGACAAAAAGTCCATGGAATTCGCCCTCGCCGACGCGAAAAAGATGCTGAAACCGTTCACCTATGCGTTCGAGCGCACCCATTCCGCCCTGCAGGTCACCGGCAATCCGGACACCGCGTCGGTGATCGTCGAAATGGATATCCGGTTCGATTTCTTCGGCGATTACGGCAACAGCTACCACGGCTACAACATGGTGGTCGCCCTCACGGCCCTCGACGCGTCGACCCGTAAAAAAATCTCGGATTTTTCGGTGAAAAGCTGGCTCGGATACACAGTCAAGGTGGAGAATGACAACCATCTCGGCGATTGTCTCTGGGCGGACTTCCCTTCCTGGCCCCGGCAGCCGCCGAACCAGGACACGGCGAATTTCGACCGCTTCCTGGGCGCCCTCGAGAAGTACGCCGCCAAGGCGGTGCAGAGGGACAATACCACACCGGAACCCTTCGGCGCGCTGCCCGCGCTGCTGGAGGAGGAGAGCCGGAAAGCCCGGGATCCCTGGCTGCAGGCTGTGCTTTCCTCCGGCGCGCAGGATTTCCGGATCCGGGGCGGCATGCTTTCCTTCACCCTGCGCAGCTGCAATCCGCGTACCGATACCCTGTCCGGGGAAGCGGACGATCCGGCCGCCTTCCTTACGCAGGCCGGGCAGAACGCCCTCGCGCACAACCTCACGGTCGAAGTTCCCCTGCAGGACGGATTCATCGGGCAGAAGGCCCGGCAAGGGATCCTGGTGGCTGCGAAGCGCGCCGCCGCGGACAGCAGGAAGGCGTTCGGCAGCAAAGAGATGGCGGAAACCCTCCGCCGGGTCTATTTCCCCGCCCCTTCCGGGAAATTCAGGAACGCGGAGGACGCCGCGGCAGCGGCGACCTCCATGCCGGCGTCCGCGTTCTTTTATCCCTACGGGGATCCGGCGGCAGCCGCCGTCCGGTTTTACAGTATAAAGAAATGCACCCTGGACGTATCCGGCGGACCGGACCGGCTTGCCCTCACCGTGGCGGGGCTCACCCGGGAACCGGCAGTGATCCCTCTGCGCCTGGAGGACCTTGCCCGCAGCGGCTTCTCGGAAGCCTATGAAGCCCTGCTGCAAGCCGAATAGAACAGGCCGGTCCGCAGATCCCTCCGTTCTCCGGCCCCATGCCGGCCGCCGGCCGCTTTGAATCACAGAATCCTTACTTCAGGTTTCTTGCCGCCGGATACCCGTAGGCGCCTTCCGCGTTCTCCACAGCCCGGACGATCGCCTCGCTGACCACCTCCGCACCCAGCAGGCCCACCAGGTCCTGGTCCGCCTCCACTTCTCCGACAGAAAGCGCATAGATGCTGTCCCCGTCCGCGGAGGTATGCACGGGCCGGATGGACCGTGCCATGCCGTCGTGCCCCATGCCGGCGATCTTGCACAGCTGGGTTTTATTGAACTTTGCGTTGGTCACGATCACAGCCAGCATCGTGTTCCCCGTGAACTTGTTCTCCACGGCCGCGACGGACCGCTTCATGTATTCGCTGGTGCTCCGCAGGGACTGTTTATCCTCCGCCAGCAGCCCGGCGATCTGCTCCCCGGTCTTCCAGTCGTACACGTCCCCCAGCGCGTTCAGCACCACCACGGCGCCGATCTTCAGCTCCCCGATCCGCACCGCGTAGCTGCCGATGCCGGCCTTCATGCAGGTCTCCATCCCGGCGATCTTCCCCACCGTCGCGCCGCAGCCGGCGCCGTGGTTGCCGTCCCGGTAGTTCGGGTTCTCGAAGGCTTTCTTCGCCGCCAGGTATCCCATATCGGCGTCCGGCCGCACCTTCGCGTCTCCCACGGACAGGTCGTAGATATCCGCCTGGGCCACCAGCGGCACCAGCGCGTAGCCCGTGTCGTACCCGTATCCCTTCTCCTCCAGGTACCGCATCACCCCGTTCGCCGCCCCCAGGCCGTAGGCGCTGCCCCCGGACAGCACCACCGCGTGGATCGCCTGCGCCGCCATCAGCGGATTCAGCAGCTGGCTCTCCCGGGAAGCCGGGCCTCCGCCCCGCACGTCCAGCCCAGCCGCCATCCCGTTCTCGGCGATGAACGCCGTGCACCCCGTGCCCGCCTCCGCGTTCTCCGCCTGCCCGATCCGGATCGGGCCGATATCTGTGACCGGAATCTCCATCTGCAGCCCTCCTTCAGCTAACCCAATACTGCCGAACAGCACCGCAACCGCCAGCAGCAAAGCCGGCAGCACACGCATCGCTCCTGCGCCAAAGCGCTTTCTCCTCATAATATGATACCCTCCGTCTCCGCAGCAACTATTCTGCTTTGCATCTCAGCCGCTTCAATTTCTGCACCAGCTCAATCACAATACGGAATTGTATTTGTTGCAGGTCAATGCGATTCTGGACGAGTTACCGAACGGTTTTGTCCTGATATAGTCAATAACGCGGTCCAGGGCTTCCTTGCCGTATCCGTGCCCTTGCTTCGATTCGTCGACCATCATATGCCAGATGTCATACTCCGGGACGTCATAATCGTAGATTACCATGACGTATCCTACCATACTTCCTTCTGCATAGATCCCGAACGGCTGGCATTGATTCCTGTATACATACGCCTGTGCAAGGCTCCGAACCGGATGGGACACAAGTTTTTTCCTGCCCTGCTGCCAGCCTCAGGTTAAAAGCCTCCATGAAATTATCTTCCGTTATTGCCTTCAGTTCTACCATAACTCCCCCAGCGGATCCCGGGTTGCCGCCCGCCTGTGAAATTCATTTGGTTTCCTGCTCCCTGCCGCCCGTACCGTTGCCCGTACCGTTTCCTTTATCATCCGTATTATAGCCCAGCGCAAGGCCAAGGCACAGCCCGATTGGTATCCACGTCCCGAAGTTACGCGTCGCTGCGCCGACAGCTGTCCCGACCGCGGCTCCTATGCACATAGCGACAGGCAGGCTGAATGGGCTGATTTTCTTCCTGCCGTTTTTATTCTTACTGTCCATGGGAAAGCGCCTCCTGCAAATCATTTCTTTGCCCGTTTATTGATGGGGTCGGTATCATTCGTGCAGTTCCCGTTCTTTTTCCAGCGCTTCTTTTTTGCCGTGGATCCGCCCCAGGCCGTACATCAGGAGCGTGGCACACAGCAGGTTCACCCAGCCGGCGCGGACGACGGGATTGAACGAGTTGGCCACCCCGATGGCCAGGTTGGCGCCGCCGATGGCAAGCAGCACCTTTCCGATCCGGTCCAGATGGGAGATTTTGGAGTCGATGTCGGAATACAGGTCAAAGACCCCGTCCTCCGTCTTTTTGCGGAAGTAGATCCACATCATCATCCGGCCGACATATTCCGCGCCGGTTTCTTCCATAAACTTTACATACCGGTCGTCATAAGGGTGCATTTCTGTCCGGACAGTATATGCTCCGGGCTCGCACCTGGCAAACGTATACCTGCAGAATCCGACGGACTCCAGCACCCAGCCGCCGGCAGCCATTTCGTTCAGCCATTCCTCTTCCTTTTCAAACTGCCATACCCAGAACCATCTGGTTATCGTTTTCCTTTCCATTTCATCATTCCTCCCCAAGTATCCTTTCACCGTTCCGCGCCAGTTCCTTCAGGCGCTTTACCTCGTCGACCAGGATTTCCTTTCCCTTTTCTGTCAGCATGTATTCCTTCCTGCGGCTGTCTTCGTCCGCGCCTTTCAGGGCAATCCAGCCTTTATCACAAAGCGTGTTCAGCGCGCCGTACAGCGTTCCGGCCGCCAGCCTGACCCGCCCGCCGGACAGTTCCTCCGTCTGCTGCATAATCCCGTATCCATGCCGCGGGCTGTAAAGGGACAGCAGGATATAATATGTCGCTTCTGTTAATGCAGGAGTTCCCGGCATATTGCATTCACCTCCATCGTTTGCCGATATATCATATATCGATATATCGTAGCTCGATTATATCGATACGCGATATAAATGTCAATACCCCAAAAAAATTTTCCGGGGCTGTATCCCCGGAAATCCCGTTATCTTCGCCGAGCCTTGAAAACCGCCGGAAAAATGCCTAAAATGAAATAGCGAACCTGCGCGCTGGCGGATAAACAGTCGGGCGGACGCAGGAAATCTCCGACCCGAGAAAGGAAGCCGATCCTGATGAAACGTGTTTTTTGCCTGCTGCTCGCCGCGGCGACGCTCCTGGGCAGCCTTTCCGCCATGGCGGAAACGGCTGAGGCAAGCGCTGCGCCCCATACCATAGTATAGTGAGCCCAATCTTCCGGAAAGGAGCTCTTCTCATGAACCGGTTCGGATTTGTTACTGTCCTGCCTGCGAACACTGCGGAACATGTCCGCGCAATTGTCGTATCCAATTGTCCAAAGATCAGAGAAGAGTACTGGTATTCTACGAAGATTTGATTCAGAGTATAGAAAAACGGATACTGGTTTGATCCAGTACCCGCCTTAGCCATTACGAGATTATTTGTAGACGGCTTTCTTTGGCATACCCTTCTTCATCAACAACTTTTCATAGGTCTTCGCCATGCCCTTCGGGCAGGTCACTATAGGCTTGCTGTATATGCCCTTGAAAGCATTTGCTCCTACATTGCTGCTCTTCAGAAGTTTGGTTTTGATGACAATGTTCTTCAGCTTCCCGCAGCCGTAGAAGGCTTTCTTCCCGATCTTCTCGATATTCTTTCCGATCACCAGCGTCTGCAGGTCCTTCATGTCCCTGCAGGCGTCCGCCGCGATCTCCTTCACCCGGTAACTCTTCCCGCCGATCTTCACCGTGCCGGCGATCGTCAGCTTCTTCGCTCCCCTGTCCGCCGGGCCCGTGAAGATGGCCGCGTTCTTCGCCTTGTTCAGCTTATAGATTCCGCCGTTGTATTCCGCTTCGGTCTCCTCCGGCGCTTCCCGGCTGACCTTCACCTTCACGGTCGCGTAAATCCCGTTGTCGGCCATCACATAGATCACGCAGCTGCCGGTGGCCTTCGCCGTGATCTTTCCGCTGCCGTCCGCCGTGGCCACGTTCCGGTTCGTGCTGAAGTAGCGCAGCACCGCGCCGTGGTCCAGCACCGGCAGGCTCGCGCTGACGCCCGTTACCGTCGCCTCGATGGTATACGTCTTTCCGGGCTGCAGCGTGACTTCCGCCTTCTTCACGGTGACGGACTTCGGGTTCGTGTGCGCCCTGGAGCTTCCGCCGGGTACCGCGTGCACGATCGGGCTGGCCTTGCCGATGTACTGCTTCTTCCCGTTCACGGTCTTCCAGGCCCGCACGTAGGCTTTATAGGATTTCCCCGTCACCAGCCCGGTCAACTTCACCTTCCGGGCTTTTCCGGAGGGCACGGTCTTCTCCAGCTTGTAGTTGTACTTGTTGCATTCGCAGGTAAAGATATCGTAGCCTTCCGCTTCGGACACCTTTCCCCAGGTCAGGTCCAGCGCGGTCTTCCCCGCCGATACCATCTTCGCCAGCACGGTAATCTCGGACCGTACGGGCCGTTCCTTCCAGACCGCGGTGATCACCGTGTCTTCACGGATCACGATTCTCTTTCCGGCAGCGCCCTTGTCCCACTTGCTGAACACCTTTCCGTCCGGTGCGGTAAAGCCGCAGGCTGGCAATGTGAACCGGCTGCCCTCCGTGACGTACTGCGGTTCCATGGTTCCCGTACCGCCGTTCGCGTCAAAGGTGATCCGGAAGATCGCCGAAGTCGGTTCCGGCGTGGGCTCCGGCGTGGGTTCCGGGGTCGGTTCCGGGGTCGGTTCCGGGGTCGGTTCCGGAGTCGGTTCCGGAGTGGGCTCCGGCGTCGGTTCCGGGGTCGGT
>CAMKJS010000093.1 GCA_946413245.1 uncultured Clostridia bacterium
GGCGTACAGATCAATGCCGTTCATTTTCACAGCTATCCGTACACATCCGACCGCGCGAAGGAGAAGGTGCTGGATCTGGCGAGAAAGCTCAGCGTGTACTGCTGCGGGGTGAAGGTTTTCGTCGTGCCCTTTACGGAAATCCAGATGCAGATTCACGAGCTGTGTCCGGAGGATTATACCACGCTCATCATGCGCAGGTTTATGATGCGGATCGCGGAACGGATCGCGGTGCAGGAGGGATCCGGCGCCCTGATTACCGGAGAAAGCATCGGGCAGGTGGCCAGCCAGACGATGGAAGCGCTGGCCACGACGGACAGCGTGGTGCAGATGCCGGTATTCCGCCCGCTGATCGGTTTCGACAAGAGCGAGATCATCGACGTCGCGCGCAGAATCGGTACGCTGGAGATCTCCAATCTTCCCTATGAAGACTGCTGTACCGTTTTTACGCCGCGGCATCCGGCGACGAAGCCGAAAATGGAGAAGGTACAGGAAGGGGAGAGAAAACTGGAAGCGGAGGACCTGATTCTCCGGGCGCTGGAGGGTGTGGAAGTCATCCGGGTATGATTCCGTTCCGGCCGCTGCCGAAGCACCCGCCGGCAATCGCGAACCTTGCCGGTTCCCGTTGAAAACGCTTGTCAAACGCGGCGCAGATGTGATAATATTCTGCCGGACAGAGTTGCCCGGTCCAATTCTTCCGGAAGGACAGAGGAGGTGCGATATGGCGCAGGATCATTATCTTGCCATGATGCGCAAAATCGCGCCGGATCTGACGGAGGAAATGGTCAGAAGGGCGATGATTCTGGAGAGAATTTCAGCCCTGCAGCCGGTCGGGCGGCGCCAGCTGGCCCAGCGCCTTCACCTTCCGGAGAGGGAAATCCGGAACACAGCGGCCATCCTGCAGGATCTAGGCTATGTGGTCATGAACGCTTCCGGCATGTCCCTCAGTCCCAGGGCGGATGAGATTCTGGACTCGGCGAAGGCGTTTTCCAAGGAAATGAGCGGCCTGAACGAACTGGAGAAAAAGCTGGAAGCGCTTCTTCCGGTGGACCGGGTCGTCATCGTATCCGGCAACGCGGACACCGATCCGCAGGTTCTGACGGACGCGGGCCGCACCTGCGCGGCGAAACTGCGGACGATTCTGCAGAACGGGAACACCCTCGCAGTAACAGGCGGCCGTTCCGTCGCCGCGGTGGTCCGGAATCTGCAGAGCCTGTCGCCGATGAATGTGATGGTCGTTCCTGCCAGGGGCGGTCTGGGGCACTCCGTGGAGCTGCAGGCGAACACGCTGGCGGAAGAAACGGCAGCCCGTCTCGGCGGCCATTACAGGCTGATTCATCTGCCGGATCATCTGGATTCCCAGGCGATGCAGGAGATGCTGAAACTTCCTGAAATCAGCGAGGTCATCGAATTCCTGCAGCGGGCGGATATTATTCTGCACGGAATCGGAAAGGCGCCGGAAACGATGCGGGAAAGACGGCTGGACCGACAGACGCAGGCCATGCTGAATCAGAAGGGCGCCAGAGGCGAGTGCTTCGGAGCGTATTTCGATCTCGACGGGCAGTGCCTCCTCAAGTCTTCCGGTATCGGGGTCGACCTGGCCCGGCTGAAACCGACCTGCAAAATGATCGCGGTGGCGGCAGGCGCGGAAAAATCCGAAGCAGTTTTATCCGTCATGCGGCACGGAAGGCACGCGATGCTCGTGACGGACGAAGGCGCCGCAAACGGAATGCTGCGGCTGCTGCAGAACTGATTGCTCATCCCTCCCGGGATTCGCAATAGATTACATCAATATTCAAAGGAGCTGATTGTTCATGGCCAAGAAAACTGTGGATGATATCCAGGTAACGGGAAAACGGGTACTGGTTCGCTGCGATTTCAACGTTCCCATGAAGGACGGGAAGATCACCAACGATAAGCGGATTGTCGCGGCTCTTCCCACGATCAGGAAGCTGATCGCGGACGGCGGAAAAGTGATTCTGTGCAGCCATCTGGGCAAGCCGAAGAACGGGCCGGAAGAGAAATTCTCCCTGGCGCCGGTCGCGGTCCGTCTCTCCGAGCTGCTGGGTCAGCCGGTGGTGTTCGCAAATGACGACAACGTCGTCGGTGAAAACGCGAAGGCTGCCGTGGCCGCGATGAAGAACGGGGACGTCGTCCTGCTGCAGAACACCAGATTCCGGAAGGAAGAGACCAAGAATATCGAAGAGTTCAGCAAGGAGCTCGCTTCCCTGGCCGACGCCTATGTGGACGACGCTTTCGGTTCCTGCCACCGGGCGCACTGCTCCACGGCGGGCGTCACCGCTTTCACGAGCCCCAACGTAGCTGGCTATCTGATCGGCAAAGAGCTTTCCATCATGGGAAAGGCGCTGGAGAACGCGGATCGTCCCTTCGTCGCGGTGCTGGGCGGCGCGAAGATCGAGGACAAGCTGAACGTGATCAACAACCTGCTTGAAAAGGTCGACACGCTGATTATCGGCGGCGGCATGTCCTTTACCTTCCTGAAGGCCAAGGGATATGAAATCGGCAACAGCCTGCTGGACGAAAGCAAGATCGATTACTGCAAGGATATGATGCAGAAGGCGGCGGAAAAAGGCGTGAACCTGCTTCTGCCGGTCGACACTGTCTGCGCGAAGTCTTTCCCGGATCCGATCGACGGGCCCGTCGAAACGATCACGGTTGATTCCGACAGCATTCCTTCCGACATGGAAGGCCTGGATATCGGCCCGAAGAGCAGAAAGCTTTTCGCCGACGCGGTTACGTCCGCGAAGACCGTTGTCTGGAACGGACCTATGGGCGTGTTTGAGAATCCGACCCTGGCGCAGGGCACCCTGGCTGTGGCCCAGGCGATGGCTGACAGCGAAGCGGTCACCATTATCGGCGGCGGCGACAGCGCGGCGGCGGTCGAACAGATGGGTCTGGCGCCGAAGATGACGCACATTTCCACCGGCGGCGGCGCGTCCCTGGAGTTCCTGGAAGGAAAGACGCTGCCCGGCGTAGCCTGCCTGGACGAGAAATAAGAGAAGGAGATTGTCAAAATGCGGAAAGCGATTATTGCCGGTAACTGGAAAATGAACAAAACCCCCGAGGAAGCAGCCGCGCTGGTCACGGAGATGAAGCCTCTGGTGAAGGACGCTTCCTGCGACGTGGTCGTATGCGTTCCCGCGGTCGATTTTTACGCGGTGAAAGCCGCCGCTGAGGGAAGCAACATCCATCTGGGCGCTGAAAACGTGCATTGGGCTGCCAGCGGCGCCTATACCGGCGAGCTTAGCACCGCCATGCTGAAGGCCTGCGGCGTGGAATACGTCATTATCGGGCACAGTGAGCGCCGTCAGTATTTCGGCGAGACGGACAAGACCGTGAACAAGCGGGTGCTTGCCGCGGTGGAAGCCGGCCTGAAGGTCATCCTCTGCGTGGGCGAAAACAAAGAGGAACGGGAAGCCGGATATACGGACGCCCTGGTTGAATATCAGACGCTGATCGCCCTGAACGGCCTGACCGCCGAACAGGTTGCCGACCTGGTGATCGCCTATGAGCCTGTATGGGCGATCGGAACCGGCCTGACCGCTTCCGACGAGCAGGCCAACGAAACCATCGGCGTGATCCGGAAGGCTGTCGCCCGGAAATACGGGGAAGAGACCGGCGAAAAGATCCGCATCCAGTACGGCGGAAGCATGAACCCGAAGAACGTGAAGGGTCTGATGGCCCAGCCGGAAATCGACGGCGGCCTGATCGGCGGAGCCAGCCTGAAAGCGGTCGATTTCAGCCAGGTCGTGAATTACGACAAATAAGAATACGGTTTGATACACCCGCGGCGGAGACGCCGCGGGTGTACGCCTGCCATCCCCAGGGCGCAGCAGGCCCGGAAAGGAAAAGAAATGCTTTTTATCGGAATATGCGGAGCCAGCGGAAGCGGCAAATCCACGCTGGCCAAGGCCCTCAAGGAAAAACTGACTGAGAATAAGTGCGTTATCCTGCAGCAGGACGCGTATTATTTCGACCATCCGGACCTGACGTTTGAGGAACGGGTACAGCTGAATTACGACGAGCCCTCCATTTTCGACCACGATCTGCTCCTGGACGACGTGCAGCAGCTGCTGCGCGGCGGCGGCATCAGCCGGAAATCCTACGATTACACGCTGCACCGGCGGAACGACAAGCCGGAGGAAATCATCCTGCCGAAGGAGGTCGTGATTCTTGAAGGCATCCACTGCTTTCACGACAAGCGCCTGACAGCCCTGATGTTCCTGAAGCTGTACATGAAGGTGGAGCCGGACATCTGTCTGCTGCGCAGAATCGAGCGGGATATTATCGAACGGGGCCGGGATATCGAGGGAATCAGCGCCCAGTACCGGAACAGCGTGAAGCCCATGTTTGACAAATACATTCAGAACTACGTGAACGACGCGGACGTCATCGTCGCTGGGGGCGGTCAGAACGCGCGGATCGTGGACATCCTCGCCGGATACGTTCAGGACGAGCTGGCCAATAAGGGAAAAGTTTGACGAGAAAAAGACACTTGCAATTCCGGATAAAGAATGATATGATTCCCGTAATCCTTCAGATGAAGGGAAACATGCGGCAGGAGCTGCAGGTTCACAGAGAGCGGGCGGAAGCTGGAAAGCCCGCAGCCTGTTCCGGCCGATACCATTCCCGGATGAAGGCGGTTGCCGTCCGTTACCGCGGCGTGTGAATGAGTGGTTGCAAAACAAGCAGGGTGGAACCGCGAATGCTGAATCTCAGCATCCGTCCCGGCAAACGAAAGCAGGGCGGATGCTGTTTTTTATATCCGCCGGGAAATGAAAGGAGAGACTGGTATGAAAATTCTCTGGAATGACGGTCATGTCGCTGAATGCCCCGAGGCGGACGAGCTGGAGGTTCTTCGCCATTCCGCCGCGCACATCATGGCGCAGGCGGTCAAAAGGCTGTATCCGGACGCGCACTTTGCCTACGGTCCGGCTACGGAAAAAGGCTTCCACTACGATATCGATCTGGGCGACGTGAAGCTGACGGAAGACGATCTGGCCCCGATCGAGGAAGAAATGCGGAAAATCGTGAAGGAGAACCTGCCCTTCAAGGTTTATCCGCTGCCCAGAGACGAAGCGGTTCAGCTGATGCAGAGCCGGGGTGAAATCTACAAGGTGGAGCATATCGCGGATCTGGCGGAAGACGCCGTGATTACCTTCTATCAGCAGGGAGATTATATCGACATGTGCGTCGGGCCGCACCTGACATATACCAAAGCCCTGAAGGCGTTCAAGCTGACGGCGATTTCCGGCGCCTACTGGAAGAACGATCAGAAAAACAAGATGCTGACCCGTATCAACGGCGTCGCCTTCCGCACGGCGGACGAGCTGAAGGCCTACGAGATCATGGTGGAGGAAGCCAAAGCCAGGGATCACCGCCGGATCGGCAAGGATATGCGCCTGTTCATGACGGACGACCTGGTAGGCAAGGGGCTGCCCATGTTCCTGCCGAAGGGATATACGATCTGGATGGAACTGGAAAACTACATCAAGCAGAAGGAACGCCTGCTGGGCTATCAGCACGTGATGACGCCCTGTGTCGGCACGGTGGATCTGTACCGCACCAGCGGGCACTGGGAGCATTATAAGGAAAACATGTTCCCGGCCATGGAGGTGGAAGGGGAGAGCTTCGTTCTCCGGCCGATGAACTGCCCCCATCATATGATGATCTACGCCAACCGCCTCCATTCCTACCGGGATCTGCCGATCCGGATCGGCGAGGTGGCGCACGATTTCCGCTTTGAGCCCAGCGGAACCCTGAAGGGCATCGAACGCGGCAGGCATTTCTGCCAGAACGACGCACACCTGTTCGTCACCCCGGACCAGATCAAGGACGAAGTCTCCGCTGTGGTGGACCTGATTTTTGACGTATATAAGGATTTCCACATTACGGACTACCGTTGCGTGCTTTCCCTGCGGGATCCGGACGATAAGGTCAAGTATCATCAGGACGACGAAATGTGGAACAAGGCCGAAACCGCTCTGCGGGAAGTGCTGAATCAGCTGGGGATCGAGTATACCGAGGAAATCGACGAAGCCGCTTTCTACGGCCCGAAGCTGGACGTGAACGTGAAGCCCGCCATCGGCGCGGAATATACGCTGAGCACCTGCCAGCTGGACTTCTGTCTGCCAGCCAAGTTCGATTTGAAGTATATCGACCAGGACGGCACGGAAAAGACGCCGGTGGTGCTGCACCGGGCCATTCTCGGGTCCATCGACCGGTTTATGGCTTACCTGATCGAGGAAACCAAGGGCGCCTTCCCGCTTTGGCTGGCCCCGGTTCAGGTCAAGGTAATCCCGGTTTCCGACAAGAGCATGGATTTCGCCGCATCCGTGAACCGGGAGCTGATGGTCTCCGGTTTCCGCTCTGAGCTGGACGAGCGGAATGAGAAGATCGGCTACAAAATCCGCTATGCCCGCCAGGAGGACAAGGTTCCCTATATGATCATCATCGGCGAGAAGGAAGTCAACGAGGGAACGCTGTCCGTTCGCGACCGGGCCACAGACCAGACCACCGTCATGACGATGGAGGAACTGAAGGCGAAGCTGAACGCGGAGATCGCGGAGAAAAAGTAAGGATAAATATTTTCCCGGGCAGCAGGAAAAGGGAAAAGGATATCGAATAAAAGAAATTGGGTTTAGTTGGGAATGATACATTTCCAGCGGCCTTAGAGTATTAAGGAGGTGCCCAAATGGCAGCTTTGGATCTTAACAAATACGGGATTACCGGCGTAACTGAAATCGTTCACAACCCCTCTTATGAATTCCTTTTTGAGGAAGAGAACAAGCCGGGGCTGGAAGGCTTCGACAAGGGTCAGCTCACGGAGCTGGACGCCATGAACGTGATGACCGGCATCTATACCGGCCGTTCCCCCAAAGACAAGTACATCGTGATGGATGAAAACTCCAAGGACACCGTATGGTGGACCACGGAGGGATACAAGAACGACAACCATCCTCTGAGCGAGGAAAACTGGCTGAAGCTGAAGGCCATGGCCCAGAAGCAGCTGTCCGGCAAGCGCCTGTTCGTGATGGACGCGTTCTGCGGCGCCAACAAGGATACCCGCATGGCCATCCGCTTCGTGATGGAAGTGGCCTGGCAGGCTCACTTCGTCAAGAACATGTTCATCCAGCCCAGCGAGGAAGAGCTGGCTGCCTTTGAGCCGGACTTCGTCGTGTACTGCGCCTCCAAGGCGAAGGTGGACGATTATCAGGCGATGGGCCTGAATTCCGAGACGGCCGTTGCCTTCAACATCACCAGCCGGGAGCAGGTCATCCTGAACACCTGGTACGGCGGCGAGATGAAGAAGGGCATGTTCTCCATGATGAACTACTATCTGCCGCTGAAGGGCATCGCTTCCATGCACTGCTCCGCCAACACGGACATGGAAGGCAAGAACACCGCGATCTTCTTCGGCCTTTCCGGCACCGGCAAAACCACCCTGTCCACCGACCCCAAGCGTCTGCTGATCGGCGACGACGAGCACGGCTGGGACGACAACGGCGTCTTCAACTTCGAGGGCGGCTGCTATGCGAAGGTCATCAATCTGGACAAGGAATGCGAGCCGGACATTTACAACGCCATCCGGCGTGACGCGCTTCTCGAGAACGTTACCGTGGACGCTGAAGGCAAGATCGATTTCGCGGACAAGAGCGTGACCGAGAATACCCGCGTCAGCTATCCGATCGAGCATATCGAAAAGATCGTGAAGAAGGTCAGCCCCGTTTCTGCCGGCCCCGACGCGAAGAACGTGATTTTCCTGAGCGCTGACGCCTTCGGCGTGCTTCCGCCTGTTTCCGTGCTGACGCCCGAACAGACCAAGTACTATTTCCTGAGCGGCTTCACCGCCAAGCTGGCCGGCACCGAGCGCGGCATCACCGAGCCTACTCCCACCTTCTCCGCCTGCTTCGGCCAGGCCTTCCTGGAGCTGCATCCCACCAAGTATGCGGAAGAGCTCGTGAAGAAGATGGAAAAGAGCGGCGCGAAGGCTTACCTGGTCAACACCGGCTGGAACGGCACCGGCAAGCGGATCTCCATCAAGGATACCCGCGGAATCATCGACGCGATTCTGGACGGCGATATTCTGAACGCTCCCACCAAGAAGATCCCGTACTTCAACTTCGAGGTTCCCACTGAGCTGAAGGGCGTTGACACCGGTATCCTGGATCCCCGCGACACCTATGCGGATCCCTCCGAATGGGATGCGAAGGCGAAGGATCTTGCCGGGCGCTTCATCAAGAATTTCGCGAAATACGAAAGCAACGAAGCCGGCAAGGCCCTGGTTGCCGCCGGTCCGCAGCTGTAACAAGAGCGCACCTGGATGGGCAGTGGTTTAATCGCTGCCCATCTTTTCGGGATTATATTACATGAAGGAGATACATCATGAGAAAGGTACAGTTTACAGAAACCGTCATGCGGGACGCGAACCAGTCCCTGATGGCGACCAGGCTTCCTTACGCTGATTTCGCGGAAATTCTGCCCGTCATGGACCAGGCCGGGTACTACTCTGTGGAATGCTGGGGCGGCGCGACCTTCGATTCCTGCCTGCGGTATCTGGGAGAGGATCCCTGGGAGCGGCTCCGCAACATCCGGAAGAATATGCCGAACACCCGGCTCCAGATGCTACTGCGCGGCCAGAACCTGCTCGGTTACAAGCATTATCACGACGACGTCGTTGAAAAGTTTGTGGAGCTGAGCATCAAAAACGGTATCGATATTATCCGGATTTTTGACGCGCTGAACGATTTCCGCAACCTGGAAACCGCTCTGGCCGCGACCAAGAAATACGCCACGCCCAAGACCATCGCGTCCGGCTGCATCAGCTACACCCAGAGCCCCGTACATACGGTGGAGAAGTACGTCGAGATGTGCAAGGAGCTCGTCCGGATGGGCTTTGACACGCTGTGCCTGAAGGATATGGCGGGCACCATGAGCCCCTATGAGGCGGAACACCTGATCAAGGGTATCAAGGACGCCGTGGGCGACGTGCCGGTGGTTCTCCATACGCACTGCACGACTGGGATGGCTTATATGACGCTGACGAAAGCCATCGAATCCGGCGTGGACGTGATCGATACCGCCACCAGCTGCTTCTCCAACGGAACCAGCCAGGCCGCGACGGAGACGATGTTCTACGCGCTGCAGCAGTATGGCATCGAAACCGATCTGGATGAGAAGATCATCAACAAGGTGAACGATTATTTCAAGCCCATCAAGCAGAAGTACGTGGACAACGGAATGATCAATCCCAAGAGCATGGCTACGGATTCCCAGGCGCTGGTGTACAAGGTTCCCGGTGGCATGCTGAGCAACATGATCGCTAACCTGAAGGACATGAACGCCATGGATAAGTTCGACGAAGCGCTGCTGGAGATCCCGGCGGTCCGCAAGGATCTGGGATATCCGCCGCTGGTAACTCCCCTGAGCCAGATGGTCGGCAATCAGGCGGTGACCAACGTGCTGGTTGGAGAACGCTACAAGAACATCTCCAATGAAGTAAAGAATTACTTCAAGGGAGAATACGGCATCGCTCCGGCTCCCGTGGACGAAGCGCTGCAGGCAAAGATCCTCGGCGAAGGCGGAAAGCCCA
Source organism: uncultured Clostridia bacterium (assembly GCA_946413245.1). Taxonomy (GTDB): domain Bacteria; phylum Bacillota; class Clostridia; order Christensenellales; family Aristaeellaceae; genus Aristaeella. The sequence goes on from CAMKJS010000093.1 coordinate 9,611, forward strand.
CGGACTGCCGGATTGAGGATTCCAAGCGCACCGGCGAGGACTTCGAAAAGGCGAAGAAGGCGCTGGGCGACCTGGCAGAGACCGAAGAAGACCTGATGAGCTGGATCTGCTTCCCGAAGCAGGCCGAGGACTTCCTCAAGGCGAGAAAAGAAAAGCGGGAACAGGTTGTGAAGTATACCATCGAAGAAGTATAAGGAGGCGGCACAGATGTCATTTGCTTTGGCTGAAGAGCTCGTTAACGAAGTCGCCGGAGAAGTTGCGGAAGCAGCGGAAAATGCCGGCGGCCGCTTAAGGCTCACAATCGGTGGCAATCTCCTCGATGCCGTGCTCGGATATCTGGTAGTGTTCATCGGGCTTACCATGCTGATGTGCGTTATCATCGTCGTTGGCAAGGTGATGGTCGCGAAGGAGAAAAAGGCCGCGCCTGCCGCGGCTGCTCCGGCACCTGCTCCCGTTCCGGCAGCCCCGGTGAAGAAGGCGCTGCCCGCCGCTCCCGGAACCGCCGGTGAAGTGAAGATCTACGACACGGATCCCAGGGACGCCGCCATGATCATGGCGATTGTCGCGAATAAGCTGCAGAAACCCCTGAACGAGCTTCGGTTCGTATCCATCAAGGAGGTAAAATAAGATGAAGTACAAAGTAACCCTGAAGGGAAAAACATACGAGGTTGAAGTCAATCAGGGAGAAGCCATGCTGGTGGACGAATATGAAGCGTATGCTCCGGCTCCTGCCGCTCCCGCTGCGCCCGCTGCCCCGGCGGCCGCTCCCGCCGCGGCGCCCGCGCCCGCTCCCGCGGCTCCCGCCGCCGTAGCCGGCGAGCAGGTCGTTTCCCCCATGCCCGGTACCATCGTCAAAATGAACGTGAAAGCCGGCCAGGCTGTCAAGAGCGGCGAAGTGCTGGCGGTGCTCGAAGCGATGAAGATGGAGAACGAGATCATGGCTCCCCATGACGCAACGGTGGTACAGATCCTCGCTGACGTCGGAACCAAAGTTGATACCGGAACGCCGATTATCGTTCTTGGATAAGGGAGGAGAACAGAACAATGTTAGAATCCCTCGGAAAACTGGTTACAGAATCCGGATTTGCCGGCTTCTTCAGTAACCCGGACGGATGGAGAAACCTGGTCATGATCGCCATCGCCTGTGTGCTGCTGTATCTTGGCATCAAGAAACAGTATGAGCCGCTGCTGATGGTCGGTATCGCGATGGGATGTTTGCTGGCCAATGTTTCCTCCGTGTTTATGACGACGACCGGACAGCTGCCGGACGCCCTGTATCATCAGGATCTCTGGGACCGCTTCCTGAATACCGGCGCATTTACCGGAGCGGAATATAAAGAGTATTTGCATAACTACGGATATATCCTGGCGGAAGGCGGCCTGATCGATATTCTGTATATCGGCGTCAAGGCCGGCATCTATCCCTGCCTGATTTTCATGGGCATCGGTGCGATGACCGACTTCGGTCCGCTGATTTCCAACCCGAAGAGCCTGCTGCTGGGCGCTGCCGCGCAGTTCGGCGTGTTCTT
>CAMKJS010000094.1 GCA_946413245.1 uncultured Clostridia bacterium
GGGATGGCCACCGTGCCGTCCTCCCGGAGATTGTTCTCCAGGAAGGCGATCAGCATCCGCGGCGGAGCGACGCAGGTGTTGTTCAGGGTATGAGCCAGATATTTCTTTCCGTCCTTACCCCGCACCCGGATCTGCAGCCGGCGGGCCTGCGCGTCTCCCAGGTTGGAGCAGCTGCCCACCTCGAAGTATTTCTGCTGCCGCGGAGACCAGGCTTCCACGTCCAGGCTCTTGACCTTCAGGTCCGCCAGATCGCCGGAGCAGCATTCCAGCGTGCGCACCGGAATATCCAGCGTCCGGAAGAAATCCACCGTGTTCTGCCACAGGCGGTCAAACCACATGGGCGATTCCTCGGGCTTACAAACCACGATCATTTCCTGCTTTTCGAACTGGTGAATGCGGTAGACGCCGCGTTCCTCAATGCCGTGAGCGCCGACTTCCTTCCGGAAGCAGGGGCTGTAGCTGGTCAGCGTCTTCGGCAGGGTTTCCTCGTCCAGAATGCTGTCGATGAACCGGCCGATCATGCTGTGCTCGGAGGTGCCGATCAGATACAGATCCTCGCCTTCGATCTTGTACATCATGTTTTCCATCTCGGCAAAGCTCATAACGCCGGTCACCACGTTCCCGTGGATCATGAAAGGCGGCACCACATAGGTAAAGCCCCGGTCGATCATGAAATCCCGCGCGTAGCTGAGAATCGCGCTGTGCAGCCGGGCGACGTCGCCCATCAGATAGTAGAAGCCGTTGCCGCTGGTTTTCCGGGCAGCGTCCAGGTCGATACCGTTCAGCCGCTCCATAATGTCCACGTGATAGGGTACTTCCCAGGCCGGCACCACGGGCTCGCCGAAGCGTTCCACTTCCACGTTCTCGCTGTCGTCCTTCCCGATGGGTACGCTGTCGTCGATGATATTGGGGATCACCAGCATCCGCTTCCGGATTTCTTCCTTCAGCGTCTCTTCCCGCTCCTCCAGCGCCTCCAGCTCTTTCGCCGCCTCCGCGATCCGGGCCTTCACCTTCTCGGCTTCTTCCTTTTCACCTTTGGCCAGCAGCGCGCCGACCTGTTTGGAAAGCGTCTTGCGGAGATTCCGCAGGGTATCTCCCTGCTGAATGGCTTCCCGGTATTCCCTGTCAAACCGGATCACCTCATCCACCATGGGCAGCTTGTGATCCTGGAATTTCTTCCGGATGTTTTCCCGTACCCTGTCCGGCTCCGTACGAAGAAGATTGATATCCAGCATTTTCCGTTCCTCCCTGCTGAATTGTTTATTTCCTGTGGGTAATGACCACGTGACGGTTCGGCTCGTCGCCCTCGGAATGCGTGGTCACGCCCTCGTTCTGCTGCAGCGCGAAATGAATGATCCGGCGCTCATAGGGATTCATAGGCTCCAGGCTTACCTTCCGCCCGGTGCGCAGCGCCCGGTTGGCCATACGGTTCGCCAGACGGATCAGGGTGTCCTCCCGCTTGGCCCGGTAGTTCTCCGTGTCGAGCGTCACGCGGGTGTAGTTTTCCTGTCCCCGATTCACCTTCAGGCTGGTCAGGTACTGCACGGCGTCCAGGGTTTCCCCGCGGCGGCCGATCAGGATGCCCAGCGTGTCCCCGTGAATATTTCCGTACACGTTTCCTTCCGCGTCCGTTCCCATTTCAATGGTCACGTCCACGCCCATGAGCTTCGTCAGCTCCGTCAGGAAGGCGTACGCCCGGCCGGCCGCGCTCTCCGCGTCCAGCTGGTCCGCGGGGATCACGGTCACTTCCGGCTTTTCCAGCGTCCGGATTTCCCGCTCGGACTTTTCCTCTTCCGCAGCCGCTTCCGGCGCTGCTGCGGCTTCCACGGCCTTTTCCTCCGGCTTCTTCGGGGCGGCCTTTTCCGCCTTTTTCTCCGGGAGCTTCTTTTCGGCGGCTTTCTTCTCCGGCGCCTTTTTCTCCGTCACGGTCTCGGCAGCGGGCTTTTTCTCAGCCGCGGGTTCCGCTTTCTTTTCGGCGGGCTCCGCCTTTTTCTCGGAAGGCTTCTTCTGCGCGGGTTTCTTCGCTTTCTTTTCGCCTTCGCCGTCCAGCATCAGATCCTCCAGCGGATCCGCCGCCGTTTCCTTCACGGTCAGGCGTACCTTGGCCAGCCGGGATCCGAACAGGCCGAACAGGCCCTTGCTGCCTTCCTCGACGACCTGCACATCCACGTCTCCGATCGAGACGCCCAGTTCCTCCAGGCCCTGTTCCACTGCTTCTTCCACCGTTCTGGCGGACGCTTCAAACTGTTTCATTTTACAGTCCCCTCTCCGGCCACTGCGGCCTGCTTTTCCCTCTCGTCGAGAACCTTGTTGATCACGATGGTCTGAATGGTGCTTACCACGTTCCCTGCCGTCCAGTACAGTGCGAAAGCGGAGCTGTACCCGAAGCAGATGTACATGGAGAACAGCGGGAAGAACCACTGCATGAACTTGCCTGTGGAAGCGGCGGAGCCTTCCTGCGCCGGCTGGTTTCCGGTGGAAATCTTCGTCATCAGAATCTGCGTCACGGCGGACAGGATAGGCAGGAGCATCAGGCCGTTATACACATTCGGCACCGACAGCTTGGCAATCAGCAGGTTGAAGGTCCATCCGCCGTTCACGGAAATCGCTTCGGCATAGCTCGGGTTTCCGGCCACCATGGCGTCCTGGATGGCCTGAATGGTCGCCGAGAGGTTTGCGCTGTCAAAGCTGGCTTCCGTCAGATTCAGGCCCTGCAGCAGGGCCGGAACGCTTTCCAGATTCCTGAACCACGTCTGCCATTCTCCCGTGGAAATCATGCGCAGGTTATCCGCGTTCGGATATGCCGGGCTGAAAAGGCTGTCCGGCATCCAGAGGTTTTTGATCCACAGCCAGGGCTCCAGCGTTACACTCGCGACGGTGTCCGCGTTCAGAATCTGCCCGATCTGCTGAAGCAGCTGCTGGTTCGCGGCCATGCGCATCGCGCCGAAAATGGCGATCAGAATCGGCCAGGTCAGCAGCATCGGCAGGCAGCTGGACAGGGGATTCACTTTCTCTTTCTTGTACAGCTCCGCCATCTTCGCGTTCAGTTTTTCCTTGTCGTTTGCATACTTCTTTTGCAGCGCCTGCTGCTGGGGCTGCAGCTTGGACATTCTCCGCATGCTGACACGGCTTTTGATATCCAGCGGCGTCAGCACCAGGCGGACCATCACGGTGAAAACGACCACGGCCCAGCCGTAGCTTCCCACCCAGCCCCTGATCCATTCCAGGATTCCGAAAAGGAATTCATTCATTCGGGTTTATTCCCTCCTTAAAATAATGTTCGGATCCTCCGGCACCGGGTCATAGCCTCCCCTGCTGAAAGGGTTGCACCGCAGTACGCGCCACAGCGCCATCCATCCGCCCTTCCAGGCTCCGTACCGTTCGATGGCGGTCACGGCATACTCGGAGCAGGTCGGAATATAACGGCACGTCGGACGCCGCTTCCGCGGGCTGAGTTCCCGGCGGTAAAAGCGGATCAGGGCCAGAAACAGCCGCTGGAAAAGATGCTTCATACGGCGCGATTCCCTTCCGTTCCGCGCTCCGTGAGCGCGTTCTGCTTCTTCAGCAGATGCTGCAGATCCTTCTGCATGCTCTGAAAGGTGGCCTTCGCGGCTGATGGCCTGGCGACGATTACGTACAGCCCGGTTTTCACGCCCCCCAGATAGGGCCGGAAGCATTCCCGCAGACGGCGCTTGACCTTGTTCCGGGTCACGGCGTTGCCCACTTTCTTGCTGACGGAAAAACCGACCTTCAGCTGCCGGCCGGGAGCCAGCAGCATGACCAGGTCATGGCAGGCGGCAGAATGTCCGCGTCGGTAGACATACTGAAACGCTCTGTTTTTTTGCAGCCGATACTGTCTTTCCATTCGGTTTCTGTCCTTCCGCTTTCACGGAGCGGTCCATATGATGGAAAAGCCCGCCCAAGGAACGGGCGGGCCTCATCCACAGTCAAACAAAAATCAGCTCCACGGCGCGGTTTACACCGTCAGCTCCTTGCGGCCGCGGCGACGACGGGCAGCCAGAACACGGCGGCCGTTCTTGGTCGACATGCGGGCACGGAAGCCGTGAACCTTACTGCGCTGACGCTTTTTCGGCTGGTAGGTACGGAACATGCTCAACACCCCTTAATCATTACTCCTTCGGGAACAGCTTTCCCGAATTGCTTCAAAGCAGCTTTGATATTATATCGAAGCGGAACCGCCTTGTCAAGATTTTTCTTTTTTGATACAATTCTCTGCGGACATTTTTTGCCCGTATTCACGCCGTTTCCGCGGCATATATCCGAAAGGGCTGATCCGTATGCAGAATTCAGACCGTTCCGCCATGCTGGGCGCCATGAAAATGAGCCGTCTGGTTCCCAGGGTAAGCATCCCCATCATGGTTTCCATGCTGGTGCAGGCGCTGTACAACGTGGTGGACAGCATCTTTGTTTCCCGTTTCGACCCGAACGCCCTGACCGCCGTCTCCCTGGCCTTTCCCTTCCAGATGCTGATGATCGCCCTCTCCACGGGCATGGGCACCGGTATCAACAGCCTGATCAGCCGGAAACTGGGAGAAAAGCGTTCCGCGGAAGCGCGCACAGCCTCCTGGAACGGAGCATGCGTGGAAGCCTGCGGCAGTCTCCTGTTCATCCTGCTCGGGCTGTTTCTCGCCCGTCCGCTGATGCGGCTGGTGGTGTCCGACAGCCTGGCCAACGCGCAGGCCATCCTGGAGATGGGGATTCAGTACCTGTCCGTCGTCACCCTGTGGAGCCTCGGCCTGTTTACCGCCATCTTCTTTGAGCGTATGCTGCAGTCCACGGGGAACAGCGTCTATTCTATGATCACCCAGCTGGCCGGCGCGGTCACGAATATCGTGCTGGATCCGATTATGATTTTCGGCCTGTTGGGCTGTCCCCGGATGGGCGTAGCCGGTGCGGCCATCGCCACGGTCATCGGCCAGTGGGTCTCCGCCGGCATCGGCCTGATCCTGAATCAGAAAAAGAACACGGAGCTCCGGCTGAATCCGGCGGAGTTCAGAATCAACCGGGGCGACCTGCGGGATATCTTTGCCGTGGGCGTACCCAGCACCATCATGGCCTCCATCGGCTCCGCCATGAACGTGGGGATGAACGGAATCCTGTCCGGCTTCGCCGAAAGCAACGCGGCGCTGAACGTGATGGCGGTCTATTTCAAGCTGCAGTCCTTTATCTTTATGCCGGTCTTCGGCCTGTCCTCCGGCATGATCGCCATTATCGGCTACAATTTCGGCGCCCGGCAGAAGGCACGGGTGTATCAGTGCATCCGTGTGGCCCTGACCTGGGCTGGCGTCATCATGCTGGCGGGCATGCTGATCTTCATGTGTTTCCCCGGGCAGCTGATGGCGATCTTTGAGTCCGACGCGGAAGCGGAGCTGACAGCCCAGATGACGCAGATCGGCGTCGTCGCCATGCGGATCATCTGCTCCTGCTTCCTTTTCGCCGCGGTAGGCATCATTCTTTCCACGGTGTTTCAGGCGGTGGGGCGGGGTTCCTACAGTATGATTATCAGCATCTGCCGCCAGCTGGTCGTGCTGCTGCCGGCCGCCTGGCTGCTGGCCCGGTTCACGGGGAATGTGTATGCCGTCTGGTGGTGCTTCCCCATTGCCGAAATCGTTTCCTTTTTCATCAGCCTGCTGTACTACCGCCGGTGCGACCGGGAGCTGATTTCCCGGCTGTAAACAAACTGTTCCGTCCCGCGTCTGTTTATCCCGCATACAACGCTTCACACACAGACAGATACCGTTCAGAAAGGAAAAGCGCATCATGAAAATTCACGGACTTCAGAAAATGACGCTGCTGGATTACCCGGGCCGCGTCGCCTGCACGATATTTCTGGGCGGCTGCGATATGCGCTGTCCTTTCTGCCACAACGCGGAGCTCCTGGACGGCTCCGCGCCCGCCGTGATGGAATCGGAGGAGCTCCTGGCTTTCCTGAAGAAGCGGCAGGGATTGCTGGACGGCGTCGCGATCACCGGCGGCGAACCCCTGCTGCGTCCGGATCTGCCGGAGCTGGCCGCCCGGATCCGGGAGCTTGGCTATCCGGTCAAGCTGGATACCAACGGCATGCACCCGGACCGTCTCCGTCAGATGATCCGCGAAGGCCTGGTGCAGTATGTGGCCATGGATATCAAGAACTGTCCGGGCCGCTACGCGGAAACCGCGGGGCTTCCTGCCATCGATCTGGTCCCTGTTCAGCAGAGTATCGATCTGCTGATGGCCGGGGAAACGGACTATGAATTCCGCACCACGGTGGTGTCGGAGTTTCATTCCGAAGATAGCTTCCGGGAAATCGGTCCCTGGATCCGGGGAGCGAAACGCTATTTCCTGCAGAAATTCACCGACCGGGACACCGTTCCCTTCGCGGGGCTTCACGCGCCTTCCGATGAGGAACTCCGCCGTTTCGCGGAGATCGTCCGCCCCTTTGTCCCGGCCGTTGAATTGCGCGGCGTTTCATGAAAAACACAAGATATAGTTCTTTTTTGGTTTTTTCATCACAATATATTGACTTCAGTTTCCCTGCGTGGTATATTGGTTCAGCACGCCCGGAGGAATGGCGGCCCAAAATTCTCCGGGGCGAAAAACTGAAAAAAGCAGGGAGTTTATCATGTATCAGGTTGTCAAACGGGACGGGAAAGTCACAGAATTTGAAATCAGCAAAATCTCGAACGCCATCACCAAGGCTTTCGAGGCGCTGGGCAAGCAGTATCATCCCAGCGTGATCGACATGCTGGCCCTCCGGGTTACCGCAGAGTATGAGCCGCTGATTCAGGATGGGAAAATCGCTGTCGAAAGCATTCAGGACTGCGTGGAAAAGGTCCTTTCCGAAGCAGGATACGCGGATGTGGCCAAGGCCTACATCCTGTACCGGAAACAGCGGGAAAAGGTCCGCAACGTCAATTCCGCCCTGCTGAACTATAAGGATCTGGTGGATGACTATCTGCATATCAATGACTGGCGCGTCAAGGAGAATTCCACGGTGACCTATTCCGTGGGCGGCCTGATTCTGTCCAACTCCGGCGCCATCACTGCCAATTACTGGCTCAGCGAGATCTATGACAACGAGATTGCCGAAGCGCACCGTTCCGCGGCGATCCATATTCACGATCTGAGCATGCTGACCGGGTACTGCGCGGGCTGGAGCCTGAAGCAGCTGATCCAGGAAGGCCTCGGCGGGGTCCCCGGAAAGATTACCAGTTCTCCGGCCAGCCATCTGTCCACCCTGTGCAATCAGATGGTGAACTTCCTGGGCATCATGCAGAACGAGTGGGCAGGCGCCCAGGCCTTCTCCAGCTTCGACACCTACCTGGCTCCCTTTGTCCGGATCGACGACCTGAGCCAGAAGGAAGTCAAGCAGTGCATCCAGAGCTTTATTTACGGGGTAAACACCCCCAGCCGCTGGGGCACGCAGGCGCCCTTCTCCAATATCACGCTGGACTGGACCTGCCCGAACGACCTGAAGAATCTCCCCGCCATCATCGGCGGCAAAGAGGTGGACTTCACCTACGGAGACTGCCAGAAGGAAATGGACATGGTCAACAAGGCCTTCATCGAAATCATGATCGAGGGCGACGCCAACGGCCGCGGTTTCCAGTATCCGATTCCCACCTATTCCATCACGCGGGATTTTGACTGGTCCGAAACCGAGAACAACAAACTCCTGTTTGAGATGACCGCCAAATACGGCACTCCCTATTTCAGCAACTATATCAATTCCGACATGGAGCCCAGCGACGTGCGCAGCATGTGCTGCCGGCTGCGGCTGGATCTGCGGGAACTGCGCAAGAAGAGCGGCGGTTTCTTCGGCAGCGGCGAAAGCACCGGCTCCGTCGGCGTGGTCACGATCAATATGCCGCGGCTGGCCTATGAGTCCGCGGACGAGAAAGATTTCTACCGGAAGCTGGATAAGCTGATGGATATCGCCGCCCGCAGCCTGAAGACCAAGCGCACCGTCATCACCAAGCTGCTGGACGCCGGCCTCTATCCCTATACCAAGCGCTACCTGGGCACCTTCAGCAACCACTTCAGCACCATCGGCCTGGTGGGCATGAACGAAGCGGCCCTGAACGCCGCCTGGCTGCGGAAGGATCTTACCCATCCGGAAGCGCAGACCTTTGCGAAGGATGTGCTGAATCATATGCGGGAGCGGCTCAGCGACTATCAGGAGCAGTACGGAGACCTCTACAACCTGGAAGCGACCCCCGCGGAATCCACCACCTACCGTTTTGCCCGGCATGACAAGCAGCAGTATCCGGATATCATCACCGCCAATATGAACGGCGCGCCTTACTATACCAACTCCAGCCATCTGCCCGTAGGCTACAGCGAGGACATTTTCTCCGCCCTGGACGTGCAGGACGAGCTGCAGACCCTGTATACCTCCGGCACCGTGTTCCACGCCTTCCTCGGCGAGAAGCTGCCGGACTGGAAAGCCGCCGCTACCCTGGTGCGGAAAATCGCGGAAAACTATAAGCTCCCCTACTACACCATGAGCCCCACCTACAGCGTCTGCCGGGAGCATGGCTATCTGGCGGGCGAGCAGACCGTGTGCCCCCACTGCGGCGCGAAAACCGAGGTATACAGCCGCATCACCGGGTACTATCGTCCCGTGCAGAACTGGAACGACGGCAAGGCGCAGGAGTTCCGGGACAGGAAAGTGTACAACATCGGCCGTTCTCATCTGACGCACACGGGTCCTCTGCAGGCGCCGGCCGCTGCCGCCTCCGCCGCGGAACCGGAAAACGCGGTTCCGCAGAAAACCGCGAAGCCCGTGACGCACGCCATGCTCTTCGTCAGCCAGACCTGCCCGAACTGCAAGCTGGCCGTCAGCCTGCTGGAAAAAGCCGGCTATGCCTTCAAGAAGGTCGTGGCGACGGAGAATCCCGATCTGGCGAATAAGTACGGCATCAAGCAGGCTCCCACCCTTCTGGTGGTGGAAGGAGATCAGGCGGAAAAATACAAGGGCGTCTCGGAAATCAAGGGAATGCTGAACAGCAGAACCATTCCCAACGCCGGCTGACCGGGAAGAAACCCGCGGGGATGTCTGACGGCATCCCCGCGTTTTTAACAGGAGGAGAATCCCATGACCGATATCATTGTTGTCGGCGGCGGCCCCGCGGGGATGACTGCGGCGCTCTATGCCCTGCGGAACGGGAAATCCGTGCTGGTGCTGGAGAAGCACGGCTTCGGCGGGCAGATTACCTACAGCCCCAAGGTCGAAAACTGGCCCGGTACCTTCCAGATGAGCGGGAACGCGTATGCCGACGCCTTTCTCGAGCAGATTCTGAACCAGGGAGCGGAAGTGGATCTGGCGAAGGTGATTCGCGTGGAAGACCGGGGAGCGGTCAAGGCTGTATTCACGGAAGACGGGCAGGAATACGAGGCAAAAGCGGTCATCCTGGCCACCGGCGTCAAACATCGGATGCTGGGTCTGCCGGGAGAGGCAGAACTGATCGGCGAAGGCGTCAGCTTCTGCGCCGTTTGCGACGGGGACTTTTTCTCCGGCCAGACGGTCTGTGTGGCCGGCGGCGGAAACTCCGCCCTGCAGGAAGCCATCCTGCTGGCAGGTAAATGCCGGAAGGTCATCATCCTGCAGGATCTGGATGCCCTCACCGGCGAGCAGAAGTTGCAGGATGCGCTGCTGGCCCGGGACAATGTGGAGGTGCATACCGGGGTCGCCGTCACGGCACTGAACACGGAGAGCGGCGTCCTGCGCGGCGTCACCGTTCAGCGCAGGGCGGACGGGCAGATCCTGCAGATCCCCTGCGACGGACTGTTTGAAGCCATCGGCCTGATCCCGGAGAACGACGCCTTCCGCCCGCTGGCGGACTGCAACGACTGGGGATATTTCGACAGCGATGAGCGCTGTCTCACCAAAACCCCGGGGCTCTTCGTGGCCGGGGACTGCCGGAGCAAGGCTGTCCGTCAGCTGACCACAGCCGCCGCGGACGGCGCTGTCGCCGCCCTGGCTGCCTGCCGGTATCTCGATGCCTGAGATCGCTCTTGCGTGAACGGCAGGAATCCGATATAATAAAGGTACCCCACTTATATACAGAAAGAAGGTTGTTTCATGAAGGAGATTCTGGTCGAGACTTCCGCCCGTCATGTACATGTTACCCAGGAGGATCTGGAAACCCTTTTCGGCGCCGGATATGAACTGCACGTCAAGAAAATGCTGTCCCAGCCCGGCCAGTTCGCCAGCGAAGAGCGGGTGGACGTGGTCGGTCCCAAGAACACCCTGAAGAAAGTGAGCATCCTCGGGCCGGTCCGCAAGGCCACGCAGATTGAGCTTTCTCTGACCGACGCGCGTTCCATCGGTGTCACCGCGCCCATCCGGGAGTCCGGAGATATCGCCGGTTCCGGCGGCTGCACGCTGATCGGCCCTGCCGGTGAAGTCACCGTGACGGAAGGCGTGATCGCCGCCATGCGCCATATTCACATGACCCCCGCGGATGCCGAGGAATTCGGCGTAAAGGATAAGGATGTCGTTTCTGTCAAGGTGAAATCCCAGGGCCGCGCCCTGACCTTCGGAGACGTGGTCGTCCGCGTCAGCGAGAAGTTCTCCC